>CAZBIP010000100.1:0-1284 GCA_964491885.1 uncultured Vicinamibacterales bacterium
CGTTGGCCGTCTTCCACGAGTCCCGATCGATGACGCACGGCGCCATCGGGCCGGAACGCATCATCCTGTCTCCCAAGGGCCGTATCCTGATCGCCGATTACGTGCTCGGTACGGCACTCGCGCGGCTGGAGTACGGCCGCGCGCGCCTGTGGCGGGAGTTCAGGATCGCGACACCGCCGGGGAAGGGCACTCCCGCGCTTGACGACGTAGCAGACGTCGCGCAAATCGGTGTGACGGCGGCGGCGCTTCTGGCCGGCAGGCGGCTCGAGGCCGAGGAGTTCCCATCCGGGCTGGGCGACCTGGTCGCCGGGCTGGGGCGCGGTCGGAGCGACGGCCGTTCGCCGGCCCTTCCCGCGCCGCTCCTGGCCTGGCTGAGGCGGGCGACCGGCCTGGATCACGCAAACCGGTTCGGAACTGTGGCCGATGCGCGGTCCGGGCTCGAGGCGGCGTTAACCCGGCACAGCATGGCGTCGGGCGGAACTGCCGCGCTGAAAGCGCTCGCCGAGGAATACGAGAGAATCGCGGCCGTCGCCGATGCCGCCGCGGCCGCCCGGGCGGATGCCGAGGCCTCGAGGCGGGCGTGCGAACTGCCGGCCGACGACCAGCCTCGGATGTCGGCCGAGGCCGGGGACACTGGCGGCAGGGCCCACGCGCCGCGTACCGTGCTCGTCCCGGCCTTCACCCTGCTGCCGGACGCGCCGGGCGATGGGCACGGCGAAGACATGGCAGGCACGTACTTCCTGGAGAAGCCCGCCGACGACGCGCAGGGTGACGAGGCCGTCGGCTGGCGGCTCCCGGAGCCCGAGACGCCGGATGAGCCGCTCGTCGCGAGCCGGCTGATCGGCGCGGACGCCTCGCCCAGGTTGCCGCGAGACGCGGAATTCCCGGAAGAAGTCATCGACCTCGACGACCTCGCCGAGGATGGCTACGCCGGGCCTGCTCCCGGCGAAGAGGAGGCCGTGCTCGCGGCGATGGAGACCGCCGAATCCGGGGAGACCGCGATCGGCGCGACCGCCGAAGCCGGGGCCGCTCTGTCGCCGCTCGAGTCCGATCCGGAGATCGCTGCGCTCTTCCTGGACGACGCAGACCGTCGAGTCGTCCGCGACTTGATGCCCGTCGATACGATGCCGTCGCTCAAACCGCTTCCGTTGCCGGAGGTGGACCTCGCGGCCGTGGAAGCTCAGCCGGACGTTGCCGCGCTGTTCGAAGCGGGGGCCGAGCCGGCCCCACCAGAAGCGCTTGCCGCCGAGCCCGAACTGCCGCAGCCCGAGATTGAGCCCGTCG
>CAZBIP010000100.1:1384-11930 GCA_964491885.1 uncultured Vicinamibacterales bacterium
TCGTCGTCGAATCAGAGCCCGCGTTGGCTGAGTTGATCGCCGCCGTCGAATCCGTCGTCATCGGGCCGGAGCCCGCGGTCGCGGGACCGATTGCTGCCGTCGAAGCCGAACCGGCGCGCGCTGAGACAGTGGCGTTCGACGAACCCGCCGCTGTCGAAGCGCTTGCCGCCGAGCCCGAACTGCCGCAGCCCGAGATTGAGCCCGTCGTCGTCGTCGAATCAGAGCCCGCGTTGGCTGAGTTGATCGCCGCCGTCGAATCCGTGGTCATCGAGCCGGAGCCGCCCGAGTTCGAGTTGACGGCTGCCGAAGTCGAGGCCTCGGTGGAGGCCCAGCTGGCGATCGAGACCCGGCCCGAGCAGGCGCCCGGGCCGGTGTTCGTCGAGGGCACGGGGGAACTGCCGCTCGTTCCGGCGTCCGAGACTGCCTCAGCCGAGAGCGAGGTGCGCGGGGCCGGGCTGGCGGATGCGGAGGCGTTCCAGAGCGAGTCCTCGATTCTGATCGTGCCTGGGCACGAGGGCGTTGAAACCACCGCGGTTGTCGGCCTGGAATCCGGATCGGGTGATGAGCGGCCTGCCGGCGAGCCGCCGGACACGCCGGCGCTGCCGCGCTTGCCGACCGACTGGCTCGTCGAGGTGGACCTGGGCGCACGGCGCCACCGCCATCGGCATACGGCCCAGCGGCCCGCGCTCGGCGCGACCATCGAGTTGACGGAGTACGAGCAGAGCTTCGGCGAAGGGCCGTCCTCTGCAACGGCGCAACCGCCGCTGTCGCCCCGGCGTCGCCTGGAGGTGCCGGACTTCCCGAAGCCTGGCCCGGACCTCCTGCACGCCGAAGATGCCGCGACCGCGGCACTGCCGGAGCCGTCGCAGGAGTTGCCGCCTCCGGCCGTCGCGGCACAGCGTGCCGCAACCCAGGACGACGCGGGCGCGGCGCTGCCGAGCCTCGCTGACGCTGCCGACGCGGATCAGGCATCAGGCAGGGAAGAGGACGAAGCCGGGCCGGTCTTCCCGCGGGTTGCGCCGAGTGTCCGCCGCGTACGCGCCCAGGCCGGCCGCAGGCGTGCCGCGCGCCTTCGGGCTATGGCCGGGCGGGCCGCCGGAGCCGTCGCAGGCGCCGGTGCCGCCGCCGGACGGGGCATCGTGGCGACCGCGGCATCTGCTGCCCGGGGGCTCGCGGCTGCGGCGGTCGGAGCCGGGAGGGCGGCAGGCATGGCGTCCTCCGCCGCTGCTGGATGCGCCGCGGCGGCGGTCTCAGCGGTCGTGAACGGAATCGCCAGCGGAGCGTCGGCCACTGCCGCCGGCGTTGCCCGGGGCTGCCGCGCGACTGCGCGTGCCTTGAGTTCGCTGGGTGCGGCAATCGGCCGTGGCGCCGTCTGGACCGTTCGCGGAACTGGCTCTGCGCTCGGCTCGCTGGGCGGCGGGTTGGCGTCAGCGGCGTCCTCCAGCGTGAACGCAGTCACCGGACTGCTCAGCGCGATAATGCGCGCCGGGGCGTTTGCGATCCGTACTGCCGCGTCCGGCGCGACGGGTGCCGCACGGGTGTTTGCCAGGGGGCTGGCCGGCGCCGGTGGGGCCGCTGCCGGAGCCGCGGCCAGCCTCACGAGGGGCGCGGGCCGCGCGGGTGCGCGGTTCAGGATTCGGCCCAGGCGCGTTCTGTTCTTTCTGTCCGACGCCGCGGACCGGCTCCCGAGGCCGAAGCTCCGCCTGGGGTACCTGGCCGTGGCGCTGGCCCTCATCGCGGGAAGCGCCGGTTTCCCGTATGTCAAGGCCAGGCTCTTCGCTCCGGCACCGGCATCCGGCACGATTCGCGTCGAGTCTCAGCGAGCGGGCCTCGCCGTCAGGATCGACGGCGTGGACGTGGGCGAGGCTCCGGTCTCCGCCGAGTTGCCGGCGGGCAGCCACCGCGTCGAAGTCACGGGGGGCGGCCGGACCAGGGTGCAGGACGTCGAGGTGACCGACGGCCGCTCGGTGGTCGTGCAGGCCGGGAGCACCGACCTTCGCGCGACCGGGTCGCTGCGAGTCGAGTCGGACCCGCCGGGGGCGGAAGTCTGGGTGGACGGCGTCGCCCGGGGCACGGCGCCCGTGACGCTCGAAGCGGTCGCCGAAGGCCCGCACACGGTCGTCGTGCGCAACGGCGACGGGACCGTCAGGCAGTCGGTCCAGGTTCGCGCCGACGAGACGGCAGACGCCGCGATCAGCATCCGACCCGGCTGGCTTGCCGTGTTCTCGCCGGTGCGGCTCGACATCCTGGAAGGCGGCAAGCCGATTGGGTCCACCGAGGGAGGCAGACTGCTGGCGCGCCCCGGCGATCACGTCATCGATCTCGTCAGCCCGAGCTACGGCTACCGCGAGACCCGTCGCGTCGAAGTGAGGCCCGGCCAGGTTTCGGCCCTCACGGTGCAGCTCCCGCCGGTCGAAATCGAGGTATTGGCGCCGTCGGGCTCGGAAATCTGGGTGGACGGCGTGCTCGCCGGGACGGCGCCGATCGGGCGCGTGCAGGCGCCGGTCGGGACACGCGAAGTCCGCATGCGGCACCCCGACGCGGGTGAGCGGCGCCAGGTTGTGACGGTCACGTACGGCCGGCCGGTCCGGGTCGTCTTCGACTGAGTGATCGGGGCGGCGCGCCTCGAGCGGGCGTCAGCCCGGCTAGAAGGCGATGCTGAACCCCAGCGTGCCCTTCATGTACGTGAACTTGTCGAACTTGCCGTAGGCGCCGTCCTTGTCTTTCCCCCCGAGGCCCCAGCGGTAGCGGACGTCGGCGCGCACGCCGAGCGAGTCGTTGATCAGCCACAAGACCCCGCCGCCGGCCTCGATGAGGCCGAGGTTCTTGCTGCCCTGGTCCCAGCCAGCCCTGCGCCGGTTCGTGATCACACCGCGCATGTACCCGCCGCCCGCCACGGCGTAGGTGCGGATGCGTCCCCCCCCCATTTTGAACCAGGGACCGACCACGCCGTCGAGGGTCGTCGAGAGCACGTAGTTCTTGGCGAGCGATTCGGAGGTGCCGAAGAAACTGTGGCTGTAGTTGAAGTCCACTTCGGCGGACACCAGTTTGCGCGCGAAGAGCGTCACCGACGCGCCCACGCCGTGCGACCTGGACGCGTCCCATGTCGCCGCGCTCAGGCCCTTGTAGACGTCTCCGCCGAAATTGAGGTTGTAGTAGGCCGTCACGTAGGTATTGGGGTTCCCCAGCGCCTCCTGGGCCGCGTACTGCGCCCCCGCCGTGGCCGGAGCCAGGAGCAAGGCGACGAGCAGCGCGAAGGCGACCATCCCGTGTCTCATAGACCCTCCAAAGGACTTCCAACCCCATCCTGACGCGGCCGAGTCCCGTGCAAGCGGCAGCATCCTTCGCATCTTAACTCGGGCCGCTGGCGGCGGCCAAGGCGCCCCGCTACCCGATGCGCAGCACGCGCGCCCCGCGCGCGGACCGCGTCTTGAGATCCCGGAGCGCATGGTTGGCGTCGGCGAGGGGATATTCCCGGACCTCCGGCCGCAGGCCCATCGCCGCGGCGCTCTGCAGGAACTCCGACACGTCGCGCCTCGTCACGTTGGCGACGCTCTTCAATTCCTTCTCCATCCAGAGGTCGCGGGCGTAGTCCAGGCAGGCGAGCGCGTCGCGGTCGCCGTGCTCCTTCCGGATGGCGTTTACGACGAGGCGCCCCCCGGGCGCCAGGTTCCGAAGGGCCTCGACGACGGGTCTCCACGCCGGCGTCGTGTCGATGATGGCGTCGAGCGGCACCGGGGCGGTGTCCGCGGTGTCGCCGGTCCACGCCGCGCCGAGTTCGCGCGCGAACGCGCGCTCGGCCTCGCTGCGGGCGAAGACGAACACCTCGGCGTCGGGGTCCCGGTAGCGGACGAGTTTCATCACCAGGTGAGCGGACGCCCCGAACCCGGTCAGGCCCAGCCGGCCGCCGTTCGGCAGGTTTGCGAGCCGGAGCGACCTGTAGCCGACGGCGCCGGCGCAGAGCAGCGGGGCGATCTCCGCATCGCTCATGGGGCTTTCCGGCACGGGGAACACGAAATCCTGCCTCGCCACCATCAGTTCGGCGTAGCCGCCGTTTGCGTCGCGCCCGGTCGCTCTGAACGAGGCGCAGAGGTTCTCGCGCCCGCCGAGGCATTGGGCGCACCGCCCGCACGCGGAGTAGATCCAGGCGACGCCCACGCGGGTGCCGGGCTTCAGCGCCGACGGCCGCGGTCCGCAGTGCACGACGTGGCCGACGACCTGGTGGCCCGGAACGACAGGCAGGACGGGCGGCGGCGTTCGGCCTTCGATCTCGTCGATCTCGGTGTGGCAGACGCCGCAGGCGGACACGCGGATCAGCAGGTCGCCCGGGCCGGGAATCGGGTCGGGCAACTCGCAGAAGTCGAGCGGGTCCCGGCCGCTCTCGATCGCCGCAAGATGTCGAAGCACGTGAGCGTTCATGGACGTTCCACCGACTCCCATCGTGCGCCGCGCGCGGTCCGAACGCGAGGCCGACGGCCCCGCCCACGCGGCTCAGAAAGGCAGGCGCCACTGGTCACCGAGGTCGAGGAGCGCTTGCGACGTGGCGAGCGGCTCGACCTGGTCGTCGGGCGCGTAGTGACGCCGGGCCAGATCGAGTTCGTCGCGGATCTCCGCGGCCAGCGACGGGGGCTTCATCACCTGGACCCGATGCCCGAACTGCAGCACGAAGCTCCGGAGCCAGACGTCGTCGCACACATCGAGTTCCAGGGTGAGCGAGCCGTCGGCCCTCGCCTTCGTCACCTGGCTGGGATGGTACTGGCGCTCGGCCACCATCGGCGCGAGCGTCCGGTCGAACCGCAGCACGACGTGCACGGGAGGGCCGCTGCTCGGGCCCAGCGACGGCGGGAAGGTCCGCTCCGACCACTCGGGGTCGGCCACGAACCGCTCCTCGAGCACGGTCACGCGGCGCACCCGGTGCGCGGCGAACGTCAGGACCTGCCCGCGGTCCGGCACCCACGCCCGCAGGTACATCGCGCCCATCGTGTACACGAACCGCAGGGGGAAGATCAGGTACTCGGCTTCCCGGTTGTGGGACAGCGAGTAATACCGCATGCGCACCTGCTTCAGGGCCACCGAGGCATCCACGAGCTGCTCGACCATCTGGTGGTGGCGCCCCGACAGCGGGACCTTGCCGCCGCCCGGGCGCGCGCTCATGACAGCGGGGAGGCGGTCCAGGTAGGCCCTCATCCGTTCAGGGACGTCGCGCTCGAACTTCGCGAACGCATCGCCGAGCGACGCCTGGAACGGCACGCCGGTCAGCGACTCGACGAGCCGGCGGCTGAGGTAGAGCGCGCAGAGTTCGGAGAGAGAGAGCCCGAGCTGCGTGAGGTGCTTGAAGGGGCTCTGGTTGATCTTCCAGTACGTGCGGTTGTCACGAGACTCGTCGACGAGCGGAAACCCGGCGTCCTGCAGCGCCGCCAGGTCGCGCCAGATCGTCCGAGGAGTCACCTGGCCGATGGCCGCCATCTCGGCCACCGACAATCCGCACCGCGCGGCTTCGATCGAGCGCAGGATCTTCCACTGGCGGATGACTTCAGCGTTGCGCGGCATCGGGCCTCCCTGTGATCGGGAACTCCGGCTGAGGCGGACGGCGCCACCCCATCTGGCGTCAGGGCGGCGGGACGGGCTGCG
Organism: uncultured Vicinamibacterales bacterium; assembly: GCA_964491885.1. GTDB lineage: Bacteria > Acidobacteriota > Vicinamibacteria > Vicinamibacterales > JAKQTR01 > JAKQTR01. The sequence continues at coordinate 7,016 of CAZBIP010000100.1, forward strand.
CGCCGAGGTGGCCCGCCACCCACGCGCCGAGCCGGTTTCCGGCCCGGAGCGCCGCCTCCACGTCGCGGTGCGCCAGCCACTCGATCAGGAACGCCGCGTCGAACGCATCGCCGGCGCCGGTCGTGTCGACGACGCTGACGCGTTCGGCGTGCACGGACCAGTCGGACCCGGCCGCGTGCGCCGAGGCGCCGTCCGGGCCGCGCTTCACCACGGCGAGCGCCGCCCGCGCCGTCAGCCCGCCGGGACCGCTGCCGCGGCCGAGGGCGTCGGCCTCGGCCGCGTTCAGGAGCAGCACGTCCAGCGGGCCCACGCCGTCGAGCAGCCGTCGGGCGCCGTACGAGTCGATGAGGGCGAACGAGGACGGGTCGAACGCCACCGGGATGCCGCGCCGTCGCGCTTCCGCCAGCAGCGGCGCGAGGAACGCCGTCGAGCGGGCGAGAAAAATGTCGTAGCCGTTGAAGAACACGGCATCGACCCCGTCGAGCAGGCCGGGCGGAGCGTCGCCTTCACCGAAGCGCAGCACCTTCGTGTGGTCGATGACGAAGGAGTGCTCGCCGTCGGGCGCCACCAGGATGCCCACACGGGTCGTCAGCCCTCCCGGCACCGTCCGCACGAGCCGGTCGACGCCCTCGGACTGGAGGTGGGCGAGCATCAGCGTGCCGAGCACGTCGTCGCCGACCTTCCCGACGAGCGTGACGCCCGTTCCCCCGCGCCGGGCCCACACCGCGACGTTGGCGGCCGCGCCCCCCGGCATGATGTCGACGGTGCCGAGGACGTCCGAACCGCGCACGAGGCCGCCCTCGGGACGGATGAAGATGTCCCAGGCGACGTCGCCGATGACCAGCAGGCTGAGCGCCACGGGCGGCCTGTGCCGGCGATCCTACTTGACGAGCGTGGCCTTGAGCGTCATGGGGACGGCCGAGAGCGCCTTCGACACGGGGCAGCCCGCCTTGGCCCGCTCCGCGTGTTCGAGGAACGCGGCCTCGTCGCACCCCGGCACCGCCGCCTCGGTCTCGAGTTCGATCAGCGTGATCGCCGGCCCATCTCCCAGGTGTACCTTCGCCGTCGTCCGGACTTCGGCGGGAGGGAAGCCGCTCTTCGACAAGATGGCGGAGAGGAACATCGAGAAGCAGCCGGCATGAGCCGCGCCGATGAGTTCTTCGGGGTTCGTGCCCGGGCCGGTCTCGAACCGGGACGCCCGCGTGTACGGCCCCTCGTAGGCGCCTTTGGGCAGCGTCATCGTGCCGCTGCCGTCGACGAGATTGCCCTTCCACACCGCGTGCGCGCTGTGAATCGCCATGATGCGTGTGCTCCTTGAAAACGAACGATGACCCCGGCTCCGCGGCGGCGATCGGCGCGCCGACGGGCCGGGCGGGATCGACCCGGCTAGCATACAACGCCGACCGGCGATCAGGGTGCCCGATCGGGGGCAGGCGCGAAGGCGAAGAAGTCGGCCGCGAAGCGCGCGGCGTACTCGTCGAGAAGCGCCCTGACCCTCGTCTCGTCCGGCGACGCCACGATGAGGCCGGCGTGCCGGGCCTTGCTGACGCGGTAGACGATCTCCGGGTCCGCGTAGGCGGAGAGATCGGGCCACTCCTGCTTCGCCAGCGTCAGCACGAGGCCCGCATACCGGTCCGAGAGCGGCGGCAGCGAGTACCGCCCGCCGTCGCCCGCGGCTTCGAGCCGGGCCCACTCGCGCCAGAGATTGAGTCCCGTCTCGGCCTCGACCAGGTCGACGATGAAGGCGCCTCCGACGCGGGCCGACGTCTCCAGGAACAGCAGCGTTCCGTCCGAGGCGGCGCGGATGAACTCGGTGTGCGCCACGCCCCTGACCATGCCGAACGTCGTCAGCACGTCCCGGTTGATCGCCGACAGACCCTCCCACACCGGGTCGTGCCTCGGCACCGACATCGTCGTGAAAATGCCGCCGGCGTGCGCCACCTGGAACGGCGGCTGACCGTACCGGTGCATGGCCTGGAAGACGACCTCCCGGTCCTGCACGATGGCGTCGACGTGGAAAACATCGCCTGGAACGAAACGCTCGAGCACGTGGAACGATCGCTGGTCGCCGAGCGCTTCGAGGGTCGGCCAGAGGTCCTCCGCGCGCTCGACGCGCCGCATGCCGATCGCCGCCGCCTGCGAGCGGGGCTTCACCATCCACGGCGGCGGCACGTTCGCGGCGAACGCCGCGATGGCCTCGTCGTTCACGACGTGGACGAAGTCGGGTACAGGGATGCCGGCGGCACGGGCTTTGACGCGTTCCGCGAGCTTGTCCCTGAAGTACCTCGCGGTGGACTCGCCCATGCCCGGGACGCGCAGATGCTCGCGCAGGAGGGCGGCCGTTTCGACGTCGAAGTCGTCGAGCGCCACGATGCGATCGAGGCGGCGCGTCCTGGCCACGTGGCTGACGCCTTTCAGCAGATCGTCCCGGGCCATGTCCCTGGGCACGTAAAACGTCTCTTCGATGGCGTCATGCGGCCAGTCCGCATCACGGAGCGCGTCGGACGTGAGGAGCAGCACGCGGCAGCCGAGGCGCCGGCATTCCCGCATGAATTCCTGCCCCTTCTCGTAGCTGGCCAGGCACAGCACCGTCGTGGCGGCGGGATCGGACATGGCGGCTCCTCCGAGGGTTCCACGATCAGCTTACCCCAGTCCGGAACGCCGGCGGGCGGGCCCACACTTGGCGGCCCCGGCGCGTCACGGATACGATCGAACGGAAGGGCTCCAGCGAGGCAGGATGACCGACGACGACGTGGATGCGAAGCCGGCCGGCGGGGGACTCGCCGGCGACATCAGGATGCTGGCCGGGGTGCGGAGCCCCGAACTCGGCAACACCCGCGACGTGCTGGTCTACCTGCCGCCGGCCTATCGCCAGGGTGGCGGGCCGTACCCCGTCCTCTACATGCACGACGGCCAGAACCTCTTCGACCCGTCCACCGCGTTCGCGGGTGAGTGGCGGGTGAACGACACCCTCGAACGGATGTCGGCCGAGGGACTCGAGGCGGTCGTCGTGGGCGTTCCGAACATGGGTGCGCAGCGGGTGGACGAGTACAGCCCGTTCCGGGACGACCGCCGCGGCGGCGGTCGAGGTGACGCGTACCTGGACTTCCTCGTCCGCACGCTGAAGCCGATGGTCGATCGCCGGTTCCGCACGATGCCGGACGTCGCACACACCGGGATCCTGGGGTCGTCGATGGGAGGGTTGATCAGCCTGTACGGGTTCTTCCGCCATCCGGACGTTTTCGGGATCGCAGGTGCGATGAGCCCGTCGTTGTGGTTCGCCGACCGGGCCGTCTTCGCGTGCGTCGGTCAGCGGCCGGGATGGACGGGCCGGGTCCATCTCGACGTGGGCACCGCCGAGGGCCGGGTCGCCGTGCGGGACGCGCGGGCCATGGCCCGTCTGCTGAGGAGGACGGCGGCCTCGCCCCGCCCGAGCGTGAACTACCTGGAGGAGCGGGGAGCGAGGCACCACGAGGCGGCGTGGGCCAGGCGATTCGAGCTGGCCGCCAGGTTCCTGCTGGCGCGCGGTGCGTCCTCGACGACGCCGGCCGAGCGGACCTGACGGGTCGCGTGACGCCGGCCGGCCGGGTCCCGCCGCCGTCGCGGCGAGGCGAGCGCACGCCTGGGACGCCGGAGCCGCTGGAAGAGGCGCCGGGACGGGCTGGCGGCGGTCATCCCGGTTGCGGTATCGTGTCGGCACGCGGCGGCGCGCTTCGCGTGAGGAGGGGCCGTGGATGATCGGGCTCGTGTGGTGACGTCGGCCGTGCTGGGCGCACTCGTCGGCAGTGTCGTGGGCTACCTGTTCCTGACCGAAGACGGGCGCCGGCTGCGTGAACGCCTGGAGCCCGGCCTCGATGACGTCCTGGGCGAACTGCGTCGCCTGGGCGAGGCGGCCGAGAGCGCGAAGGCGGCAGCGGGCGAGGGCCTCCTGTCGCTGCAGGCGTTCCGCCGAAGGTGCTGGCCGGAACCGGGCGAATCTCGCCCGGACCCGGTCCGCGACTACGCGGGGATGGGCAGCGTCTGAGGTGCCGGATCTGAACCTGCCGCACTCCGGCGTGACCCGCGCCGCGGGCCGGCTGGGCCGTCTCCTGCGGCAGGCCCGCGAGGGCGTCGAGTTGATGGGCCGCGCCGCCTGGCGGGGCGTCATCGAACTGGCGTGGGGCAGCAACGACCTGACGCACGCCGCGGCGATCGCGTACTACGCCCTGCTGTCCTTCCTGCCCTTCCTGCTCCTCCTGATGTCCGTCTTCGGGCTGTTTCCCGCTGGACGCGAGGCGCGCGGCGATGTGGTGCAGTTCGTGCTGCGCTACTTCCCGGCGCAGCCGGACTTCCTGGCGAACAACGTGGACCAGTTCTGGACCACGCGGATCAAGCTCGGGATTGGCGGCGCGCTCGGCCTGCTCTGGGCGTCGCAGGGCGTCTTCGGCGCGATCAGCACCGCGGTGAACCACGCGTGGGCCGTGGAGCGGCCGCGCAGCTTCTGGCGGCACCGATGGTTCTCGCTCATCATGATGGCGGCGGCCGGGCTGCTGCTCTTCGCCGCGCTGGTGTTCCTCAGCGCAGCCAAGGTCCGCGGCACGTCCTGGACCTCGCTCCTTCTCACGACCTTTCCGTTCCTCGAGGGCGTCTCGGGCGTGGTGGGGCTGCTGGCCGGGCTGCTGCTCTTCGTGCTGATCGTCGGCTTGATCTTCTACTTCGTGCCCAACACGAAGGTCCGGTTCCGGGACGTGTGGCCGGGCGCGTTCGCGACGGCGTTCCTCTGGCGCGGCGCCTACGAAGCCTTCTCCTGGTACGTCCGTTCCTACGCCCAGGCCAGTTTCCACGGCTCGATCGCCACGGTCGTGTGGTTCCTGATCTGGATCTACATGTCGGCCGTCATCCTGCTCTACGGCGTCGAGTTCACGGCAGCCATCCC
>CAZBIP010000101.1:0-11909 GCA_964491885.1 uncultured Vicinamibacterales bacterium
ACTGAACTGAAACCCCGCCCTCGATGCGGCTGCGCTCGGCGGCGTCCATGAACGCCATGATCTCCAGCGTCTCAGCGGGCGGGACGGGCGGCTTGCCTGTCTGGAAGAACGCCATGATCTGGCGCACCAGCGGCACGTACGACACGTCCTTCACCGGGAGGTGGGTCACGGTCTTCTCGCCGTAGACGAGCGCGCCGTACGCCTGGTGGCCCCTCCGCAGACCCTTCACCGTTCCGATGCGGCCGTCCTTCCACACGCCCACCGCCAGGTCGTAGTCGGCGTTCGATGTCATCGTGACCGAGACGCACCCGGGGCCCATGAGGGTGTAGAGGGTCTCGACCGCGTGGATGCCGTACCAGAACAACCCGGGGTTCGTCGGCTCGAGCGAGGCGGGGCCGTGCGCCTCCACGCCGAGCACGCGGCCGCGGGCGGGGTCGGCGAGGAACTGCTGGTAGGCGGGCGCGAACCTCAACGACGAGGAGCTGAACCACGGCGTCCCCGACTCGTTCGCCAGCCGCGCGATCTCGCTCGCGTCGGCGAAGCTGGCCGCCATCGGCTTGTCGATGAAGAGGGGTTTGCGGCGCCGCAGCACTTCCCGCGCCTGCTCCAGGTGAACCCGCCCGTCCACGCTCTCGAGGAGCACCGCGTCCACGAGGTCGCAGAGCTCGGCGATCGTCGCCACGATCCGGACGCCGTAGGTGGACTGCAGCTCGGCGGTGAACTTGTCCACGCGGGTCGCGCTCGCCGGAACGTCGGAGCTGCCGCCCTTGAACGCGGCCACCACCCGGCCGCCCGGGACGTGCTCGGGGCTCGAGGCGTCGTTGAGCGACTTCGTGAAGGCGACGACGTGCGAGGTGTCGAGGCCGATGATCCCGATGCGAAGCTCGGCCGGTTGCGCGACGGCGTCCACGGCGCCCACGCCGCACAGCAAGGCGCACACGAGACACATCCACCTCACGGCACTCGGCGGCATCATTCGCCCTCCGTATTCGGCTCGCTGTCGTCCGCTGCAGATGCGCTTCAGAGCGTCATCTCCCAGCCCTGCTCGTACTCCCGCGCCCAGAAGCGCTCGGCCTCGGGATCGCCGACGATGCGGCCCGTCTTGTTGTCGATGACGAGGTTCCGCCCGGTGCGGTAGGCGATGTTCCCGAGTTGGCACAGCAGCGTGCTCACGTGCCCCTCTCGGATCTGGGCCGCCAACGTCGCCGTGCCGCGGATCGCGTCGAGGAAGTTCCGGACGTGCACGGCGTCGAGGCTGTCGGCCGGGTTCACGGGGTTCCGCGGATCGATGTCGGCGCCGCTCTTCACCTCGCGGACGACCTTCTCGTCGAGGTCCTGCACCAGGTACGCGTTGCCGTCGATCAACATGCTGCCTTTCTCGCCGTGGAAGATGACGCCTGCGCCGCTGCCGTCGATCCTGCGGCCCGAGCAGCTGCGCCCCTCCCACGCCATCGACACCTTCTCGGCATAGTCGAGCGTGATCACCTGCGTGTCGGGTGTCTCCCAGTCGTCGGTGAAGTGGAAGCGCCCGCCAGACGAGGTGACCCGGATCGGGAACTCGACGCCGAGGCCCAGCCGCATCAGGTCGAGCATGTGCGTGCCGTTGTTGAGCGCCTCGCCCGTACCCCAGTGCCAGAACCAGTGCCAGTTGTAGTGCACCAGGTTGTCGCGGAACGGCCGCCTCGGGGCCGGACCCTGCCACAGATCGAAGTCGAGCCACTCGGGGACCGGCGCCTCCGCGCCGAACCCGATCGACTTCCGGTTGTTGGTGTACCAGCCCTTCGCGAAGTACGGGCGCCCGATGATCCCGCCCCGCAACTCCCTTATGGCCTCGGCGACGTTCGGCCACGAGCGGCGCTGCGTCCCGATCTGCACCGTTCTGCCGTACTTCGTCGCGGCGGCGACCAGCATCTCACCCTCGGCGGGGCTGTGGCTGGCCGGCTTCTCGAGGTAGACGTCCTTCCCGGCCTTGCAGGCGAGGAGCGCGGCCGGGGCGTGCCAGTGGTCCGGCGCGGCCACGACCAGCGCGTCAACGTCGCGGTCCTCCAGGCACCGGCGGACGTCGCCGGCCGTCTTTGGCGCGTCCCCCTGCAGCTCCGCCACCGCGGCGGCCGTCCTCGCGAAGGCGCGGCGATCGACGTCGCAGAGGTACGCCACGCGGCAGCCGGGCTGCCGCGCGAACGTGCGTGCCAGGGAGTGGCCCCGCCCGTTGAGCCCCATCACCGCGACCTGGATGCGCTCGTTGGCGCCTTTCGTCTGAGCGTAGCTCCTGGCGCCGAAGCCGGGGGCGAACCCGGCGAACGCGGCGGCGGCGACACCGCCGGACATGTTCCTGATGAATTCGCGGCGCGATCGCTCCATGAGTCCCCCTCTGACGCTATCTGGCACGGGATTGTAGCACCCGGGCCTCGGCTTACTTCTTCCAGATCGCGCCGACGCCCAGCTCCCACAACCGCGTGTTCAGCGCGGCGACGTCGCCGGTCAGGCTCTCGGCGCGCGCCCTGAGCGCCGCCCACTCGGCATTCAGCTGGCCGAGCCGGGCGCGGCTCGGCTGGTTGACCCGGGGCAGGTCGCTTTCGGTCTGGTTGATCAGGAAGAGGTAGTTCGCCGTGAACTTGTTCGGGAAGTTCTCCACGTCGTCGTACGCCCTGGTGCGGCGCTGCACCATGTCGCCGTCCCACGCCTTGAGCTTCTCGAGCACGGCCCGGGCGTCGCGCGTGACGGCCGCGTGCCGACCGCCTGGCGGCAGCGCCTCGAGCAGGGCCTCGAGCTGTTTCTGCTGTTCGTACAGACTGTTCACCAGCCGGTGCATCGCGGCCAGCTCGCGCTCCATGCCGGACATTTCGGCGTGGTACTCCCGGTACTCCGCGGCGCTGGTCGCATAGAGCGGGTTCGCCAGGATCTCCGCCCCGGTCTCCAGCTTCCGGTCCTTCACCTTCAGGGTGAAGCGGTACTTGCCGGGGATCGCCTTGTGCCCGCGGTAGCTGCCCTCGATGTACACCCCCGGCACGCCAGGCATCGTGGCGTGGCGCATGTCCCACACGAACCGGTTCAGCCCCTTGGACTTCGGCAGCACCGGCTCGGGGCTCGGCCCCCCGTCCCACTTCTTGACGTCGGCGTCCTTCTTCGAGGAGAACGCGCGGACGGGCTTGCCGTCCGCGTCCGTCACCTCGAGGGCGATCTCGTCTGTCTTTTCCAGCTCGGGCAGCCGGTAGTACAGAACGATCCCGTTCGCGGGGTTCACGCCGCGCGTCGGGTGCGCGCCGGCGAAGTCGTCCTTGGGGGCGTTCAGCTCGCTTCCGCCGTTCACCAGGTACGCGTGGCCCGGCTGATACAGGAACAGGTCGGGCGCGTCCTTCTTGTATTGGCGGATCAGCGAGAGGTCGTCGAGGATCCACAGCGACCGGCCGGAGGTGGCGGCGATGAGGTTGCCCTGGTGGATCCGGAGGTCGGTGATGGGCGTGACGGGGAGGTTCAGCTGGAACGGCGACCAGTCCCGGCCGCCGTTCCAGGAGACGAACACGCCGAGCTCGGTCCCGGCAAAGAGCAGGTCGCGCCTCACGGTGTCCTCGCGCACGACCCTGGCGAAAGCGTTGCCGGGGATGCCGCGGTCGATCTTCGCCCACGTGGCGCCGTAGTCGGTCGTCTTGTAGAGCCCGGGCGCGTGGTCGTCGAACTTGTACCGGGTGGTGGCGATGTAGGCGGTGGCCTTGTCGAACGGAGAGAGCTCGATGGCGTTGACCAGGCACTCCGCGAGTCCCTTCGGCGTGACGTTCTTCCACGTCGCGCCTCCGTCGCGCGTCAGGTGGACCAGGCCATCGTCGCTGGCCGTCCAAAGCACCCCTTTCTCGTGGGGCGATTCCGCGACGTCGGCCAGCGTGCCGTAGTTCTCGGCGCCGACCGCCTCGTTGGTGAAGGGGACGCCGGGCGTGCCCTGCTTGTCCTTCTCGTTCCGCGTGAGGTCTGGCGAGATCTCCGTCCACGTCCTGCCCATGTCGCCCGTCTTCAGCAGGACCTGCGCCGCGTGGTAGAACGTGCGCGGCTCCCAGCGGCTCCAGATGATGGGCGCGTTCCAGTTGAAGCGGTACCGCATGTCCTTCGCATCCATGCCGAGGTACTGGTGCGGCGCCGCCATGATGTTGGTGCCGGCCGTGGCTTCCGTGTCGAGCACGTCGATCGTGCCCTGGTAGCTGCCCCCCAGCACGTAGCGGGGATTATCCGGGTCGAAGGCGAGGAACGCGCTTTCGCCGCCGGCCGAAGGCTTCCAGCTCGCCGCCGTGATGCCGTCGCCGCCGAGCTCGCGGCTGGCGATCACGACCGACGTGTTGTCCTGCTGCGCGGTGTAGATGCGGTACGGGAACCGGTTGTCCGCGTTGAGCCGGTAGAACTGCGCGGTCGGCTGGTTGTCCTCGGAGCTCCAGCTGCCGCCGCCATCGAAGGTGATCGCGCAGCCCCCGTCGTTCGAGATGATGAAGTTGCGAGGGTTGTCCGGGTTGATCCAGAGGTCATGGTAGTCGCCGTGCGTGCCCGACAGGGTCTCCCAGGTCTTGCCCGCGTCCTTCGACCGGAGGGCCGGCGCGCTCAGCACGTAAAGCGTGCGCTCGTCCTGCGGATCGACGAAGAGCTCCGTGTAGTACCAGGCCCGCTGCACCAGCCGCGGCTCGCTCGTCACCTGGGTCCAGCTCTTCCCGGCGTCCGTCGAGACGTACAGCCCCCGTTCGTCCTTGGCCGAGTCGCTCTCGATCAGCGCATAGACGGTCTGCGGGCTCGAGCGGCTGACGGCGATCGCCATCTTGCCCATTTGCCCGGGCAGGCCCTCCGTCATCTTCTGCCAGGTCTCGCCGGTGTCGGTGGACTTGTACAGGCCGCTGCCCGGTCCGCCGCTGACCACCTGCCAGGGCCGGCGGCCGTGCTCCCACATGGCGGCGTAGAGGATCCGCGGGTTCGTCGCGTCCATCGACAGCTCCGCGGCGCCGGTCTTGTCGTTCACGAACAGGACCTTCTTCCAGGTCGCTCCGCCGTCGGCGGACTTGAAGACGCCCCGCTCCTCGGACGGGCTGTAGAGCGCGCCCTGGGCCGCCACGAGCACGGTGTCCGGGTCCTTCGGGTGCACGACGATCCGGGCGATGTGCCGGGTCGGCTCCAGCCCGGCGTGCTTCCACGTCTTGCCGGCGTCGGTGGAGCGGTACACGCCGTCCCCGTGGTGCGTCATGACCCCCCGCACGGCGTGTTCGCCCATGCCCACGTAGACGACGTTCGGATCGCTCTCGGCCACGGCGATCGCCCCGACCGAGCCGGTCCTGAAGTAACCGTCCGAAACGTTCCGCCACGTGAGGCCCATGTTGTCGGTCTTCCAGACCCCGCCGCCCGTGGTGCCCATGTAGTAGGTCTTCGAATCGCCGACGACGCCCGTGCCGGCGACCGCGCGCCCGCCGCGGAAAGGCCCGATCGACCGCCATCGCACGGGCTTGAAGAAGGCGTTCACATCCTCGCCCGCCGGAGGGGCAACCTGGGCGGACACCGTGACGAGGCCGAGACCGAGGACAACGGTGAGGCTGAGTGTCTTGAGCATATGGACCCTGAACGTTGAAGCGACGCCCCGGCGTCGCGCACGCACGCGGCGTGAGCGGCACGATTATACCGTCCACGCGGTGGCGTGACGGGTGCGGCAGGCAGCCTCAGGGCCAACGCGGGCGACGGCGAGGCGCCCGCGTTGCTCGAACACTGGCGCGCCAGGCCGAATCGGATAGAATGGGCGGGCGTTTTCGCCCCTGAGCGGAGAATCCGTCCATGCAACTGAGCACTCTGGATATCACCATCATCGTGGTCTTCCTGCTGTCGGTCGTGGCCATCGGATCGGCCGCCGCCAAGCGGGCGAGCAAGAGCTCGGCGGACTTCTTCCTGTCCGGCCGCACCATGCCCTGGTGGCTGCTCGGCGTGTCGATGGTCGCCTGCACCTTCTCGGCCGACACGCCGAACCTCGTCACGGACATGGTCCGCACGGGCGGCATCGCCGGCAACTGGGCCTGGTGGGCCTTCCTGCTCACCGGCATGCTGACGGTCTTCGTCTACGCGAAGCTGTGGCGCCGTTCGGCCCTCAACACGGACCTCGGGTTCTACGAGATCCGGTACAGCGGCAAGCCGGCCGCCGCGCTGCGCGGCTTCCGTGCCCTCTACCTGGGCGTGCTCTTCAACATGCTCGTCATGGCGACCGTGTCGCTGGCCGCCATCAAGATCGGCCAGGTCATCTTCGGGCTGCCGCCGCTGGAGTCGCTGCTCATCGCGTCGGTGGGCGTCGGCATCTACGCCACGCTCGGCGGATTGACGGGGTCCATCTGGGCCGACTTCTACCAGTACTCGGTCGCCATGGCCGGAGCCATCGGGGCGGCGATCTACGCGGTCACCTCCGACAAGTTCGGCGTCGGCAGCGTCTCGAACCTGATCGCGCGGTTCCAGGACGCCGGCATGGCCGACAAGCTGCAGTTCGTGCCGTCGGTCCCGACCGACGGCAATTACAGCTTGCTGGTCGGCATCCTGATCCTGCCGATCGCGGTCCAGTGGTGGAACGTCTGGTACCCGGGCGCGGAGCCGGGAGGCGGCGGCTACGTCGCGCAGCGCATGCTCTCGGCGAAGGACGAGAAGAACGCCGTCGGCGCGACGATGATGTTCAACTTCCTGCACTACGCCCTGCGCCCGTGGCCGTGGATCTTCGTGGCGCTGGTGTCGCTCCTGGTCTTCCCGATGGACTCGAAGGACGCCCAGGAAGCCGCGAAGGCCCGCCTGGCGTCGCCCGAGATGGCGCCGCTGGTCCAGATGTACGACCAGAGCATGACGCACGAGGGGCTGACGCCGGAGCAGTCGATCGACATCCGCCGGACCAAGGCCCAGGCCTCCGGCATCAGCGCGCTGGCCGACGCGTTCCCGAAGGTCGACGACCAGTTCCTGCGGAACGACATCGCGTACCCCGGCATGATCTCGCGCATGCCCTCCGGCCTGGTGGGGCTCATCGTGGCCTCGCTCATCGCCGCCTACATGTCGACCATCGCGACGCACCTCAACTGGGGGTCGTCGTACGTCGTGAACGACTTCTACAAGCGCTTCCTGAAGCCGGAGGCGCCCGAGAAGGAGCTGGTGCTGGTCGGGCGCCTGAGCATGCTGGCGCTGCTCATACTCTCGGGCGGCGTCGCGCTGCTGATGACGAACGCGAAGGCGTCGTTCGACATCCTGCTCGCGGTCGGCGCCGGCACGGGCCTCATCTACATCCTGCGATGGTTCTGGTGGCGCATCAACGCGTGGACCGAGATCTCCGCGATGATCATCTCGTTCTGCGTGGCCGCCTTCTTCGCCCTGACGCCGTTCGCCGGCGGCGCGAAGGCCGTCGAGAACTTCCTGGCGTCGAATGGCCTGTTCCGCGTCATGGGCTTCGTCGAGTGGAAGCTGGTGATCGGCATCCTCGTCACGACCATCGGCTGGCTCATCGTGACCTACGCCACGGCGCCCGTCGACAAGAGCACCCTTCGCTCGTTCTACCGCAAGGTGCAGCCTGGCGGTCCGGGCTGGGCGCACGTCGTCGCCGGGGCCAAGGCCGACGGCGAGGTGATCGTCACCGACGAAGGCTGGGACGTCCCGGTCGGCATCGTCTGCATGCTGCTGGGCTGCGTGGCCGTGTGGGGCGCGCTGTTCGGCGTCGGCAAGCTGCTGTACGGCGAGATGGCCTCGGGCATCGTCCTGCTCGTCCTCGCTGCCGGGGGCACGTACGGGATCCTGAAGCTCATCCCCCGCATCAAGATGAAGTAGCGGTTGCGAGACGCGCCGGCACGGTCTCGGGCCGGCCGGCGCGCCGGCGTTCAAGGGCGTCGCGACTTGCGCGGAGACCGATGGCTCGATGCGGCCGCCCGCCTCGCCGATCCGCGCGCCTTCATCGCACGGACCGCCTTCAGGTCACGGACATCGCGCTCGTGGCGGGGATCGTCGATGCGCGACTTGATGTCGATCAGACGGTCCAGATCGATCACGTGGATAGCGGTCATGTTGCGGCCCTTGACGCGGCGGATGTCCTCCCGGATGGCGACGAGCGCAGACAGGCGGGCTTCAGGCGTCTGACGCGGCCAGAACTCCAGGTCCAACGCGTCCGCTTCGGCATGGCTCTTCGTCCGGTGGGCCACGATGCGCCGCCGGCGTGCCGCGGAACGTTGCCTGAGCGTCATTCCCCAGTAGTACTTGTGATCTCCATCGCCCGGAAGCCGAAGAAGGGAGAACGGGACCTGGCGATTACCGCGCTTCGCTATAAACTGCGCCGCTGGCCGTGGTCACGGCCACGCCCTTCGGACATCCGTCGGGCCCGGCGTCCGATCCGGAGAGGGCGGCGGTTCCCTGCCGACCGCCAGCGGCCATCCTGCAGTCGTCCTGGAGGAGAGCAGTCTCATGACCGCCGTCATCGACCGTTCACCGCTCGTGCTGACCCGCCGGGAAATGGTCTTCGCGTGCGCCACCCAATGCCGCGTCGTCGACGACCCGTACGCCGAGGAACGCCGCCTCTGGGAGCGGTTGGGAGAGTAGCCGCGACGAGCGAGGCTTGCTGCCGTGGCACCGGGCCTCCCCGTTGGACAGACTGTGTTGCGAGCTCCTGAACGGACGAGGAACCATCGCATGAGATCCGCTATCTCGAGACACGTCGTGACCGTCGCCGTTCTGGCCTGCGCCATGGGCGTGGCGCTGCTTGCCGGCGTGGCCGCGGGCGACGCCCCCGCGGCGGCCGTGCAGCTTCGCTGCGAGTATCTGATTGACCCGTCCGGCATCGATGTTCCCAGCCCGCGCCTGGGCTGGATGCTCGACCCGGCTGGGCCGATCCGCTCGCAGAAGGCGTATCACGTACTCGCCGCGGCCACCCGGGCGGCCCTCGACAACGACCGGGGCGATCTGTGGGACTCCGGCCGCGTCGCCTCGGCTGAGTCCACGTGGATCGCCTACGCCGGCAAGCCCCTGGCCTCAGGCCAGCGCGTGTACTGGAAGGTGCGCGTCTGGGGCGCTAACGGACAGGCAGCGCCGTGGAGCTCGCCGGCCACGTGGTCGATGGGCCTCCTCCAGCCCGGTGACTGGCACGCGAAGTGGATTGGCCAGGCGCGTCCGGAGAACCACCCGGAGGGCACGCCTCTCAGATTCCCGTGGCTGCGCAGGTCGCTGACCCTGACCCGGAAGCCGGCCAGGGCCGTCGCGTACGTGAATCCGCTCGGCTACTACGAGCTGTACATCAACGGGAAGAAGGTCGACGACCACGTGCTGAGCCCGGCCGTGAGCGACTACTCCAAACGCAGCCTCTACGTCGCGCACGAGGTGGCCGACTACCTCGTCCCCGGGAAGAACGTGATCGCCCTTTGGCTCGGGCGCGGGTGGTACGTGCGGGGGCATCCGGGAGTGGTCCACGACGGGCCGCTCGTGCGGGCGCAGATTGCCATCACGATGCCCGATGGCACCGTTGCAGAGGTCGCGACGGACGACACCTGGAAGGTGCACGAGAGCCCGCTCTCCCCGCTGGGGCGCGGGACGGCGTTCGGCGACTACGGCGGGGAGCGCTACGACGCCGAGAAGGACATGCCGGACTGGAACGCCGTGGCCTTCGACGATTCGGCGTGGCCGCCAGCCGCGGTGTTCACGCCGCCGCCCGCGCAGACCGCCGCCCAAATGGTCGAGCCGAACCGGATGCTCGAGACGATCCGGGCCCAGCGCGTGGAGCCATATGCGGAGGGCAGCTGGGTCATCGACATGGGAAAGGCGTTCACGGGCTGGCTGGAGATCTCGCTGCCCGCGATCCCGAAAGGCACCACGATCAAGCTCGAGTACTCCGACCAGATGACGCCGGACAAGCCGGCGCCGCCGAGCTCCTTCTCCCCGGCGGCCGGAGGGCCGTCCGCCGCTCCGGCGCGATCCGGCCGCGGCGGCGCTCCTCCCGTCTTCCCGAACACGTTCAACCAGCGCGACGAGATCGTCGGGAACGGGTCGGCGCTGACGTTCCGGTCCCGGTTCAACTACCACGCCTTCCGCTACGTCCGCGTGATCGGCCTCGACACCGCACCGAGAGCCTCGGATGCGACGGGCTACCTCATCCGCACCGACTACGGCAGGGCAGGGGCGTTCACCTCCTCCAATCCTCTGCTGAACCGGATCTACGAGATGGTCACGTGGACGTACGAGTCGCTCACCCTCGGCGGCTACGTCGTGGATTGCCCGACGCGCGAGCGGCTCGGCTACGGAGGCGATGCCGGCACGTCGCTGGAGACCGGCATGTACAACTTCTCCAGCGGCGGCCTCTACAACCGCTGGCTGTCCAACTGGCGCGACTCGCAGGAGCCGACGACTGGTTCGTTGCCGCACACGGCGCCGCACTACCCGAACCAGGGAGGCGGCGGCCCGATGTGGGGCGGATTCGTCGTGACGCTGCCATGGCAGATGTACGTCCAGTACGGCGACCGCGGCGTGCTCGAGACGAACTACCCGATGATCCAGAAGTGGCTCGGCTATCTCGAGTCAGAGTCCCCCGAGCACCTGCTGCTCGATCACAAGAGCCATGCCATGGGCATGCAGGCGTGGAACTTCCTGGGCGACTGGCTGACCCCCAAAGGCAGCTTGAGGGGGACGGTGCCGCCGGTCCAGGCGATCAACTCCACCCACTACCTCTACCAGCTGCAACTCGCGTCGAAGATTGCCGCCGTCCTGGGCAGGCGCGCGGACGCCGCGGCGTACGACGCGCGAGCGGCGGCGGTGTCAAAGGCCATCCACGACCGCTTCTACAACGCCGCCGAGAAGAGCTACACCAACGGCGACTCCGTCCAGCTCGCGTTCCCGCTCCTGACGGGAGTTGTGCCGCCGGACCTGCGCGCGGACGTCATGCGGACGCTGGAGCACACGATCGCGGTGCGGAACGGCGGACGCCTCGACACCGGCATGCACGGGACGTACTTCGTCACGAACTACCTGATGGACGCGGATCGCAACGATCTGATCCACCGGATGACCAACACGACAGAGTACCCCGGCTGGGGCTACATGCTCGAGAACGGCGCGACGACGTCCTGGGAAGGATGGACGGGCCAGTCCCACATCCACGACACGCTGATCTCGATCGGGGCGTGGTTCATTCAGGGGATTGGCGGGATCCGGGCGGACGAGAAGGCGCCGGGCTTCGCGCACTTCTTCGTGAAGCCGGCCGTCGTCGGCGATCTGACCTTCGCGAAGGCGAGGTACCAATCGATCCGGGGCGACATCGTCAGCGAGTGGCGGATCGAGAACGGGCGCTTCCGTCTCAGCGTCACCGTCCCGCCAGGCGCCGCCGCGACCGTCATCGTGCCCGGGCAGGGGCCGGTGCGCACGACGACGCCGCGGGCGCGCGCCGTGAAGGGAGGGGCCGCTCGGAGCTTCGAAGCGGGCCCCGGCGTGCACACGTTCGAGACCGCCATCGGCGGATAGCCCGCGGACTGGGCTTCGCGCGCCTCGAGCGTGCTTGACGAGGAGCTCTCCTTCCTGAGCGTTCCTCAGAACGTGTATCTGTCCTTCAGCACCAGCGTGTCGCCCGAGTCGTCCACGTTCCAGATCTGCGGCTTGCGCGGACCGTTCGCCTCCGCGTGATGGAGAATGAAGAGGAGCTTGCCCTCGAACGTCCGGAAGAGCATGCCGTGGCCGGAGTTGTCGCCCTTGAACGCGTCCTTCTCCTGCACCCAGGGACCCTTGATGCTGCCCGACGCCGAGTAGGCGACACCCTGCGCGTACCGGTTCGCGCCCCAGCTCGACCAGAGCATGCCCAGCTTGCCCGTCTGCGTCCGGAAGAGCTGCGGCCCGTCGGTGACCCACCCTGGCATCTTCAGGCCGAAGGTGGCTTCGCCGATGCTGTTCATCTCCTTTGACCACGGCGCCTC
>CAZBIP010000102.1:0-11840 GCA_964491885.1 uncultured Vicinamibacterales bacterium
ACGCGCCGACGAACCAGGGGATGAACCGGGAGAGCGGCGTCAGGAGGTCCATCTCGGGGCTGCGCCCGAAGCTGATGTTCGCGTAGATCGACTCCAGGATCACCATCGGGAAGCCGACCATGAACGCCGAGAAGAGAAACAGCAGCGGCAGGATCGACGTGTCCCACAACGGGCTCATCTTGGTCGGCGCGATGAGCATCAGCGTGCCGAGCGACGACTGGTGCATGCAGGACAGCACCACGCCCGCCACGATGAAGATCGGCAGCACGACGCGCACCGCCGCGTAGAGGCTCATCAGCGGCCCCTCGACCTTCCTGAGCATCGCGGCGCCCCGCTCGTTGAGGTCGATCCGCGCCTTCAGGCCCTCCAGGATGGACGGGCTCATCTCCACCGTGAGCACGCACAGGTAGACGGCCACGCACATCCCGACTTCGAACAGGACCGAGTTGCCCTGCCAGTTGAAGATCGGGCGCCAGATGTTCCAGTAGCGGCCGAGATCGAAGCTCAGCGCGATGGCCACCCACAGGTAGCCGAGGAAGGCCGTCAGGATCGCGGGCCGGAGGAGCGGCGTGTACTTCCGCCGCCCGAAGATGTCGACGAGAGCCGCCGTCGTGAAGCCGCCGGCGGCGAGGGCGACGCCGCAGGCGACGTCGAACGAGATCCAGATCCCCCAGGGATTGTGGTCGTCCAGGTTCGTGACCTGCCCGAGGCCCAGCAGCAGGCGCGTGATCCCGAAGGCGTAGCCGACGCCCATCGCGATGAGCAGCGACACCGTGCCGAACGTGAAGAACGGCTTCGTGACGCGATGCGGACGATCGCTGTGCGGCGCGGTCATCGCGGCACCTCCTCGTCCCGCGCGGAGGCTTCGCGCGCGGCGGGCTCACTGACCTCGCCCATGCCCGCTTCGGCTTCCGGGTGCTTGCGGTGGTTGAACCACATGATGCCCGCGAGCAGCCCGTAGAACGCCGTGGGCAGGATGCCGTACCGGAAGATGCCGTGCTGAATCGCCTCCGTCCGGACGGGCGGCGCCTTCTCGGGCAGCGCGAGCAATCCGATCTCCTCCACGGGCCGCCCGGTGAGGTACAGCCACGACGTGCCGCCCACCTCGTGCTCGCCGTACACGTGATCGACGTACCGGGCCGGCTTGCTCGCGATCCGCTCCTTGGCGGCGGCCAGCAGGTCCGCCCGGCGGCCGAACACCAGGGCCTCGGTGGGACACGCGGCCGCGCAGGCGGGGTTGGCGCCGGTGCCGGCGGCGCGGTCGGCGCAGAACTCGCACTTCCGGACACGCGGCGTCAGCGGTTCGTGGAACTCGTAGGCGGGCACCTCGAAGGGGCACGCGATCTGGCAGTACCGGCACCCGATGCAGATCGTCGGGTTGTAGACGACGGACCCGTCCGCCGATTTCGTCAGCGCCCCGACGATGCAGGCCGACACGCACGACGGGTGCAGGCAGTGCATGCACTGCACCTTGCAGTACGTCTGCTCCAGCGAGGCCTGGTCCGTGGACGGGCTGCCCTGGTACTGGTTCACCACGGTGAACGCCGTCGCCGAGGGCCGGCGCGCCGATCGGAACACCTCCCGGTCGGAGAACGGAACGGGCGTGCGCGGCAGGTGGTTGCGCCGGTTGCAGGCCGCCTCGCACTCCCGGCACCCGATGCACAGGGTCGAGTCATAGAGCACGCCCACGTGGTCCGGAGTGTCGGCCGCCGCCTCGCCGGCGGGCGCGGCCTCCTCCTGCCGGGTCAAGGCCAGCGCGGGGACGGGCGCGGCCGCTGAAGCGGCGGCGAGACCCATCTGGAGCAGCCGGCGTCGCTTGATGTCCATGCGTCACGCGAGCGGCGGACCCGCCGCTCGCCCTCCCTGGGTGAGGGGCGACCGCGCCTGACCCACAGGGGCCCGGCCGGCCGTCCCGGGAATGCCGGTGATTATCCCGGCACCCGGCGCGATCGCCAAGCGAAATCGCCAGCCTCCGGATCTCCTTCTTCCCGGCCTTGACTTTCGGGCCCCCTCGACGATGATCTGTGAACCCGGAGATGTTCGGCGGAAGGAGCCTGACCATGATCGGTCGTGTTGGAGTGCGCGCGTGCGGTGCGGGCGTGTGGCTCGCCAGCCTGGTCCTGGTGCCGGCGGTCGGCCTGGCGCAGCCGTCAGGCGGGCCGTACGGTCCCGTGCCGCAGGTGTACGAAGTGCCGAAGGCGGCCGCCCACGTCTACTACGTGGCCCCGGACGGCAAGGCCGACGCGCCCGGCACGAGCCTCGACGCGCCGACGACGATCGAGTCGGCCATCGAACGCGTGGTGACCGGGGACGCGATCATCCTCCGCGGCGGCACGTACCGGACCGGCGGCCTGGTGCTGAACCAGGGCATCACGATGCAGCCGTACCGGGACGAGGTGCCGATCCTGAAGGGCACGCGCGCCGCGACCGATTGGATGCCGCTCCGCAACGGCGTCTGGCGCACGCCGTGGCGGACGCTCTTCCCGATGCGGCCGGCCGACTGGTGGCAGCGCAACCGCGAGGGCATGCGGACGCCGCTCCACCGCTTCAACAACGACATGGTGTTCGTCGACGGCGAGTTCCTGCAGTCGGCCGGGTGGGAAGGCGAACTCGACGCGCACCACTACTCCATCGACTACGAGGGCGGCGCCGTCTTTATCGGGGTCGATCCCAAGGACCGCCTCGTCGAAATCACGGCCTGGGACTCGGCCCTCGTCCGGACGACACGCGACGTGCACGGGAAGAAGTCGGACGGGAAGGGCCCGACCATCCGCGGCATCACGTTCACGCAGTACGCGTACCGGGCGCTGGAAGTCGAGGGGACCGAACCGGACGGTCCGGCCGATCCGAAGACGTTCGGCAAGGAAGTCGTGGGTACGGTCCTCGAACACGTGACCATCACCTACTGCTCGCGGGTGGCGGCGTACCTGAGGGGCGACGGGCTGATCATCCGCAACTGCCTCGTGAGCGACACGAGCACCGAGGGCATCTACATCATCGACTCGGCCGACGTGCTGCTGGAGCGCAACATCTTCCGGCGGAACAACATCGAGCGCATCACGGGCTACTACCCGTCGGCCGTCAAGATCTTCAACCAGTCGTACAGGGTGACGTGCCGCGACAACCTGGTCATCGAGCACCCGTACTCGAACGGCATCTGGTACGACGTGGGGAACGTGGACGGCGTGTTCGTCAACAACTGGGTCGAGAACGCCCTCGACGGGTTCTTCTTCGAGATCTCGAAGGGCGCGACCGTGGCCGGCAACGTGTTCGTGAACTGCGACAAGGGCATTCGCGCGCTGAACGCCTCCAACGTGCACGCGTACCAAAACACGTTCGTCAACTCGGTGGCGTCGTTCGAGCGCACGCCGCGCAGCGCCGCCGGCGACCATTTCGGCTGGCACCCGGCCACGGGGCCCGACGTGGACGCGCGCCACGGCCACATCTTCGTCGGCAACCTGCTGGTCGCGGAGGAGGGCTACCGCCGGCCGCTGCTGAACGTCGAGCAGACCCCGGTCCTCTGCGGGAAGCTGACGGATGCGCCGCTCTCGCGCGTGGACGCCAATCTCTACGTCAGGCGCGGCGACGCGGGCACGCGGCCGCTCATCACCTGGAGCCCGGCGGCGGGGCCGGCCTGCACCGTGCAGTTGAAGTCCCCGGCGGAACTGACGGCCCTCTATCCGGAGTTCGAGACGCGCAGCCGCGTGGTGAACGCCTACGCCGGCGCGCTTTTCAGGAGCCAGGAACTGCGTCACTTCGACTTGGCGGCGCCGCTGCCGCCGCTCGCCGCCGCCGACCCCGTGCCGGACGCCGTGCGGAAGCTGCTGGGCTGGCAGCCGGACCCGGCGCGACTCCCGGGGGCTTACCCACGCACGCCCGCGTCCGTACGGTAGAGACCGGCACGTGAGCCGCAAACGCCGAAGCCGCTGGCAGCAGGCGGGTCAGCGGCGGAACCTGTCACGTCACTTGACGAAGCACGGCAGCTCGATCGTTTGGCTGCCTCCGTTGGTGAGGGCGACCCGCTGCGCGTTTGGGGCGGCCCCGGCGAGAAAGTCGGGGTCACGCCACTGGCCCTTCTCGACATAACTCAGCGCAACGGCGAGGTAGGACGCTGCGGGAAGCCCCTCGAGCTGGAACCGTCCGTCCCGCTGCGCTCGCGCACTCCCGAGAAAGCGGCTGGAGGGCCACTCCCACCGCTCCTCGTCCGCAGCGAAGACCACGACATCGCATCCGCTGAGGTCTCCGCCTCTCTCAGTCGTGACACGTCCGCTGAGCCGGGTCGGCTGCCAATCTCGCTGCATCGTCCGCCTCAGGGGCTGACGTGATCACGCATCCGTGGCCGCACCTGACTGAGCCAATCGGCGGACCAATGCGCGAAGGGCGGGATGTTGAGCGTGAACGAGTGACTGCGCTTCCAGGAAGTCAATCACCGTTGGGGTAGCTTCGGCGGTGGCGGCGAGCCCCGAGCCTCTCAGCAACGCGCGAAGCGTGCGGGGATCGCCTCCCTTGAGCCACTCCGCCGCAAACCACTGGCGTCCCTGCGCCTGCCACACCGCACGAAGGAGTCTCGCGAACTTCAACGAACGACGCGGTGGGACTCCCGCCGCGTAGCATCGCTGCCTCAAGGCCGCGGGGCTCGTGGCGGCGAGCGCCGCCCACGCGCCAATCGTCGCGGGGTCAGCCTCCGCGGACACGACGAAGAGCACCAGAAGGCCCCACGCGTCGGCCGCACTCAGCGCCTTGGCCATCCGGTCGACGTAGAGGGCCTGGGTGTCGCCGTCGCTCACGGGAGGACCGGCCATCGAGTCCCCTCTGCAGGCACGTCGTCGAGGCCCGCGGTCGCCGCCACCAAGTGGCGGACGGTCCTGCGGCGCCTCCGGCGAATGCGAGCGCGCAGGCGTGGCTCCAGTATCATCGGCGTTGCGGCTGGCCAGACAGACCTCAGGATACAGAACTGCTTCACATCGAGCAGGTCTGATGCCAACACGCCTGCCACCGTAGGAGGAGGAGGACGTCGGCCGGATGCGGCTGTGCCGAAACGACTTCTCGCGCAGCGAGACGGAAGACGCCGCTTCGCGTTGACTCCAGGAATCGGCCAGGATCCTGGCCACCCGGGCAGTCGATTGGCCGGCAAGTGCCAGCGTAGAAGTCGACGGCCGTGGCAGATCGGCGTCAAGCAAGACGCCAGGCTCCAAGGAGGCCGACGCGCGCCTTCAGGCAGGGATTCGCCGACGCCCCGACTCCACGCTGGCCCGAGGCGGCGCCATCCGGCGCGACGTTGGCCGGCCGAGACCACTCACGCTAGTGGCTGCCGGTTCCGTTTGGCACGCAACGGCAGATTGCGGCGGTGCTGCAGAAGCAGCACGCGTAGTACCCCGCTTCGCAGCTCACTGTGCAGCCGGTCGGGTTCCCCGTACAGCCTGAGATGCTGCATCCCCCGGAGCCCGGACCTCCTCCAGAGCAGGGGTCGCCGCCGCCTTCCTCCTGGTCGGTCCCCGCCAGCGGGTCGTTTTCGGCCAGCAAGTGCAGGTCAACCACGGCGGCCAGCGGCCCGGGGTTGGGGTAGTGGGCGATGGCGACCACCCGATAGGAGGTCGAATCCGAGGGCAGTGCCGACCGATCGCGCCCGGGCAGCCGGAACACGACGGGCCCGGCGCCCGCGTCGACGGTCAACCGCGCACTGCGGAGCGTGACCACGGCGGATCCGAGATTGCCGCCCGGAATCTCGAACCGCTCGCCAGGAGCCGCGTGCATCGCGAACAGGTGCGACACAGCAGCCCCCGGCGCAGCCGCTCCGACGGCGACCAGCAGGACCTGGCCGTCGCTCCCAACGGCGACGTGGACGGGGCCACGTACGACGAGCGCTTCATCTGGCTGTGCCAGCGGAACGCTCATCCCGACGGCGATCGAGGCTGACAGGGTCAAGAAAGCGACTGCCAGCCAGCGCATCTTGTCCACCATAGACCCTCCTTCGGCAACGCCCGGACTCCCGGCGAAGAGCCCGCGTTCGTGAGTCATTCGGACAAGCCCACCCGTGAGCCTAGACTAAGCCCCGCGGTCAAACGCGTCAAGGCACGATCTGCTGTAAGTTTCAGCGCGTTCCTCTCCCCGGTCACCAGCGCGACCTGCCACGACAACGGATCCCGAGAGACCGCCCCCGCCGCTCGATCAGGGCCTCAAGCGGCGGGTGCCTGCTGTCGACGAGAGACTGAGAGCCCAGGCGGGAGGGCTCCCCGGGCGAAACCATCGCCCTCCGCGTTGACCCAGTGACCGCACTCGCCGTATCCTGCCGCCGGCAACGGCCGGTCTGCCGCTCGCGGTCCCTGGAGTGAGCCATGTCACAGCACGGTCTTGATCGACGCGGGTTCCTGAAGACGACGGTTGGGTCGGCGGCGGCGATGGCCGCCTTCCCCGCCGGCCTGGCGGCGGCGCATCCCGGAGGGCGGCTGTCGCTGGACGACCCGTTCCCTCAGACCGCGACGCGCGGCGACGCCGGACAGGCGGGCATTGCGCAGTCGAAGAACCCGGTCCTGAAGTTCGCCGTGATCGGCATCAACCACGGCCACATCAACTCGCAGACGAACGCCATCCTGCGCGCCCGCGGCGAACTGGCCTGGCTTTACGCGAAGGAGCCCGACCTCGTCGCGGCCTTCCAGAAGCAGTTCCCGCAGGCGAAGCTCGCGCGCAGCGA
Source organism: uncultured Vicinamibacterales bacterium (assembly GCA_964491885.1). Classification (GTDB taxonomy): domain Bacteria; phylum Acidobacteriota; class Vicinamibacteria; order Vicinamibacterales; family JAKQTR01; genus JAKQTR01. The sequence continues at coordinate 6,692 of CAZBIP010000102.1, forward strand.
AGCCGAGGTGCTCGAAGATCCGTCCGTGAAGCTCGTGCTGAGCGCCGGCATTCCCAACGAGCGCGCGCCGCTGGGGATCCGGGTGATGCAGCACGGCAAGGACTACATGGTCGACAAGCCGGGCATCACGACGCTCGAGCAACTCGCCGACGTGCGCCGCGTCCAGGCCGAGACGAAGCGGATCTACTCGATCATGTACAGCGAGCGCCTCGAGAACCGCGCCACGATCAAGGCGGGCGAACTGGTCAAGGCCGGCGCCATCGGGCGCGTCGTCCAGACCATCGGGCTGGGGCCGCACCGGATGAACCCGAAGACCCGGCCGGCGTGGTTCTTCGAGCGCGAGAAGTACGGCGGCATCCTCTGCGACATCGCGTCGCACCAGGCGGACCAGTTCCTGTTCTTCACGGGCTCGACGACGGCCGAGGTCGTGGCGTCGCAGGTCGGAAACCTGAACTACCCGCAGTACCCCGGCCTCGAGGACTTCGGCGACGCCCTCGTGCGCGGCAACGGCGGGACGGGGTACATCCGGGTGGACTGGTTCACGCCGGATGGCCTGGCCACCTGGGGTGACGGGCGGCTGACGATCCTCGGCACCGACGGCTTCATCGAGATCCGGAAGAACATCGACATCGGGGGCCGGCCGGGCGGCAGCCACCTGTTCCTCGTGGACAAGAAGGAGACGCGGTACATCGACTCGTCGGACACGCCGCTCCCGTACGGCGAGCAACTGGTGGCCGACGTGCTGAACCGCACCGAGACGGCGATGCCGCAGGCGCACTGCTTCCTGGCGACGGAACTCATTCTGAAGGCCCAGGCGCAGGCGCAGCGCATCGGGAAGCGCACGTAGTCTGGAGGCGGTCGCAGGAGCGAGCGGCGCCACCCGCTCGCCGCTGCAGGAACTGTCCGAGGTCCGCGGGGTCAGACCCGCAGATCTGCGGATCTGACCCCGAGAGCCCGAGACCTCGGAGACGAAGACCGGCCTGGGGGAATCAGGAGGCTCGAGATGGGTGCAGGTCGGTCGCACGGCCCGTCGCGGCGGGAGTTCCTCGGGACGGCCGGCAAGGGGGCGCTCGCCTCGTCCGTGCTGGCCGGTTTCCCGGCCATCGTGCCGGCCTCCATCCTCGGGCCGTACGCGCCGGGCGGACGCATCAACGTCGGCGCCATCGGCGTGGGCCGCATCTCCCGCGGCCACGACATGCCGGGCATCTGGAAGCACCCTCGCGCCCGCATCGTCGCGGTCTGCGATCTCGACGCGAAGCGTCTGGAAGACGGACGGCGCCTCGTGAACGGCCACTACGCCGCCGAGACGGGAAAGCCGTACGACGGCGTGACGACGTACCGCGACTACCTCGAACTGCTGGCGAACAAGGACATCGACGCCGTCGTGATCAGCACGCCGGACCACTGGCACGCGCTGATTACCGTCGCCGCCGTGCGGGCGGGCAAGGACGTGTACCTGCAGAAGCCGGCGTCGCTGACGATCGCCGAGGGGCGCATCGTGTCCGACGCCGTCCACCGGAGCGGGCGCGTCTTCCAGATCGGCAGCCAGCAGCGCTCGTCGCCGCAGTGGCGGTACGCGGCCGAACTGGTGCGCAACGGCCGGATCGGCCAGCTCAAGACGGTGAAGATCGGGCTGCCGGGCGACCCGTCCGGACCGGTCGAGCCCGAAATGCCCGTGCCGCCGAACCTCGACTACGACACCTGGCTGGGCTCGACGCCGTCGGTGTATTACACCGAGAACCGCGTGCACCCGCAGGACGGCTACGGGCGGCCCGGCTGGCTGCGGTGCGAGCAGTTCGGTGCCGGCATGATCACCGGCTGGGGATCGCACCACTTGGACTGCGCCCATTGGGCCATGGACACCGAGCACACCGGACCGGTTGAGGTCTGGGGCACGGCCGAGTTCCCGAAGAGCGGGCTCTGGAACGTGCATGGTCCCTTCAGGACCGAGGCCCTCTACGCCAACGGCGTGCACATGATCGTCAGCGGCGACTTCACGAACGGGATCCGCTTCGAGGGCACCGAAGGATGGATCTTCGTGTCGCGCGGAAACGAGACGGTGACCGCGAGCGACCCGCAGTCGCGCCTGAAAGACGAGCAGGCGCTCGCCGCCAGCGATCCGAAGATCGTCACCTCGGTCATCGGGCCCGACGAGATCCACCTCTACGAGAGCACCGACCACCACGGCAACTGGCTCGACTGCGTGTGGTCCCGACGGAATCCCATCGCACCGGTCGAATCGGCGCACCGGTCCTGCACGGCGTGCCTGCTGCACCACATCGCCATGAAGCTCCCCCGCCGGCTTCGGTGGGACCCCGCCAGGGAGCGCTTCATCGGAGACGACGAGGCCAACGCGATGCTGTCGCGCCCTCAACGGGCGCCGTTCGTGCTGACATCCTGAGCCTGGAGGGGCGGACATGCTGAAAGCAGGCCTCGTCGTCCTGTGCCTGGCCCTCGCCTGCCCGGGCGCTGCGTTCGCGCAGCGTCCGGCGCACGTGTGGGAGGTGCAGGAGATCACGTTCACGAGCACCCAGACGCACGCGAATCCGTATACCGACGTGGAGTGCTGGGTCGAACTCTCCGGTCCGGGCTTCTCGAACCGCGTGTACGGCTTCTGGGACGGAGCCGGCACCTTCCGCGTCCGCGTCGTCGCCACGGCGCCGGGAACCTGGCGCTGGACGAGCGGCTCGAACCAGCTGGCCGACACGGGCCTGAACGGGAAGTCAGGGGCGTTCACGGCCGTGGCGTGGACCGAGGCCGAGAAGCGGCAGAACCCGAACCGACGGGGGTTCCTGAAGCCCACCGCGAACGGCCACGCGCTCGAGTACGCCGACGGCACGCCGTACTTCCTGCTGGGGGACACGTGGCTCGGGGCGCTGACGTGGCGGCTGCCGCTCACCGGCGTCGCGGCCGACCCGGGATACGAGGCCGCGCCCGGCGTGACCTTCGAGCAGGCGGTGGCGCTGCGCAAACGGCAGGGCTTCAACTCGGTGAGCATGATCGCCGCGTTCCCGACATGGGCGTCGGATCAGTATCCGGCGACGTACGCGGACCGGAAGGGCGTGTACTACCGCAACGCCTGGGAAGCGTTCGGCATCACCGTGCCGGGCGGCCAGCCCACCGCGAAGGCCATGCACGACGAGCGCGGCTTCCGCCCCTTCGAGATGGTGCCTGGGAGCGAAGGCCTGGCCGACTACGACCGCATCGTGCCGGAGTTCTTCCGGAGCCTCGACGGGAAGATGCGTCACCTGGACGGGCAGGGGTTCGTCGCGATGCTGGAGACCATCCGGCGCGACGTCGCGCCGCCCTGGAAGGCGTACGCGGACTTCGACGCGTCGTACGGGCGGTTCCTGCAGTACATGGTGGCGCGCTACGGCGCGTTCAACATGATCTTCAGCAAGGTGCACTTCGACATCTACCTCCCGAAGTACAGCCTGACGGCGGACGAGTTCAACCGCGCCATCACGCGCCACTACCGCCGGTACGGCCCGATGCCCTTCGGCCAGCCCGTCACCTCCCTCATCGACCACGCCACGGACACGACGTTCGGCACAGGCGAACAGGCGCCGTGGATCACGATGCACAGCACCGGCAACAAGCCGCGGGACCACCGGATCTACGCCGCGCTCGAGCGCCAGTTCAACCTGTCGCCCGCGATGCCCACGGCGAACCTCGAGCCGCACTACACGGGCTGGGTGCACGGCAACAACGTGGTGAACGGCGAGCAGGCGGAGTCCGGTTCGGCGCGCGACAACTACTTCTCGCGGGTGCAGATGTACGGCTGCGTGCTCTCGGGCGGCCTCGCCGGGCACGTGCACGGCACGGGGGCGTACGACGTCACGAGCGACGCCGAGCCGCAAGGCACGCGGCCGTACTTCTGGCAGGCGCTGCGGTACGCGTCGGCCGAATACATGCGCGGGCTGGGGGCGTTCGTGCTGTCGGAGGGCGTGCGCTACAGGGAGCTCCGGCCGGCCTCCGGCAGCCTGTCCGCGCGGAAGGCGCCAGGCAGTTCGGAGCAGGGGCTGGACGGCTGGTCGTTCCTCGTGCGTACCCCGGACGGCGCGTTCGGATTGCTCTACTTCGAGAACGAGGCCCAGCGCGGCGCGGCAGCAGGGTGGCGGCCGAACGCCCGCTACACCTTCACCTGGTACGACCCTCGCGCAGGCGAGTGGCGGGACTCGATCGACCTGCGTGCCGATGGAACAGGGGCTCTTGCCCTGCCGCCTTTCCCGGGCGGATCGGACATCGCCGGCACGGACTGGGCCGCCAAGATCATCGCGCGCTGAGCGCGGGGCCTCCGCGCGCGGCCTGGCGGGCGCGGCCGGGTTGTTGCTCCCCGGCGTTTCCGATATCGTGAGGCGAGCCCGGCCCCGCACGGATCTGGCTCCTGGATGGTGAACCGATGAACATCTTCGTTCCTGGGCGGATCTGCCTGTTCGGAGAACACTCCGACTGGGCCGGCGGATACCGGCGCATCAACGCCGACATCGAGAAGGGCTACACCCTCATCTGCGGCACGAACCAGGGCATCCACGCGGAGGTGGAGCCGCACCCGACCGCGCTGGTCCTGACGTCGACGACGCCGGACGGGCAGGTCATCGGCCCGCGCGAAATCCCGCTGGAGCCGAAAGCCCTCCTGGCGGAGGCGCAGCAGGGCGGATTCTTCAGCTACGCGGCGGGGGTGGCCTACCAGGTCATGACGCACTACCGGGTCCGCGGCCTGACCATCCGCAACACCTGGACGGACCTCCCCATCCGGAAAGGCCTGTCGTCGAGCGCGGCGATCTGCGTGCTGACGGCTCGCGCGTTCAACCGCGTGTACGACCTCAAGCTCACGGTCCGCGGCGAGATGGAACTCGCCTACAACGGCGAGATCACGACGCCGTCCCGCTGCGGGCGCATGGACCAGGGGTGCGCGTTCGGCGACCGCGCCGTGATGATGGAGTTCGACGGCGAGCGGCTGACCACCGAGGAGGTGCGGCCGGCGAACGACCTGCACTTCGTCATCGTCAACCTGAACGCGAGCAAGGACACGCTGGAAATCCTGAAGCGCCTGAACCGTTCGTACCCCTTCGCCGAAACCGAACTCGAACGCGGCGTGCAGCAGTTGCTGGGGCCCATCAACAGGCGGATCGTCGCCGACGCGCGC
>CAZBIP010000103.1:0-9855 GCA_964491885.1 uncultured Vicinamibacterales bacterium
CCCGTCCTGCAAGGCCATCATCGAGGCCGACTTCGCGACCTGCCCGTACTGCAGCTCGAGCCTCAAGAAGACCTGCGCCGGCTGCGGGCAACCGCTGCGCCGGGAGTGGAAAGTCTGCCCGCACTGCAATACGCCAGCGAAGGCGCAGCCAGCGGCGCTGGAGACGAGCCAGACCGATCGGCCGCCGGCGGCCGCGGCCAGCGAGCCTGGCGAGGGGTTCCGGGCTCAAGAGCCCGTGCCGTCGCCGGTGACGACCAGGACGGAGGCCCCCGTGCCGCCGGTCGAAGCTTCCGTCGCGTTCGAAACAGTCATGCCGGCCTCGACGGAGGCCGGACCGGCGCCGTCGCCGACGCCGGAGCCGGCCCCGGGCCCGGACGAAACCGAGGTTCAGGCCCCGACCGACGCGACCGCCGCCACCTCGCCGGTCGGCCGCCGTCCGCTGCGCGTCCTGGTCGTGGACGACGACGCGGACATCAGGATGATCGTGCGGGCCACGCTGCGCGGCCTGCCCGTGCCGGTGGAGGTCGTCCAGGCCGAGAACGGGGTCGAGGCGCTGGCGAAAGCGAGGGAAGCGGCGCCGGACTTCGTCATCCTCGACGTGATGATGCCCCACATGGACGGCTTCGACACGTGCCGCGCGCTCCGGGCGGACCTGAAGACGGCGTTCGTGCCGGTGCTGATGCTGACGGCCAGCGCGGACCAGGACAGCCGGGCGAAGGGCTACCTCATCGGCACCGACGACTACATGGCCAAGCCGTTCCTGCCCGTCGACTTGAAACTGCGGGTGGCCAGACTGCTGCGAAGGACGTACGGAATATAGAATTCAGAATTCAGAAGCCAGGATTCAGAAGAAGAGCCGTCGGCGGGCGCCTGCGGCTTCTATCCGGCGACGGGGACGGTGACCGTGAACGTCGATCCCTTGCCCACGTCGCTCTGAACCTCGACGCGCCCGCCCTGCATCTCGACGAGGGCCTTGACGATGGCGAGGCCGAGCCCGGTGCCCCTCGTCTTGCGGGTGTTCGCGCCGTCCAGTTGCTGGAATTTCTGGAAGAGCAGGCCGATCTTCTCCGGCGGGATGCCACGGCCGCGGTCGGTTACCGAAAACGCGACGAACCCGTTTCCGGCGTCTCTGGCGGCGAGGGTGACCTCGGACCCTGAGGGAGCCGCCTTCAGCGCGTTCGAGAGCAGGTTCACGAGAACCTGGACGATCCGATCGAGATCGACGCGCACGGCGGGCACGCCGTCCTCGATGCGCGCGGCCAGCGCCACCTGCGCCGCCGAGGCGACCTGCTCCACGTTCTGCATCGAAACGCTGACGACCTCGGCCACGGCGTGCGGCCGCGGGTTCAACTCCAGCTTGCCGGCCTCGATCTTCGAGATGTCGAGGATGTCGTTGATGATGCGCACGAGGCGGTCGGTGTTCGCGAGCGCCACGTTCATCAGCATGACGTGATCCGGATCGGCGCCCCGGCCCTCGTCGAGCAGCAGCTGGATCGCCCCCTTGATCGACGTGAGAGGCGTCCGCAGCTCGTGCGACACGATCGAGACGAACTCGCTCTTGAGGCGGTCCACCTCGTACAGGCTCGTGATGTCCTGGAACGCCACGACGGCCCCGGACACCCGCCCGTCCTCCTCGCGGAGCGGCGCGGCGCTCACGAGGATGGGCACCTCGCGCCCCTCGCCCTGCCGCACGACGAGCTCCTCGCCCACGACGACGTCGCCGCGCAGAACGCGGCCGGTGCCCCACTCGCGCAGCCGCACGGGCGCGCCCTCGCGCGTGGTGACGCGGAAGGCGTCCCAGTACGCCAGGCGCGCCGCGTCGCCCTCCGGCTGCCGCCCGAGCAGCGGGTCCGCGGCCCTGTTCTGCAGCACGACCCGTCCCGTTCCGGCGTCCACGATCAGGAGGCCGACGGGCACGGTCTCGATCGTCGCCTGCAGCCGCCGGTGGTCGCGCTCGGCCCGCGCGAGGGCGTCGGCCGCCTCGCGCTGGCGCCGCTGCACGGCGGTGATCATCTCGCGGAACGCGCGGACCATGTCGCCGATCTCGTCCCGCGACCCCCGGGGCAGCGTGACGTCGAACGAGCCCGCCGAGATCTGCCGCGCCGACGTGGCGACGGCCGCGAGCGGATCCAGCAGGATGCGCGCGATGATGGCCACGAGGGCCAGCAGCATCACGATGGCCGCCGCGGGGATGGCGAGCGTCAGCAGCGTGGACTGCAGGGCCTGGCTGTTGGCCCGCGCGCGCTCGGCGGAGAGCCGGTTCCGCTCGCGCGTCTCGAGCCGGTCCAGTTCGCCGCGAATGGCCTTCATGAGCGACGCGCCCGGCGCATCCGCGGTGGGCGCGCCGGCCTGAGCCAAGGTGCCGCCGGTGGCGGGAGTCACCAGGCCCGAGGTCGCCTCGTGCCACGCGCGCAGCCGGGCGTCGATGGCCAAGAGGTCGCGCTTCGCCGCCTCGTCGTCCATGTACTGCGGGACGAGCGTGGCCGTGCGCTCGTAGAGACTCCAGAGCCGCGCGTAGTCCTCGCGTAGCGAGGGGGAACCCGTTGCCGCGTGCGCCCGCTCGATGCCGTCCAGTTCGGCGACGAGCCGGCCGAGCGAGGCCTGGTTCTCGACGCGCCACAGCGCCCGGTCCACCGCGGCGGACGTCTCGCCCCGCCGGTCCTCGATCCGGAGGACCAGCAGCGTCTGCGCGAACACGGCGGCGATGACGACGCCGACGACGGTGAAGATGCGGGCGCGGATGGTCACTTATCCCGCCACGAGCTCCCTGACGCGCTGGCCGAGCGTGAGCGCGTCGAAGGGCTTGCCGATGCAGCCGGCCGCGCCGAGGGCGAGGGCGCGGGCCACTTCGGCTTCCTGGACCCGCGCCGTCAGGAAGATCACCGGGATGCCCGCCGTGGCCGGATCGGCCTTGAGCCGCCTGCAGGTTTCGTAGCCGTCCATGTCGGGCATCATCCAGTCGAGCAGAATGACGTCGGGGCGCTCGGCGGCAACGCGCTCGAGGGCCTCGAGGCCGTTCCCGGCGGTCACCACGGTAAACCCGGCCTTCTTCAAAGACAAGCGGGCAATGAGCTGCACGTCTGGTTCGTCTTCGGCAAGCAGGATCTTCATCGGCTGCCCCCGGAAGTGCCGGGCGTCCTTCCACTCGTGTCTTCCGAGGGCCCCCCGGGGCCGGTCGGCGGGCAACTTGCCGGCCCAGAGGCCCGGCGCGAGAGGAGGAGCTGAATGCGCACCATCAACTCCGGCATGTCGATGGGCTTGACGAGGTAGTCGTCGGCGCCCAGCGTGAGGCCCGCGAGCCGATCGTCGAGATTCGATCGCACGGTCAGAAAGAGGACCGGCGTGGCGCTGAGCGCCGGGTCCGCCTTGAGCAGCCGGCACACGGTGTAGCCGTCGATGCCGGGCAGGTTGGCGTCGAGCAGGATCAAGTCCGGCCGCTCGGCACGGGCGGCGTCGAGGGCGAGATCGCCCGCGCGCACCTCGATCGGTACGTAGCCAGCCGCACGAAGGTTGATGCCAAGGACCTCGCGCTGATCCTCGTCGTCTTCGATCACCATGACGCGGCGGCTGCCGCCGGCGGCTGGCGCCGCGCCGGCCCAGTCGGGCGGACGCGCCAGGTCGTCCGTGAACGCCTGCTCGAGCGCGTCGAACACCAGCGTGGCGCGCCCCGAGTCGAAGCGGCCGGCTTCGACGCCGTCCAGCAGCATCTCGAGGTCCCGTGCCCGGGCCGACACCGTGGGGAACCCGAGCATGCCCGCCAGGCCGGACATCCGGTGAAGGACCTGCCGCAAGGGGCCCACCGGGCCGCGCGCCCCGATCGTGGCGACGGTCGACAGCATCAGGCCGATCGAGTCCGAACGCTTCGGGAACGCGGCGAGGAAGCGCTGCCGCGCATCGCGCATCGCGGCTTCGGGGTTCTCGGGATCGACATCCGACGGCACGTCGTTGGGATCCTGTGGCGTCATGCTAACCCCTCGTAAAGACCGGACTTGTGTGTTGTCACCGGCTCGCACCACCGCCGGACGGACGCGGTGCGTTCTTGCGGTGTATCGGCTCGATGGAGACATCCATGCAGGCGCGGCTTCTCGCACGCCGCCCGGCCGTGCTCAGAAGGCGGTCCGGAACCCGCCTCTCGACTGCGCTGGGGACGGACCAAGCTCGGCGAGGGGCGGGAGGGCCGAGTGCGGGCAGTCCAACCCGCCCGCCGGCGCGTCTGAGTAGATGTCGTTGATTCCGTGTTCTCGTGGAGGGTGCTATGCGCGCAGGACGTGCGATTGGCGCGGCGCTGGCGGTGCTCGTGGCCGCGGCGGTGTCGCTGGTGTGGCTGACGCCCCAGGCAGCAGCCGCCAGCCAGCAGAGCGGGACGGACGCCGGGCAGGCCGACAAGAAAGTCGACCGCGAGGTCATCGTCAAGAAGCAACAGGGCGGCGGGCCGCCGGTGGTGACGGTCTACCGCGGCAAGGACGGCCAGCCGAACGTCACCAGCCACGTCCTCCAGGGCGGGCCGGCGTGGACCGCCCTCGCGGGCGGCGGGCCGCGACTGGGCGTGGAGATCCGCGACGTCACGGCCGACGACGTCACGAAGCTCAAGCTGCCCGGTGCCGGCGGTGTCGTCGTCGAACAGGTGACGAAGGACTCGGCCGCCGAGAAGGCGGGGATGAAGGCGGGCGACGTCGTGGTGCAGTTCGACGGCGAGGCCGTGCGAAGCGCGCAGCAGTTCACGCGCCTCGTCCGCGAGACGGTGGCGGGCCGCGCGGTGAAGGTGGCTGTCTTCCGGGACGGCAAGCGCGTGGAACTGAGCGCCGCGCCGGCCGGCACGGACGACGCGTTCGACATCCAGATCGACGAAAAGAAGATGAAGGAACTGAGCGAGAACGCAGCCGAGGGCCTCCGGCAGTTCCGGTTCGAGCGGCGGCCGCCCGCGCCGGGCGCGGAACCGCTTCCACGCGACGGCGGAGTTTTCCGCTGGCGGCAACAGGCACCGGCTCCAGTTCCGCTTCCCGAAGGCGATGTCCTGCAGTGGTTCGACGACAGGGGCGGCCCCAATCTGTTCTTCTCGATGGGCCGCGGCCGCCTCGGTGTGACGGTGCAGGATCTGACGCCGGATCTGGCGGGCTACTTCGGCGTGAAGGACGGACTGCTCGTGAACAGCGTGCAGGCGGAGAGCCCGGCGGCGAAGGCCGGCCTCAAGGCCGGCGACGTGATCACCGCGGTCGACGGCAAGCCGGTGACGACGCCGGACGAACTCGTCCGGGAGTTGGCCGGCAAGAGCGGCGAGGTGACGGTCGGCCTCACGCGCGACAAGAAGCCGCTCTCGCTGAAGGCGACGCTCGAAGAGCGGAAGCCGCCGGTCCGGCGGAGGGCTATCGTCGGGAGGCCGGCCTGAAGACAGGGGCTAGGGGCTGGGCGCTAGGGGCTAGTCTGTCCAGCTGTCAGCCGTATGGGTCTAGCGCCTGGTCCCTGGCGTAGCAGGCCGCGTGGAACCAGCGCCCAGCGCCTGGCCCCCAGCGTGGCAAGCCGTGTGGGACTAGCGCCCAGCCCCTAGCGTAGCCACCGCCTCGAGTACCCGCAGAAACTCCGCTTCGAGCGCCGCGAGCAGCGGGCCGGTCTCGCCGAAGTCGGCGCGGCCGGCCGCGTCTTCCAGCCTGGCGCAGCACGCCGACATGCGCCTCGCGCCAAAGACCGCGCAGTTCGACTTCAGCGTGTGAGCCGCGCGTTCGAGCGAAGGCGCGTCGCCGGCGGCGACGGCGGCGCGAATCTCGTCGAGGCGCCGCGGAGCATTGCGCTCGAACAACGCGACCAGGTCGCCGACGAGCGTCGGGCTGCCCAGGTGCGCCGCCGCCTTGCGGAGTTCCGCGACGGCTTCCTGATCGAGCACCTCGTCGGCGGACACGGTTGCCCCGCTACTCCAGGCGCGAGCTGGTTCCGCCACCAGGGGCCGCACCTTGGGGCGTCGCCGCCGCGTCCGGCCCTGAAGCGGTTGTCGGAGTCAGCAGTGTTGCGAGCTGGGCCGCGACGATGGCCGCGCCGGCGCGGACCTGCGGCGTGGGCGTGACGCCGTCTGCCAGTTCGACGGCCAGCACGCCGGAACACCCTTCAGCCGTGTGAAGCGGGGCCACGACGGCGCCGCCCGCGATGGCGTCCGGCGGCACCGCCACGACCGTCTTCGTGCGGTACGCGGCTGCCGTGGCGTTGTCGGCCGCCGGCTGGATCCCGCCCATACGGGCCAGCGCGGCGGGCGTGTATCCGTGCGAGAGCGCCGGGCGGAGCATGCCGCTGGCGGCATCGGGCATCCAGACGATGACGCCCGTGGAATCCAGCGCTTTCGCCGTGCGCTCGAGGAGCCCGGGCAACTCGCTGGAGAACTGGACGCGGGCCAGACAGGAGCACACGTCGGCAATCGCGGCAAGATTCGGACTGCCGGGCAGCGCCTCGGCCGCAGGCGTGCCGCTTGGGCTCGACGCGGTGCCGGACGCCCGCTGGCCTTCCGGGGGTTCTGCGGGCGCAACGGCGCGGCGGTCGATGCTGTCGGCGGAAGGAGAGAGGCCCAGGCCGCCGGACGTCCCGCGCGCCTCCCCCGCCTCGTTATCCACGCCCACCGCCGCGCTCCGGGGGAGCGGCACGAGGGCGAGCAGTGCGGCGAGCGCCAGGACGAGGCCGGATGCGAGCGCGATGAGCTGCCACTTCCTCGCGTCAGCGACGGTGATGGCTCGCGCGATGCTCTCCTGGGCCCTGGCGGTGTCGAGCCCGCCGACGACCCGCTCGAGCAGCGGCGCGGCGTCGGCGAAAACGACGTCCGAGGCTGACAGGACCTGTCCGGACCGCAGGTAGTCCCGCGCCCTCGCGTCACGCTGCCCGAAGGTCGTGAACGCCTCGATGGCCGACTCGAGCGCGCCCTGGCCCTCGACGGTTGCCGCCGCCCCTCGCAGCGCCGAGAGTTTCGGGCCGACGGATTCTGCGAGTGCCGTCGTCCTGGCCAGCCAGGGGTCGGCCGGCTGGCCTTGGGCGACGAGCGCCATCTGGGCGGCGCGCAATTCGCCGACGCCTGAGGCCGCCTGGCGGGCGTCCCGCTCGAACGAGTCGGACGCCGACCGCTCGGCCTCGATGCGCCGGTCGAGGTGCCAGACGGCCGCTCCCGACGCGGCCAGCGCCGCGACGGCGAGGACCGCCACGAGCACCCGCAAGACCCGACTCTTCATGTGGACCTCCCGGGCCCGGTCCGCGGCCCGCGCTGGAGGGCGTAGACGAGTCCGCCAGGCAGGCTGGCCGCGAGGGTCACGGCGAAATACAGGAACGCCATCGAGACAGCCGCGTCGGGCGGCACGCCGACGCGCCCGAACAGCAGCAGGTACAGCGCTTCGCGGATGCCGAGGCCGTTGACGCTGATCGGAAGCATGCCCGCGAGCGAGATCAGCGGGACGAACACGGCGAGGGCGGAGACGGGCACGTGCTGATCGAGCGCCCTGGCGCTCAAGAATACCACGAGGATGACGACGCCCTGGAAGAGGAAGGACTGGCCCGTCGCGGCCGCCGTGATGCCCAGCCACCGCCGCTCGCGGTACGGCAGCAGCGCGTCGTAGAGCGAGACGGCCCGCGACCCCGTCCTCGCGAGCGGCGTCATGGCGACGAGGTGGTCGATGAGGCGGTACGCGCGGCGGCTCGCCAGCACGACGTTGGCGGCGGCGTAGGCAGCGAAGAGCAGCAGCGTCAGGTGCGGGAGCGACACGCCCCGCACCGTGACGGGCGGGGCGACGAACGCCGCGGCCGTCGCGATCGCCAGGAGCGCCAGCAGCCCGACGTTCCGTTCCATGAAGACGCTCATGGTCGCCCGGGCCGGCGAGCCCGTCTCGCGCGCCAGCAGGACGGCCTTCACCGCGTCCCCGCCGACGATCGTCGGCAGGAAGAAGTTGAAGAACATGCCGATGAAGTAGAACGACACCATCCGCAGGTACGGCACGTCGAGGCGGACCGGCCGCAGCAGCACCCACCAGCGCCAGGCGCTGAGACACTGGCCGCCGGCGTAGGCCAGGACGCCGAGGGCGAGCCACCCGACGTGCGCGCCCTGCAGCCGGGCGAGGAACTGCCGCGCGTCGATCTTGTAGAAGACCGCGACGTACAGCGCGAGCGTGACCGCGACTTTCAGCAGCGTCGCCAAACGGGGTCGGGTCAACCTACGCACGCGGCACTCGGCAGATGAGAGAACCGTACTCTGGCGCCGCAGAAGCCGAAGACCGCAACCGGAACGAGGCTCGCTGCATAAAGAGACCCGACCCCTTCGCCGCGTCAGCGGGGCCGGAGGATGACGTAGGCCGGGAGCCCGACCGCGTCGAAGCGTTTCAGCAGGTCCTTCGCCGGCTGGGCGTCGAGGTCTTCGGCCTGGACCTTGATCTTCACGTACCCGGAGAGCGCCTCTTTCACCCGCGCGTCCTCGAAGGTCGTCTTGTCCATGGTGAGGCAGTTCTTGCACCACGTGGCCCAGAAGTCGATGAGCACCGGCTTGCCCTCGCGCGAGGCCGCGTCCAGGCCCTCGGCGAGCGACGCGCGCCAGCCGGCCTTCACTTGCTCCTCGACGCTCGCCTGCACGTCCGCCGGGTTCACCCAGCGGTTCGCGAAGAGCGTGTACGTCTGGTACGCGTAGTACGCGGCGGTCGCCAGGATGAACACGCCGAAGGCCTGCTTCACCCGCACCATCCACCTGCCCGGCTTCGGCATCGCCGCGATGCCCGCGCCGACGAACGGCCACGGCAGCGCCATGCCGAGGCCGAGGCAGAAGGGCAGCGCGAGGGCGAGCGTCGCGCCCGAGGCGTACAGGTTGCTCGAGAAGAGGATGACCTGGATGACCACCGGCGCCACGCAGGCGCCAGCCAGCAGCGCCGCCACGGCGCCCATCGTGAACGCGAGCGCCAGCGAGCCTCGGCCCGCCCCCGGCTTGAAGCGGCTGCCGAAGCGGGAGAAGTCGATGTCGAACACGTCGAACATCGCGAGGCCGAGCACCACGAACAGCGCGGCGATGGCGAGGTTGAACCACGGCGACGCGTTGATGGCGCCGAAGGTGCCGGCGGTCAGGATGACGACCAGGCCGATGAGGCCGTACACGAGGGCCATGGCCGCCCCGTAGGCGGCGCCGAGCAGGAAGCCCCGGCCGCGGGACCCCGCCTGGGCACCCGCGCCGATGATCGCGATGTTGATCGGGATCATCGGCAGGACGCACGGCGTCAGGTTGAGGGCCAGCCCGCCGAGCAGGATGAGGATCAGGATCGCGACCGGGCCGCGGCCCTCGAACATTCCGCGCTCGCGCACGCCGGCCTCGGCGTTGCGGACGAAGGTCAGGAACGCGTCCGGATTGAGATAGCCGCCGGTCGTTCCGAGGACGTCGAACGCGTCGAGCCTGGCGAGCAAGGCCGCTGTCTGCCCTGGCGCAGCCGGGATGCCGGCGGACGCCGGAGCCGCCGCCGGTGGCGCCGCCGCAACCGGACGCTCGCCCGTGCCGAAGGCAATCGCGGCGAAGACCGGGTCCGGCTGCGCCGACGGCGCGGGCGGGTCCCCGGCCGGGATCGTCCAGGAGAACTCGGACGTCGCCGGCGCGAAGCACATGAGATCGTTGCAGGCCTGGTACCGCAGCCGGGCCGGGACGACCACGCTCGCGCCCGCAGCCGGCCGGGATTCGATCTCCACCTGCACCCCGATCGCGAATTCGTGATCGAAGACGGCGAGGAGTTGGTCCTGGCCTTCCTGCTTGAAGTCGACCGCCGGCGGATAGACGACTTCCCGGACCACGACCCCGGCCGGCGCGTCGATGGTCAGCACCGTCGGAATGAGCGTCGGGTCGCGCGGCGCGTTCGACTGGGTGTGCAG
>CAZBIP010000103.1:9955-11737 GCA_964491885.1 uncultured Vicinamibacterales bacterium
TTCTGTCTTCGTCCCTTCCCGCTTCACCGCCGGATGCCCCTTCACCGGCGGCAGCATCTGGAACAGGTGGTCCCACTTCCAGCGCTCGGAAGGGTTCGAGGCCTGGAGCCACGTCCTGGCGGCCGCCGGCCTGGCGAACGACGCGTCCGCGATCTGCGCCAGCGCCGGCACGCCGCCGAACGCCTGCGCGACGGCCTCGCGGACAGTCGCGGCGTCCTCGAACTCCAGCGGCACACCCAGGGCGGCAGCCGCCTCAACCAGGATGCGCCAGTCCTCCCGCGCCTCGCCGGGCGGGTCCAGCACCTTCGCCGCGGCCTGCAGCAACCCGCGATCGTTCGTATACGTCGCGTCCTTTTCGAGCCACGCCGATCCCGGGAGCACGACGTCCGCCGCGGCCGCGAGGCCGGTCATGAGGACGCCCTGCACCACGAGCAGGGGCAGCCTGCCGGCCCTGCGCGCGTCGGCGATCCACGCGACGTCGCCGATGCTGCCGTCGGGTCCCGGATCGAGCACGTAGAGCGCCTTCACCGAGCCGGCCTCGACGGCGGCGCGCAGGCCGCCGAGATCGCACGGCGCGGCCGCGCCCTCGGGCACCGCGAACCCCATGGCCCGCGCCCCGGCCACGTTCGGCGCGTCAACCGGCGGCACGGGGAACGTCGTCGCCTTCGGCTGCGCCTTCCCGGAGTGCCGCCACGCGACGGTCACGCTCGAGGCCGGCAGGCCGGGGGCCTGGCGGGCCATCTCCCGCACGACGAACAACTCCTCGTGCGACGCATGCGCCGACACGAGCATCCGGAACGCCCCCGGGTCCGCCTCGACTGCCGGCAGCGCGGCGTCCCGGAGGCGGGCAAACGCACCTGTCCACGTGGCCGACGCGAGCGCGCCAGACGCCTGCCTGACGAGGGGTGTCACGAGGCGGTCGGCGCTTTCGACCCAGTGGTGCTGGAACCGCCCGATGTCGCACATCCAGTACCCGTTGACGTCGGCGTTGAAGCGCGGCGTCACGCGGACGATGCGCGCGCCCTTCGCCCATTCGGGCTTCGCCTTGAGCCAGACCGTGGTGCTGCAGCCCTTCGAGCAGAGCGTGCACGTCGTATCGACGGCCACCGGGTTGTCCCACGGCCGCGAGGCGAACCGGTAGTCGCGCGTCGTGATGGCGCCGACCGGGCACACGTCCATCAGGTTGCCCGAGAGCAGCGAATGCACGCCGCGCTCGTCGAACGTCGCGATCTCGCTGCGCCCGCCCCGATCCGCCACTCCGATCTGCGCGTCGCCGTCGACCACCTTCATGAAGCGGATGCAGCGCGTGCACATGATGCAGCGGTTGCGGTTCAGCATGAGCGTGGGCCCGAAGTCCACGTCCGCCGCCACGCCCTCTCCGTCGAAGGTGCGCCGCGGGAACTCCATGCGGCTGGCTTCCGGCCCGAACGCGTAGGAGTAGTCCTGCAGCGGGCACTCGCCGCCCTTGTCGCAGACGGGGCAGTCAAGCGGGTGGTTGATCAGCAGGAACTCGAAGACGCTCGCCCGGGCCTGCACGACCTCCGGGCTCTGCGTCTCGACCACCATGCCGTCCGCGCACACCGTCGAGCACGCCGTCTGCAGCTTCGGCATCTTCGCCACTCTCACGATGCAGACGCGGCAGGACCCCTCGACGCCGATGCCCGGGTGGTAGCAGTAGTAGGGGATCGCGATGCCGTTCTCGAGCGCCGCCTCGAGGATGGTCTTGCCTCTGGCCACGGTGACGTCGCGCCCGTCGATCGTGAGGGAGACGGTGTCCATGGG
>CAZBIP010000104.1:0-1076 GCA_964491885.1 uncultured Vicinamibacterales bacterium
AATTCGAACTGCTTGCCCTTGACGACCGACCGGCCGGCATCGCGCCGGGCCGGGATGGTGCGCCCATCGGGCCGGAGGCGCCGCCTGTCGCCGTCACCGTGCTCTCGAGCGCGGAGCGCCCGGGCTACGGCGGCGCTCGGAAACTCGGCTTCCAGTTCGCCATCGAGCGTGAGTTCGACGCCGTGGCGGTCCTCAACGGACCGGACCCCGCTCTGGCTGCGTGCCTGCCCAGCCTCACGGAGCCGCTGGCCTCGGGCCGTGCCGACGCGGTGATCGGCATCCCCGCGCCGCGGGCGGGCAAGCCGCGCAGTGGAGTCCTGGCGCGCATCCAGAACCGCCTGATCGGCGCCAGCCTCTCCGAGTACCGCTCGGCGTGCCGCGCGTACGCGGCGTCCGCGCTCCGGCGGGTTCCGTTCCGCCTGAACGCGAACGGCACGGCCTTCGACACCGAGATCGTCATCCAGTTCCTGTCGGCCGGGCTCCGGATCGCGGAGGTCCCCGTGGACACCGGACTCGGGAGCGCGCCACGCGGCTTCCGGTACGCCCGGGACGCTGTGCTGGCGAGCGCGCGGGCGAAGGCACAGGACTGGTCGCTCTTCTACGACCGGAAGTTCGACTGCGTGTCCTCGGCCGAGAGCAACGCCCACTACAAGCCCAGGCTGGGGTTCGAGAGCGCGCACACCCACGCGCTGGCGCGCATTCCCGCGGGCGCCCGGGTGCTCGACATCGGCTGCGCCGGCGGCTACCTGGGCCGGGAACTTCGCCGCCGAGGATGCCGCGTGACGGGCGTCGATCGGCTCCCGCTCGACCCGGGGTGCGAACTCGATGCGTTCGCGATCTGCGATTTCAACGATCGGCCGTTTCCAGCCGACCTTTCCGACATCGACGTGGCGGTCATGCTGGACGTGATCGAGCACCTGGCCTCGCCCGAGGCGTTCGTCGACGACTTCATCGACGCGGCGGCCCGCAATCCCCGCGTGACGCTCGTCGCGAGCACGGGCAACGTGGCCTTTGCCCCGATCCGGCTGATGCTGCTCGCGGGCCAGTTCAACTACGGGAAGCGCGGCATCCTCGAC
>CAZBIP010000104.1:1176-11662 GCA_964491885.1 uncultured Vicinamibacterales bacterium
GCCGGCTGGGCGTACGCGCCGAGCATGCGGGGCGTCTTCATCTTCGACGACACCTGGGCCATCGTCGAGAACCCGAACATCAGAACGCTATGGCCGCTGACGACCGCGCTGTCCGCGCCGGCCGAGTCGCCGGTGTCGGGCCGGCCGGTCGCAAGTCTCTCGCTGGCCCTGAACTACGCGCTGGCGCCGCCCGATGTGCGCGACGTGATGAAGCCGGGCGGGGCCGCCGGGGCCGACACGCGTTTCCTGCGGAACGTGTGGGGCTATCACGCCGTGAACCTGGCGCTGCACGTGCTGGCCGCGCTCGCGCTGTTCGGCGTGATGCGCCGGACGCTCGAGTCGAGCCGACTCCACCCGCGGACGAGCGGGCACGCCCCCGCCCTGGCCTTCGCCACCGCGCTCCTGTGGGCCGTGCATCCGCTCCTGACCGACGCCGTCACGTACGTGGCCCAGCGGACCGAAGTCCTGATGGGCCTCTTCTACCTCGCGACGGTCTACTGCGCCATTCGGGCCGGGGAGCCCGGGGCGCCACGCGCGGCACGGCGATGGTGGACGGCTGGCGCGGTCGCGTCGTGCGCCCTCGGCATGGGCAGCAAGCAGACCATGGTCCTGGCGCCCGTCATGGTCTGGCTGTGGGACCGGACGTTCGCGCAGGGGCCGCCAGGGGAACCGCCGGACGGGACGAAGCCGCGGCTCGCGGCCGTCGATCGGCGGGGGCTCTATGCAGGCCTGGCCGCCACGTGGTTCCTGCTCGCGGGCCTGGTCGCGCACGAACGATGGCCGACGTCGGTGGGCCTCGGCATCGACGGCTGGACGCCCTGGACGTATCTGCTGACGCAGACGGGCGTCATCACGCACTACCTCGAGCTGGCCTTCGTGCCGTCGCCCCTCGTCCTCGACTACGACGGGTGGCCCATGGCGCGGTCGGTCGCGGACGTGTGGCCGTCGGCGCTGCTGGTGTGCGCGCTCTTCGCGGCGTCGATCGTCGCCGTGGCCAGGCGCAGCCCGTGGGGGTTCGCGGGCGCCTGGTTCTTCGCGGCGCTGGCGCCCTCGTCGAGCCTGCTTCCGCTGCCGACCGAGATCGCGGCCGCCAGGCGGATGTACGTGCCGCTTGCCGGCGTCGCGGCGGCAACCGTGATGGCCGCGTACCTGGCGGGGCGGCGCGTGCTGCCGCGCCTCGTGCCGGACGCATCGGCCCGCCGGCGCGCCGGATTCGTCGCAGCCTTCTTGCTCACCGGGTCCGTGGCCGCCGCGTTCGCCGTCGCAGCGGCCGAGCGAAACCTGGTGTTTCAGAGCGAGGAGCGCCTCTGGCAGGACACGGTCGAGAAGCGTCCCGGAAATCCGCGGGCGCGCCTGAACTACGGCGTCGTGCTCCATGGCGCGCGCCGCTATGACGAGGCCGAGATCCAGCTTCGAGAGGCCGTGAGGCTCAGGGACTCGAGCGCGCCCGCGCACGCGAACCTGGGCGCCGTGCTCTGCGCGACGGGACGGCCGGAGGAGGGCATCGGGCACCTCGAGCGCGCGCTCGTGCTGGATCCTCGCTACACGTCGGCGTACGGCAACCTCGGCGAGGCGTACGGTCAGGTCGGGCGGCGCGCGCAGGCGGCGTTCTACTTCGCCAAAGCCGTTGACGTCGAGCCCGACGCGCCGTTCCTGCTCGGCCGCCTGGGCTGGCTGCTCGCGACCTCGCCGGAGGACGGCATCCGCCGGGGCGCCAGGGCGGTGGAGGTCAGCGAGCGGGCCGTCCGCCTGACGGCCCGGGGCGACGCCGCGGCGCTCGACACGCTCGCCGCGGCGTACGCGGAAGCCGGACGCTTCGACGAGGCGGTGGGCGCCGGCCGTGAAGCGCTCGCGCTCGCGGAGCGGCGCGGGTGGCACGACCTGGCTGCGGCCATCAGCGCGCGCCTCACCGGATACGCCGGGCGCCGGCCCTACCGCGAGCCCTGGTGAGGCGCGCCGGCGCAGTTGCGCCGGCCGCTGCGCTCGTGTTCAAATCCAAACCGGCGCCGCACGCCGAGGGACGGCACGCGGCTTCCACGAGTTCCCATGCTGACGAGACGCGCACGAGCCGCCCGCCGCCTCGCGCCCAGGCCCGACGCCCTGGCGTGGCTGGCCCTGCGCACGCTGGCTCGCCTGGGCGTGGCCGGCCTGGTCGTCTTCCACGTCTGGCTGCTTGGGCTGCACGTCATCAGCGGACGTGCCTTCGACCCGGCGACCGCGGCCCGCTGGGCCGTGGCGGGCCTGGTGACCGCCGGGTTCTGGGCGCTCAGCCGCCGCGGGCTTCCGCTGTTCTTCGGGCGCCGCGCGGTCGGGCTCTGGCTGCTCGTCCTCCTCATCCACTGCAGCATCGGATCGGGTGGCGCCGGGCTTCCGGTCAGCCCGGCCATCCCCACGTCCTTCACCGCGCTCGCCCAGGCGACCGCCGCCGCGCTCGTGATCGGCGCGTGGCTCGCGGCGGCGCCCGCATGCGCTGCGGGCCGCTTCTCCGGCGGCCGATGGGCGTATGCCGCCCCGGCGCGCATCGCAGGCCTTCCGGACACACGCGGCGTCTGCCGGCACTCCCCGCGCCCTCCTCCCCTCGTCTGACGCGATCCGCACGGCGTTTCCACCCAGGTGGTGAGTGTGGGCGGGCGGCGACGCCGTCCGTCGATCGGGTCTTCGTGCGAGGAGAGGTGTCATGTCGAAACAGAGGTGGACGGGAGTCCGCCGTGTATTCGTGTCCTGCCTGTGCGCCGCCGGCCTGGCGGCGGGAGCCGGCGCAGCCACGGCCGGCGAGATCGTGGGCAAGGCCGCCGACGCCACCGGCGCGGTGCTGCCGGCGGCGCACGTCACGCTGCGCAATCTGGCAACGGGCGAGGAGTCGTACGCGCAAGCCGATCTGGAAGGGGGCTTCCGCTTCGCCGGCGTGGGTGCCGGCACGTACCTGCTCTCGGTCGATGCACCGGGGTTTTCGCGGGAGTCGAAGACGGTGATCGTAGCCGAAACCGGACCGGCGGCGCACGTGCGCTTTGCGCTCGTGCCCGGGCGCGTGGAGATGGGCGTGACCGTGACCGCCGCGCGAGGCGAGCGCGACACGGCGGCCGTCCCGCTGCGCACCGACGCGTTCGGGCGCGAGTCGTTGCTCGAGCGGACGCCGCTCTCGGTCGGAGACGCCCTCATCCAGGCGCCCGGCGTCACGCCCGTCGGCAGCGGGCCGATGCAGGTGCGGCCGCGGCTGCGGGGCCTCGACTCGACGCGCGTGCTCGTGCTCGTCGACGGCGAGCGCCTCAACCACGCCCGCACGGCCACCGATCGCGCCGGCACGGAGGTCGGCCTCATCGACCTGAACGCGGTGTCCGCCATCGAGGTGGCCAGCGGCGCCGGTTCCGTGCTGTACGGGACCGACGCCCTCTCGGGCACGATCAACATCCTCACGCATCAGCCCCGCTTCAGCGACGGTCTGCGGTTCACGTACGGCCTTGACGGCTACCTCAGCTCGAACGAGAACGGGCGCCGAGGCGCCGCGACCGTCGGCCTGACCAGCCGCCGGCTGGCGCTGCAGGTGACCGCCGGGTCCGAGCGATACGGCAACTACCGCGCCGGCGCCGCGGGACGCGACGAGGACACGACGGCCTTCTACACGAGCGGCCGGGTCGCCAACGCCGACACCATCGACGACAACTTCGGGTTCGGCTTCAATGCCTTCCCCGATCCGTTCAATGCCCCGTACGCGCGCACGTCGGCCGTCATCCCGGCGTCCGGGGCAAGCGGCTGGAGCCTGAACGCGACCGGGTTGTTCGCGCTGACGGGCACGCAGACGCTGCAGGTGAAGTACATCCGTCGGCAGATGGACGACGTGGGTTTTCCCGACTTCGAGCCGCCGATGTTCTTCTCGCGGACGAGCCTGCCGTACAACGACTTCGACCGGGTCTCCGCGCGCTGGGAGACGCGTGCCCTCTCGCCGTGGTTCGCCAACCTGAAGGTCACCGGCTACCTGCAGGACCAGCGCCGCCTGCTGCGGACCGAAACCCCGGTCCAGTTCCCCGCGCCATCGTCACCGGGGTTCTTCCCGATCAACGTGTTCCGGCTGAACGTCCTGTCCGACGCGGAACAGCACGTGCGAACGGCCGGCCTGGACGTGCAAGCCAGTTTCGTTCCGGCTCGCGGCCACCTGCTGACGGCGGGCGTCATGCTCTATCGCGACGACAGCCGCGACTCGCGGACGACGACGACGCAGCGGACGATGATCGGGAACGTCTCGATGGGCGCCCGCGGCCCGGCGGCAAACGTGTTCGCGGCGCCGGTGGCGATCGGCCCGGCCTCGACGACGCATCCCGTGCGGGTGCCCGATGCCACGTTCGGCGACGCCGGGCTGTTCGCGCAGGACGAGTGGAGCGTGACCGGCGCGCTGCGCCTCGTGGCCGGCCTGCGCGTCGACCGCTACCGCGTGAACGCGCGGGCCACGCCGGGCTACGACGTGCTCTCGCTGACGGTGGGGGCGCAGCCCGCCATCGACACGGCGGCGCTGCCCGACGTGAACGGCTCCACGCTGTCCCGCACCGCCGTCACGGGGGACATCGGCGCGGTCTACCGCCTGACGGGCGCCCTGAACCTGCGGGCCCGATACGGCCGAAGCTACCGCCACGCCAACCTCGAAGAACTGTTGTTCTCGGGCCCGGCCACGGTGGGCGCCATCTTGCCGAATCTGGAGGTCGAGCCCGAAGTCGGCGACAACGTCGACGTCGGGTTGACGGTGCGGGCCGGACGTTCGGCGGGATCGCTGTCGTACTTCCGCAACGCGTACCACGGCTTCATCTCGACCGAGATCGTGGCAAACACGCCGTCCGGGCCCGTGTCCCAGGCCGTGAACTTCAGTGACGTCCGGATCCAGGGCGTCGAGGCCGACGTCGACGTGCCGATCGTCGCCAGGCCAGGCGTGGTGACGCTGTTCGGCAACGCCGCGTACACGCATGGGACCGTGGTCTCGGGCACGAACCCCCTCACCGGCGAGTCTCTCGCGGGCGCGCCGCAGGACAACATCACGCCCTTCAAGGCGACGGCCGGCGTGCGGGTCAGCGACGCGCGTGACCGGTGGTGGGTGGAATACGGCGTGCGATCGCACGCGAAGGTCACGCGGGTGGCCAGGACCCTGCTGGAATCGCCGTACCTCATCCCGCAGGATCTGCTGGGACTGAACGGCTTCACGGTGCACCGGCTGGCCGTGGGTTTGACGTTCCGCCCGGCCGGCTCGCGTCTGGGCCTCGTCTTCGCGGTCGAGAACCTGGCGGACCGGTTCTACCGGGAGCACTTCCAGTTCGCCCCGGCGCGCGGGCGCACGTTCACGGCTTCGTTCAGCGTACGGTAGGCCGCGCCGCGAAGGCCGGGAGGCGGGCCGGGAGGTTGACGCCGCCGCACCGCCGGTCGTAGAGTCGGTGGCAAGGGGGCTCCGAATGGGTGCGACGAACCACTACGCTGAGATCGACTACCGGAAGATGATCGCGTGGCCGAAGCGGCTGTCCCGCGAGTGGGCGTTCCTCGCCGGGCCCTTCGCCTCGCTGCCGTCACGGCGGATTCTCGACCTGGGCTGCGGCACCGGCGAGCACGCGCGGTTCCTGTCCGAGCAGGGATTCGAGGTCGTGGGGGTCGACGCCTCGGAAACCATGCTCGCGCGCGCGCGGGAGGGCGACGTGCCGTCGGGCGTCGAGTACCTGCAGGGCGACCTCGCGCACGTCGAGTCGATCGTGTCGGGGGCGTTCGGCGGCGCGGTGTGCCTGGGCAACACCCTCGCGCACATCATGGACCCCGACACGCTGACCGATCTGTTCAAGGGCGTCCGGGCGGTGCTCCTGCCCGGAGCGCCGCTGGTAATCCAGATCCTGAACTACGACCGCCTTGCGGGGTCCGGACAGCGCTGCCTGCCCCTCACGTTCATCCAGGACGACGAGGGCGAGGCGATCTTCCTGCGCGTGATGACACACCACCCCGGCGGCAAGGTGACGTTCACGCCGTCGCTGTTGCGCTACCGGAAAGATGGGGACCCGGCTCTCGAGGTGATCACCAGCCACAACGTGCCGCTGCACGGCTGGACGAGAGCGGAGGTGGAGTCGGCCCTGGAAGCGGCTGGCTTCACGGCGCGCCAGGTGTTCGGCACGATGGGCGACACGCCGTTCGTGCCGAACGACTCCCCGGACCTGGTCGTCGTCGCGCGTTAGCCGGCCGGCTCGGCCGGCCCTGGCTCGTCGTCGTCCCAAGGTTTGGGCTGAGGGCCTGGGATGATCGCGGCGAGATCCGAGTCGTCGAGGCCCGAGCCGCCGGGAGACTTGTGGGCCTTCGACTCCGCCCGGCGCGCTGCCTTGGCGGCGTGCTTCTCCCGCTTCGCCTTTTCGCGTTCCCGTTTCTGCAGGGATGGTCTGGTTCGGTTCACGCTGACTCCAAGAGTGGGGGGCGCGCCCGCCGGGGCGCGCCCGAAGCAGACAAGAACGGGGGACGGGCGCGTCGCGCCGGCCCCCCGTTCGACTCGTTACGTCAGGCGAGGCGCCTTACCAGCGCGACTCACGCCGCCCGCCGCGGCCGCCGCCGCCGCCCCGGTCGTTCCCGCCGAACCCGCCCGGGCGCTCGGTGCGCGGGCGCGCCTCGTTGACCGTCAGGTTGCGCCCGCCGAAGGGCTTGTCGTGCAGCTCGGCGATCGCCTTCTGCGCGTCGGCATCGGTGGCCATTTCGACGAACGCGAACCCGCGCGCGCGGCCCGTGGCCATGTCGCGCATCACGCTCACCGAGTCCACCTGCCCGCAGGTCGAGAACAGGTCCTGAAGGTCCTGCTCGCCCGTCGTGTAGGGGAGGTTGCCGACATACAGCTTTCTGCCCATTTCACTTGCTCCTCGTCTCGCTCCACGAGACACTGGACGGCCGATTTCGCCGGCCGTCATTCACACTCGGCGAATCTACCCGGATCGCCGTTCGATGGCAGCTCGTGACTGAGCGAGTACGTCGCGGCAGGAGCGAGTCGAAGGCGACTCGATTCGGCTCTCTACGCGGGTGCTACAGAAGGCGGGCTTCCACCTGACCTTGGAATAATACCACGAATGCAAGGCCCCGGCCGCATCACGTCCCCGCCCCGCCTCGCGATTCCGCGCGCGCGGGATCGACGGCCCCCGCGAACTCCAGGGCCCGGAACGCCGCCGGGTCGTGGAAACTCGGCCCCTCGGGGGCCGACCACGCGGCGTACACCGCCCCGCGCTCCGCGTCCGCCGGGCCGCCGGGCCGCTTGATCCGGAACACGTTGAAGCCCCAGCGGTCGCCCGGCGACGGCGGCACCGCGCGCCGGACCTCGGGGGCCATCCCCGCCAGGCCGCTCCAGGGCAGCCAGGCCAGCGCCACCCAGCTGCCCGATCCCAGTCCGCCGCAGGAGCCCGGCACCACCGTGCTTTCGAGGCCGCGCCAGTCCCAGGCCTTGTCCCCGTCGAGGCGCGGCCACGGCTCCCGGATGTGCAGGTCGGTGACGATGTTCAGCGGGCTGATCTCGACCTCGGCATAGTGCCGGCCCAGGCGGGCAGGGTCCAGGAAGATCTCGACCACCTCCTCGTCCCAGATCGGGTCGTCCCGCTTCGTCATCGTGTGCCAGGGTTCGTCGTCGCACGCGTCGAAGCGCACGGCCAGGCCGTCGTCGTTCCAGAGGGCTCGGAACGTGGTCCGGTAGGGCGCCGGGCCCCAGGACACGGCGGCGGCGGACTTCCAGCCCGGGTCATGCCCGGGCAGGAGGGTGACGGGATGGGCCGACGTCCTCGCCACGCGGTACGCGGCGTCGGCCGGCACGGGCGGACCTTCGCGGTACAGTTCGGCCATGGAACCTGGACCCCTCCGGAGGCGGCTTCTCAGAGTATCCGGCCGCGCCCCCCGGGGGTCAAGCTTCGAGCACCCGCGTCAAGGGCCAGCCCGGGCCGCCTTGACCCGCGCTCGGGCCGGGCGGTAGATTCACATCAACTCCGCGCCGGCGCCGGCGCGGCTCCCCCGAAAGGCCGAGTCCATGAGCAAGAGTGCCGCCGTTCTGTCGCTGATCTGTGCCGTGGCCGTGATGCCCGTGATCCTGTCGGGACGGCAGCCCGCGCCGCCGCCGGGACCGAACCCGCTGCTGCAGCCCTGGACGACGCCGTTCGGCGTGCCGCCGTTCGCGGAGATTCAGCCCGCGCACTTCGTGCCGGCCATCAAGGAGGGCATCGCCGAGCAGCGCCGCGAGATCGACGCCATCGCCGGCAACCCGGCGCCGCCCACTTTCGCGAACACGCTCGAGGCGCTCGAGGACGCCGGGGACCTGCTCACCCGGGTGAATCCGGTCTTCTCGAACCTTCAGTCGTCGAACACGACGGCTGAGCTGCAGGCGATCAACCGCGAGGTCGCGCCGCTTCTGACCGCGCTCCGGGACGACATCCGGCTGAACCCGGCGCTCTTCGCGCGGGTCAAGGCGCTCTGGGACGCGCGGGACCGCCTCGGGCTGACGCCGGTGCAGGCGCGGCTCCTCGACGAGCAGTACAAGTCCTTCGTGCGGGGCGGCGCGAACCTCGGGCCGGCGCAGAAGGAGCGCTTCCGGGCCATCAACGCCGCGCTGTCCGAGACGGGCATCAAGTTCGGCGACAACCTGCTGCACGACACGAACGCGTACCGCCTCGTGATCGAGCGCGAGGCGGACCTCGCGGGGTTGCCCGCGTCGGTGGTGTCGGCTGGCGCGGAGGCGGCGAAGGCCGCCGGGCTCGCGGGCAGGTGGGTGTACACGCTCCAGGCGCCGAGCATCTGGCCGTTCCTGCAGTACGCCGACAACCGGGAACTGCGGCGTCAGATCCTGACCGCGTACATCACCCGCAACGATCGGGGCGACGCGTACGACAACAAGGCGATCGTGGCCCAGCAGGCGGCGCTGCGGGCCGAGCGTGCGCAGTTGCTTGGCTACAAGAGCCACGCCGACTACGTGCTTGCCGAGAACATGGCGAAGACGCCCGACCAGGTCTACCGGCTGCTCGACCAGTTGTGGGCGCCGGCCCGCGCCATGGCGCTCAGGGAGGCGGCCGACCAGGAAGCGCTCATCAAGGCCTCCGGCGGATCGTTCGCGCTGGAGCCCTGGGACTGGCGGTACTACCAGGAGAAGGTCAAGCGGCAGCGCTTCGACCTCGACGAGCAGGCGTTGCGCCCGTACTTCGAGCTCGAGCGCGTGCGCGAGGGCGCGTTCTACGTGGCCACGCGGCTTTACGGGCTCACGTTCACGCCGCGTCCCGACCTGCCGGTGTACCACCCGGAGGTCCGGGCCTTCGAGGTGAAGCAGGCCGACGGGTCGCACCTCGGCGTGTTCTACACCGATTATCACCCGAGGCCCGGCAAGCGCGTCGGGGCGTGGAGCAGCGGCTTCCGCAGCACGCGCGTCAAGGACGGGCGGCGCGTCACGCCGGTGGTGGTGAACGTCTGCAACTTCACGCGCCCGGCCGGCGACGAGCCGGCGCTGCTCACCCTCGAGGAGACGGGCACGCTCTTCCACGAGTTCGGCCACGCGCTGAACTCGCTCCTCTCGCAGTCGCCGTACCGGGGACTGGGCGGGTTTCCGCGGGACTTCGTCGAGGTGCCGTCGCAGATCATGGAGAACTGGGCGCTGGAGCCCGAGGTGCTCGCGGTCTACGCGAAGCACTACAAGACCGGCGAGGTCATCCCGCCCGCGCTCGTGGAGAAGATCAAGAAGGCCGCGCAGTTCGACCAGGGGTTCGCGACGGTCGAGTACCTGGCCGCCTCGTACCTCGACATGGACTGGCACACGCTGCCGCCGGGGCCGCCGGCGGACGCGGCGGCATTCGAGCGGGCGTCGCTCGCGAAGATCCAGCTGCCGCCCGTGATCGTCTCGCGCTACCGCAGCCCGTACTTCAGCCACATCTTCGGGGCCGGCGGCGGCTACTCGTCGGGGTACTACTCGTACATCTGGAGCGAAGTGCTGGACCAGGACGCGTTCCAGGCGTTCCGCGAGAAGGGGCTGTTCGACCCGGCGACGGCGCGCGGGTTCCGCACGATCCTCGAGCAGGGCGGCACGAAGGACCCGATGGACCTCTACAAGGCGTTCAGGGGGCGCGAGCCCAGCGTGGAACCGCTGCTCAAGAAGCGGGGCCTGAAGTAGCGCCGGGCCGCTAGTGCCCCGGAATCGTGATTCGTCACATATCTCCCGGGCGGGGCATCCCGACTGGCGGCGTTGCTCCTCCCTCACAGACTCCCAGTCTGCTCGGTCGTCGCGCCTGGCCATTCGGGCGCCGCGCTCCGGGACCTATGCCACGCACCACGATTCCGGGGCACTAGGTGAGCGGCCGCGGCTGGGTCATCGCCTCCGGGCTCAGGATCTCGTCGAGCTCGGCGTCGGAGAGCCAGCCCCGCGCGAGAATGATGTCGCGCACGGGCACCCCGGTCTCGAGGGCTTCGCTCGCCACTTCGGTCGCGCGCTTGTAGCCGAGCGCCGGCAGGGCGGCCGTGACGATCCCGATGCTGT
>CAZBIP010000105.1:0-5297 GCA_964491885.1 uncultured Vicinamibacterales bacterium
AGAACGCCGGCGCCGCCGGCGCACGATCCGGCTGCGCCACCAGTCCCGCTCCCGCCCACGCCAGCGCCCCGACGACACACCCCAGTCCAATCGCCTTGACCCGTTTCGTCATGATTCCTTCCGCACTCGTGTCACCGTGAGGTCCGGCCCGCCATTCTGAATTCTGAATTCTGACTTCTGGATTCTGTCTCTGTCCCTCGCGCTCGTGTCACCGTGCTGCTCTGCCCGTCATTCTGAATTCTGAATTCTGACTTCTGGATTCTGTCTCTGTCCCTCGCCCCTCGCGCCCGTGTCACCGCGAGGTCCGGCCCGCCATTCTGACTTCTGGATTCTGAATTCTGGATTCTGTCCCTCTGTCTCCTCGAACACCCCCGTCTCCCTGTTCTTGCGCACGCGGTCCCAGGCGAAGCAGCGGCCGTTCATGGCGACGTAGACGCCCGGCGGCAGGACCTGCGCGAACGACAGGGCGCTGCCGAGGTTGAACAGCCCGTCGGAGCTGCCGAAGGCGTACGGCACCATGGCGCCCGTCAGCACGACGGTCTTGTCCGTCACGCGCATGGCGATGACGCGGGCCGTCTCGACCATGGTGTCGGTCCCGTGCGTGACGACGAGGCGGGACTCCGGCGCCTGGACGCAGTTCTCGGCGACGAGGGCGCGGTCGGCGTCGCTCATCTCGAGGCTGTCCACGAGCATGACCGTCCGGAGGGCCACGTCCACCCGGGAGCGCCCCAGGCGTAGCATGTCGGGCACGTGCGACTCGGTGAAGGACAGCCGCCCGCGGATTTCGTCGTAGCGTTTGTCGAAGGTGCCGCCGGTGATGAGGATCCGGATCATGACGCGGCATTGTAGCCCGGTTCCCGGGCCATCCGGCCGCCGCGGCGCCCCCTGGCCGCACCCCACCTGCTATGATCTTCAGATGGTCCCGTTGGCGCCGGACGCCCCGTGCGCCGGGAGGTAGCCGTGGCCTCGCACGATTCCGTCACCCGCACGCTCGACGCCATCCTCCGCACGCGCCTGCTCGTCCTGGACGGCGCGATGGGCACGATGGTCCAGCGCCACGGGCTCACGGAGGCGGACTTCCGGGGCGAGCGCTTCGCGGCCCACGCCACCGATCTCAAGGGTGACAACGATCTGCTGGCGCTCACGCGGCCGGACGTCATCCGCGCCATCCACGACGCGTATCTCGAGGCCGGCGCCGACATCATCGAGACGGACACGTTCAACGGCACCTCGATCGCGCAGGCGGACTACGGCCTCGAGTCGGCGGTGTACGAGATGAACGTGGCGGCCGCGCGCCTGGCCGTCGAGGCGGCCCGCGCGTGGACGGCGCGGACGCCGGACCGGCCGCGGTTCGTCGCGGGCTCGATGGGGCCGACGAACAAGACGCTGTCGCTCTCGCCCGACGTCAGCAACCCGGCGCGGCGGGCGGTGACGTTCGACCAGGTGAAGGCGGCGTACGCCGAGCAGGCGCGCGGACTGCTCGACGGCGGCTGCGACCTGCTGCTCGTCGAGACGATCTTCGACACGCTCAACGCCAAGGCGGCGCTCGCCGCGATCGACGAACTGTTCGAGGCGCGGGGCGCGCGGGTGCCGGTCCTGATCTCGGTGACGGTGGCCGATCGCAGCGGCCGGACGCTCTCGGGCCAGAACGTCGAGGCGTTCTGGGTGTCGGTGGCGCACGCGCGGCCGTACGCGGTCGGCATCAACTGCGCCCTGGGCGCCCGCGAGATGCGCCCGTTCCTCGCCGACCTCGCGCGCGTCGCGGGCGACACGCGCGTGAGCTGCTACCCGAACGCCGGCCTGCCCAACGCCTTCGGCGAGTACGACGAGACGCCCGCCCAGACGGCGGCGCTCGTCCGCGAGTTCGCCGACGCCGGCGCGGCGGTGATCGGCGGCTGCTGCGGCACCACGCCGGACCACATCCGGGCCATCGCCGAAGCGCTTGGCGGCGCGCGGTCGAGACTCGCCCGCCGGGCGGCGTCGGCCGCCGCGCCCGAGCCCGCCTACTCGAGGTACGCCGGCCTCGAGGTCTACACGATCCGACCCGACGGCACCTTCACGGTGATCGGCGAGCGGACGAACGTCTCCGGGTCGGCCCGGTTCCGCCGTCTCATCCGCGACGGCCAGCTGGCCGAGGCGGCCGACGTGGCGCTCGACCAGGTGCGCGGCGGGGCCAACATCCTCGACGTCAACATGGACGAGGGCCTGCTCGACTCGGAGCGGGCCATGCGCGAGTTCCTCAACCTCGTCGCGGCCGAGCCGGTCATCGCGCGCGTGCCCGTGATGATCGACAGCTCGAAGTGGCCGGTCATCGAGGCCGGCCTCCAGTCGGTCCAGGGGAAGAGCCTCGTCAACTCCATCAGCCTGAAGGAGGGCGAAGAGGACTTCCTGCACAAGGCGCGGCTCGTCCGGCGCTACGGCGCGGCCGTGGTGGTGATGGCCTTCGACGAGCGCGGGCAGGCGGACACCCTCGAGCGCCGGGTGCAGATCCTGCAGCGGGCCTACGGCCTGCTGACGCGCGAGGCCGGCTTCGACCCGCTCGACATCGTGCTCGACCCCAACGTGCTCGCGATCGGCACCGGGCTCGAGGAGCACGCGGGCTACGCGGTGGACTTCATCGAGGCGACGCGGATCCTGAAGGCCACGTGCCCCGGCGCAAAGGTGAGCGGCGGGATCTCGAACCTCTCGTTCGCCTTCCGCGGCAACGACGCCGTCCGCGAGGCCATCCACGCGGCGTTCCTCTACCACGCCATCCAGGCCGGCCTCGACATGGGCATCGTCAACGCCGGCCAGCTGGCGGTGTACGAGGACATCGAGCCCGCGCTCCGCGAACGCGTCGAGGACCTCATCTTCAACCGCCGGCCCGACGCGACCGAGCGCCTCGTGCAGTACGCGGCCACGGTCGACGGCACGGTGGAGCGGCGCGGCCCCGACCTCGCGTGGCGCGAGGCGGCGGTCGAGGCCCGGATCGCCCACGCCCTGGTGCACGGCATCGAGGACTTCATCGAGCAGGACGCCGAGGAGGCGCGCGTCACGCTGGGGCGGCCGCTCGACGTCATCGAGGGGCCGCTCATGGGCGGCATGCGCGTGGTGGGCGACCTCTTCGGCGCCGGCAAGATGTTCCTGCCGCAGGTGGTGAAGAGCGCGCGCGTCATGAAGCGGGCGGTGGCATATCTCCAGCCGTTCATGGAGGAGGAGCAGCGCGCGAGCGGCACCGAGGCGCAGCCGCGCGGCACGGTGGTCTTGGCGACGGTCAAGGGCGACGTGCACGACATCGGCAAGAACATCGTCGGCGTCGTGCTGGCGTGCAACAGCTACAGGGTGGTGGATCTCGGCGTGATGGTGCCGGCCGGGCGCATCCTGGCCGCCGCCGAGCGGGAGAAGGCCGACATCCTGGGGCTGTCGGGCTTGATCACGCCGTCGCTCGACGAGATGGCGGCGGTCGCGGCCGAGATGGAGCGCCGCGGGCTCGCGCTGCCGCTCCTCATCGGCGGGGCCACGACGAGCCGCCAGCACACGGCGGTGAAGATCGCGCCGGCGTACCGGGGCCCCGTCGTGCACGTGCCTGATGCGTCGCGGGTGATCGAGGTCGTCTCGAACCTGCTGAGCGACGCCCGCCGGGCGCCGTTCGAGGCCGAGAACCGCGCCGCGCAGGAGGACCTGCGCGCGCGGCACCGGGCGCGGACGGGGCATCCCCTGCGCGCGTACCCGGACGCCCTGGCGCGCCGGCTCCGGGTCGACTGGGCGCACGAAGACGTGCCCGCGCCGGCGTTCACCGGGCGGCGCGTCGTGGCGGACGTGTCGCTCGGCAAACTGGCCGAGTTCATCGACTGGACCTACTTCTTCTCGGCGTGGGGCTTGAAGGGGCGCTTCCCCGCCATCCTCGAGCACGCGGAGTACGGCAGGGCCGCGCGCGACCTCTACGACAACGCCCGGCGCATGCTGCGGACGATCGTCGAGGAGGGGTCGATCCGCGCGAGGGGCGTGTACGGGTTCTGGCCGGCCGCAAGCATGGGCGACGACATCGTGCTCTGGAACGAGCCGGAACGCCGGGCTGAGGTCACCCGGTTCCCGATGCTCCGGCAGCAGGAGGTCGTCGAAGAAGACCGGCCGCACCTGTCGCTGGCCGACTTCGTGGCGCCGGCCGATCTCGGAACGCCCGACTACATCGGCGCGTTCGCCGTGACGGCGGGCCTCGGCGCAGACGAGGCGGCGGCGCGCCACGCCGCCGCGCACGACGACTACAACAGCATCATGGTGAAGGCGCTCGCCGACCGGCTGGCCGAGGCGTTCGCCGAGTTCCTGCACGCGCGCGTCCGGCGCGAGTGGGGGTACGGCGCCGGCGAGCAACTGAGCTACGACGACCTCGTCGAAGAGCGGTACCGCGGGATCCGGCCGGCGTTCGGATATCCCGCCTGCCCGGATCACACGGAAAAGGGTCGGCTGTTCGACCTGCTGGACGCGCCGGCGATCGGGATGCGCCTGACCGAGTCGTACGCGATGTGGCCCGCGGCGAGCGTCAGCGGGCTCTACTTCGCGAGCCCCCGCGCCAGGTACTTCAGCGTCGGCCGCGTCGGCCGCGACCAGGTGGAGGCGTACGCCTCGCGCAAGGGCCTGAGCGCGGCCGACGTCGAGCGGTGGCTGGCCCCGAACCTGGCCTACGTGCCCGAGTAGAGCACCTTGCCGCCGACGATCGTGTAGAGCACCTTCGCGGACGGGATCTCGTTGTCGGGCACCGTCAGGATGTCCTTCGACAGCACGGTGACGTCCGCGAGCTTGCCGGGGGCGAGCGAGCCCTTGACTCCCTCTTCGAACCCGGCGTAGGCCCCGTTGATCGTGTAGGACTTCAGGGCTTCCAGGCGCGACATCTTCTGCCCGCCGAAGAACACCGAGCCGTCCTTGAGCTGCCGCGTGGCCGCGGCGAAGAGCCCGGGAATCGGGTCCACGTCTTCCACCGGCGCGTCCGTGCCGTTCGACACGACGGCGCCGGACTGCATGAGCTTCTGCCAGACGTACGCGCCTTCTTCGGCCCGCGTCTGCCCGAGACGCGCCAGCACGTACGGCGCGTCGGACGTGCAGTGCACGGCCTGCATCGCCGCGACGACGCCCAACCTCCCGAAGCGCGGAATGTCGGCCGGGTGAAGATGCTGCGCATGCTCGACGCGCCAGCGAACGTCCCTGGCCTCCGGGTGCGCCCTGAACGTCTCCTCGTACACGTTCAGGACTTCCCGGTTCGCCCGGTCGCCGATCGCGTGGATGCACAACTGGTAGCCGTTCGCGATGGCAATCTCCGCGGT
>CAZBIP010000105.1:5397-7006 GCA_964491885.1 uncultured Vicinamibacterales bacterium
CGAGAACGACTCGCCCGCCGTGTGCACCGTGGTCAGGCCTTTCGAGAGGCAGTCGCGATCGGCCAGCCGGATGATCTCGAGCGCCTCGGCTTCGATCTCCTCCGGCGTCATCTTCGCCCGCGACTCCGCGCGGGCGCTGCCTATCAGGCCCGACGCCGTCTCGCGGAAGACCCCGATGGGATCGCCGGAGGCATCCTTGAGAATCTCACCGCCCGGCGGATTGGGAGTGCGCCTCGTCACGCCGGCGAGCGCCATGGCCCGCGCGTTGGCGATGCTGGCGTGCCCGCTCGCGTGCGAGAGATACACGGGGTTCTCCGGCGATACCCGGTCGAGCGACGCGTGCGTCGGGAACCCTTCGACGCTCGGCTCGGGCCGCGCCGTCCACTTCTCCTGGTGCCAGCCCCGGCCGACGATCCACTCCCCTGGCTTCGCCTTCTTCGCGGCGGCCTCGACCATGCCGACGATTTCGTCCCAGCTCGTCGTCGCCATCAGCTCCAGACCGAGCTTCGACTGGCCGATGCCGTTGAAGTGGGCATGGCTGTCGATGAGCCCCGGCACGGCCAAGGCGCCCTTCAGGTCGATGACGGTCGTCGACGGGCCGATATACGGCTTGATGTCGGCCTCGCTCCCCAGCGCCGCGATCGTGTCGCCGCGCACCGCCATCGCCCGCGCCTCGGGCAGCGACGAATCCACCGTGACGATGCGGCCGTTCTGAAGGACGAGGGTGGCAGGCTCCGGGGGAGGCGGCGTCTGCCCGGCCGGGCGGCAAGCCGCCGAGAGCGCGGCAAGGAGACCGGCGGCGAGCAACAGGACCACGGAACGGCAGATGCGGATGGACACGGGATGGCCTCCTCGAACGGCATTCGATGCT
Organism: uncultured Vicinamibacterales bacterium; assembly: GCA_964491885.1. Classification (GTDB taxonomy): domain Bacteria; phylum Acidobacteriota; class Vicinamibacteria; order Vicinamibacterales; family JAKQTR01; genus JAKQTR01. The sequence goes on from CAZBIP010000105.1 coordinate 6,269, forward strand.
CGACGCCGCAGCCGGGGGCGCCGGGGTCGGACGCGGGCAGGCCGCATGTTACCATTCCTGCATACCCTGTCAGGGAGGTTGGAGAATGCGCCCCTTGTTTGCCGCGTCTCTTCTCGGAGCCGTGCTTCTTGGTCTGCTGGCGGCTCCGTCGTTCGCGCAGGCCCCCAAGCCGGAAGAGCTGAAACCGTCGGTCCCCGCCCTCGACGCCATGCACGACGTGATCATGCCCCTGTGGCACGACGCGTGGCCCAAGAAGGACGCCAAGGCCATGGCGGAACTCCTGCCGGGCATCGAGCAGCACGTGGCCGCCGTCGGCGCAGCCGAGCTGCCGGGCATCCTCCGCGACAAGCAGGCGGCGTGGGCCTCACAGATCGCCGATCTCAAGACGACGACTGCGGCGTACAAGGGAGCGGTGGCTTCCGGCGACAACGAAGCACTCTTCAAGGCCGCCGAGAAGCTGCACATGCAGTACGAGGGGCTGGTGAAGCTGGTCCGTCCGGTCCTCAAGGAGATGGAGGACTTCCACGCGACGCTGTACGTGCTGTACCACTACCAGATGAGCCCGTTCCAGATGGCGAAGGTTTCCGAGTCCATCGGGACCCTGAAGCTGAAGATGGACGCCTTGAACAAGGCCGCCCTCCCGGCCCGCCAGGCCGCGAAGTCGGAGGCGTTCGGCGCGCAGCGCGCCCGCCTGGGCAAGTCGGTGGACGACGTGGCGGCGGCGATCGCGGGAGGGGA
>CAZBIP010000105.1:7106-9986 GCA_964491885.1 uncultured Vicinamibacterales bacterium
AGTCGGCACCGGACTTGCTCATGTTCCTGTCGGCCAGGCAGGCGTCGCCGCCCTCGTCCATCTCGAGCGCGGCCGCGCCGGAGCCCCTCCGAGGTGACCATGTCCTCCGCTGCCGACTTCGCCCCTGTGCCCGAGATGGCGGTCAAGACGCTCGCGTGCGCCGTCATCAAACAGGCGTTGACCGATGCCCTCGATCCCACCGTGCCGGCCGACGTCCGGCACGACGCGGAGCACTTCCTCGCCGGCGACCTGTGGTTCCGGCGCTGGTGCGCCGCCGCGGACCTGCCGGCGACCCGCCTGCTCTCGCGGCGCTACTCCGCCTGACGCCAAGCCCATCATCACCGGCGCGCGCCGCCTCGACGGCCGTCCCGCCGATTTGCGGGGTTCGCCGCGCCTCGAGGCCCGCTCGGACCAGGCGCTGATCCGGCACTGACGGACGCGCGGCCGCGAGCCGCCGCAGGACTCGCCATCGCTCTCACTGTTCGGCTACACTCCGGGCCGTGCCCGCCGCACGACCCGCCCGCACCGTCCGCACCGTGTGCCCGCGCAACTGTTATTGCACGTGCGGCATGCTCGTGTCCCTCGACGAACGCGGGCGCATCGCCGGCATCGAAGGCGACCCCGAGAACCCGGCCACCAGCGGCCGCATCTGCCTCAAAGGCCTGGCCTACGCGCAGCGTCAGTACGACCCGTCCCGGCTGCTGACGCCGCTCCGTCGGCGGCGCGGCGGCGGCGGGTTCGACCAGATCTCGTGGGACGAGGCCCTCGACGAGATCGCCGGCCGGCTGCGCCGGGTGCGCGACGCCCATGGCCCGCTCGCCGCGCTCTACTACGAAGGCTCGGGGTCGCACGGCGCCCTCGGCGGCCTGTCGGCGGCGTTCTGGCGCCAGTTCGGCGGCTGCACGACGACGCATGGGGATCTGTGCTGGCCGGCGGGGCTGGAGGCCACGCGCCTGACGTACGGGGCGAACCTGCACAACCACCCCGCACTGACGGTCGAGAGCCGATTGATCGTGCTGTGGGGCCACAATCCCGCGGAAACCAACGTCCACCAGTGGCGCCTGATTCTCGATGCCCAGGCCCGCGGGGCAGAGATCGTCGTCATCGACCCGAGAAGCACCGACACGACCGACGCGGCCGATTGGCACCTGCAACCGAGGCCGGGGACCGACGCCGCCCTGGCGCTCGGCATCGCCCGCATCATCGTGGACGAGGGGCTCGAAGACCGGCGCTTCCTCGAAGCGCACGCGCACGGATTCGCCGAGTACCGAAGGCGGCTGGCGGACTACCCGGTGGATCGGGTCGCGGGGATCACGGGGCTATCCGCGGACACCATCCGCGAGGTGGCGCGGCTTTTTGGCCGCACGCAGCCGGCACTCGTCATCGCGGGCTTCGGCCTCCAGCGGCATCACCATGCCGGCCAGGCCATGCGGGCCGTCGCGCTGCTGCCGGCGCTCACGGGCAGCGTCGGCGAGGCCGGCGGGGGCTGGCAGTACGCCAACCTCGCGAGCCACTGCCTGCGGCCGCTGCCGCTCCCGCCCGAGCCGGTGAACCGGCGATCCTTCCCGGTGTCGCAGGCCGCCTTGCACCTCGAGTCGCTCGACGCGCCGCCGATCCGGGCGGCCTGGATCGAACGCGGCAATCCCGGGTCGCAGAACCCCGCCGCGCCGCGGCTGCGCCGCGCCCTCTCCGCGCTCGACCTGGTCGTCGTCGTCGATCAGTTCCTGACGCCCACCGCCGAACTTGCGCACGTCGTCTTGCCATCGAAGACGCTGTTCGAGGAGGAAGATCTCGTCACCGCGTATTGGCATCCCTACCTGCAGTGGCGGTCCAAGGTCGTCGAGCCGCCGGGCGACGTCAGGCCCGAGACGGAGATCTGGAAAGCGCTGTGCGGGCGTTTCGGGTTCGACACGCGTTGGTTCCCGGACGATCGGGAGTCGCTGCTCCGTCAGTTGATGCCCGAGGGAACCGAGGCTCGCCTCGCCGAACTCAAGACGCGGCCGCTTGACCTGTCTGGTCACGGAGACGTGGCTTTCGCCGACCTTCGCTTTCCGACGCCGTCGGGCAAGGTCGAGTTCTCTTCGAAGCAAGCCGCGGACTTGTGGTCCGTCGATCCGGTGCCGGCTTACGAGCCGCTTCGCGAGGGCTCCGAGTCGCCGCAGCGCGCGCGTTTCCCGCTCCAGTTGCTCTCGTGCAAGACGCGCGAACGCATTCACTCGCAGTTCGGCAACCTTGGCTGGATCCGGGGCGTCGAGCGGCCGCACGTCCTCGACATTCACCCGGACGATGCCCGGGCGAGGGGGATCGAGGACGGCGGGCGCGTGGCGGTGTGGAACGATCGGGGGCGCATCGAGCTGGCCGCCCGGGTGACGCCCGGCATCAAGCCGGGAGTCGTGCACGTGATCGAGGGACGGTGCCATGAAGGCGATCCCGACGTCAACGCCCTCGTCGCCGAAAGCGTCACCGACATGAACCACGGCGCGACGTTCTACGAGTGCCTGGTGGAGGTGGCGCGGGCATGAGCGGCTCGAGGGCGAACGACGGACGGGCGGACGGCGCGGGCTCCGGCGGCGCGGGCTTCGTACTCGACCTGCACCGGTGCGTCGGATGCGGCGCGTGCGTGATCGCGTGCCGGGTCGAGAACGGGCGCGTCGAGTCGGCGCCGTGGCGCCGGGTGGTCCCCCTGAACCTGCCACGCCGGCCGTCCGGGCCGACCTACTTCCTGTCGGTCGCATGTCACCACTGTGATGAGCCTGCCTGCCTCGCCGGCTGCCCATCCAGGGCCTACGAGAAGCGGCCGGACGGCGTCGTCATCCACCACGAGGAGCGGTGCCTCGGCTGCCGGTATTGCGAGATGACCTGCCCGTTCGGCGCGCCGCA
>CAZBIP010000105.1:10086-11422 GCA_964491885.1 uncultured Vicinamibacterales bacterium
CCGGGCGCCACTGGCCGCTCGCGGAGCGGGACGAAGCGCGCTCAGCAACGAGGTGATCGCCGCCTCGACCGCGACGGCGCTCGCCGTGCTGACCGCCGTTCTCGCGGCAGCGGACCAGCCGAACACGGTGGCCGGCGTGACCGCGGGCGTCGCCAGCGCCGCGTTCCTCGTCTCGATCGGACTCGTCTACCGCGTCCGCGGACAGCGCACCTGGCAGGGATTCTCGGCGCTGACGCCGCTGACAGGCGGCCTCGCCTTTGGCGCGGTGGTCATCCAGGCCGTGGCGGCCCCGGGAGCCGTCTCGTCAGGCACGCTGCTCGCCGTCGCGGTCGACGCGCTGGTGTTCTCGCGGCGGTGGCGGGACGTCGGCGCGATCAAGGTGCCGGTTGCCCCAGGCGCCGGAGCCTGGTGGCCTTATCGCATCCAGTGGCTCGGCGCGCGCTTCTTCCTGCTCGATGCCCTGCCGTTCCTCCTGCTGTCCGCCGGGCTGTCCATTCCCGCAGCCGTCTGCGCCGCCGCCGGCCTGGCCGTGGATCGCGTCACCTTCTACGCGCTCGCGCTCCCGCACACGACGGAACGGGAAGTGGCGGAGGTCGAGGACCTGATTCGGTCGAGGGCAGACTGGACCGAAGATGGGATCTGAACCCACGTTCGTTGGGGTCTGACTCCAACGGCCAGCGTGAGTTGGGGAGTGCGCGGATTCCGAGTACGATTCCGGCGGAGGTCGCTTCCATGACGCGCGCCCAAGCGCTGGCTCTCTGCTCCGCCCTGGCCCTCACCCTCACCACTCCATTTCTCGCCGCAACTCCCGCCAGCGTCGAGACCGCCCGCCAGCAGCCGGTGTTGAGGCTGGCGACGACGACCAGCACGGTGGACACCGGCCTGCTGGCCGCGATCCTGCCCGACTTCCAGGCGCAGTGCGGCTGCCGCGTGGATGTCGTCGCGGTCGGCACGGGCCAGGCGCTCGAGTTGGGCCGCCGCGGCGACGCGGACGTGCTGCTCGTGCACGCGCCCGAACAGGAAGCGGCGTTCATGAAGGAGGGCCACGCCGTCCGGCGGGACGACGTGATGTACAACGACTTCGTGGTGGCCGGCCCCGCGGCGGACCCGGCGGGCGTCGGCAAGGCCACGAGCGCGCGCGACGCCTTCCGGCTGATCGCCGATGCCGGCGCGGTGTTCGCCAGCCGCGGCGACAGGTCGGGCACGCACACGAAGGAATTGGCCATCTGGACGTCGGCGGGACGGAACCCGGCCGGCCAAGCGGCTTCGCGCCCCGCGTGGTACCTGTCCGTCGGCCAGGGGATGGGCGAGACGCTCGCGTTCGCGCACGAAAAGC
>CAZBIP010000106.1:0-11245 GCA_964491885.1 uncultured Vicinamibacterales bacterium
CGAGTTCCAGGCCCCGGCAGGTCACGCCGTAGGCCGGGCACATCACGCAGCCGTCTCCGCGCAGCGGGCCGCCGTCGTCCGGCGCGGGCGGATAGGCCGCCAGCAGGGCTTCCCCGGCCGCCTTCGCGCCGCGCTCGTCCGGGTCCATCGGGCGCGACCGAAGCTCGGTGATGCCGTTGCGCCCGAGCCTCGGCTCGCATTCCGGGAAGAGCACGGAGTTCTCGGCGTCGATGTGGTGCCACAGCGCGTGGACGTAGGCGGCCGCGAGCTCCCGGAACCGTGCGGCGTGCGCGTCCCCCGGGGGCGCGGCGGGCAGCGACTCCATCTCGGCGAGGAGCCCCGCCATGCGCCGGTGGTCCTCGACCAGGACCGCGAGGGGCCCGCGATCGTCGGGGAGTCCGGCCCCCTCGTGCAGCGCGGCGAAGAGCACGTCTTCCTCGCGGGCGTGGTGGAAGTGGTTCGCGTACACCCGGAAGAAGCGCATGAACGCCGCCCCATCGTCAGCGGAGGAGGGGCCGGCCGTGCCTCCGGCGTACGAGAGAAACCGCTCCGAGACCCGCTCGATCAAGTCGTGCTCCGCGCGGAGTTCGTCGAGCAACTGCATCCGCGGCCATTGTATCCGAGGCGGGAGCCGTCCGGTTCCGGGCGGGCGCGGTGCGCGGGCGCGGCGCGGGCGGACACGCGGTTGGTATGACCATCACCGGCTGCGCCAGGCGGACCGGTTCGGCGGCAGCGCCGGTCTTCCCGGTGCCGAGCTTGACAGGCGGACCGCCCGGTGTTACTTGTGAACGCGCGAAACGCCCTCACTGGTCTGACCTGACGATTTCCATGTCCGAATTCCATGGCTCGGTCGCGACGGAACTGGTGGTTTCACACGTGCGGGGCCTCCTGGACCGCGGCCAGTTGAAGGCGGGCGACCGGCTGCCCTCCGAGCGGGAGCTGGCGCGCCGGCTGGGGGTCAGCCGCCCGAGCCTGCGCGCAGGGCTCCGCTCGCTGGCCGTCATGGGCATCGTCCAGATCCGGCCCGGCGCCGGTTCGTTCATCGCCGGCGGGCCGCCGGCCTTCGGCACGACGGCGCTGGGCTTCCAGGCGGCGCTGCACGGGTTCTCCCGCGACCAGATGTTCCAGGCCCGGCAGGCGCTCGAGGTGGCCGTGGCGGGGCTGGCTGCCGAGCATGCGAGGCCCGAGGATCTGATCGCGGTGAGCGACGAGGCGACGGGCATGTTCGCCTCGCTCGACGATCCGCAGGCGTTCCTGGAGCACGACATCGCGTTCCACGAGGCCGTGGCGGCGGCGAGCGGGAACCCGATCCTGTCCGCGCTGGTGCACATGGTGGCGGAGCAGTTCCGGGAACTCCGCCGGCGGACGATCGACCACGCGCAGGACCTGAAGCAGGCCGCCGACGAGCACCGGGCCATCTATCTGGCGCTGCGCGCACACGACGCCGAGCGCGCGCGGCGCGCCATGGGCGACCACCTGGACCGCGCGTATCGCGGCCAGGTCCTGGAAGACACCGGGGGCGACGGCGGGGCGGGGCCCGAGGCTCCCGCCGGACGGCCCGCGCCGTGACGCGGGCCCTGACAGTCACGACGGACACCACGGAAGGGGCGTTCCATGGCGGGTAGCGACAGCGTGATCGGCAGGTACCGCTGGGTCGTGTGCGGCCTGATCTTCCTGGCCACGACGGTCAACTACATCGACCGGCAGATTCTCGCGCTCATCAAGGAGTTCCTGGACGCGGAACTCGGGTGGACGAACGAGCAGTTCGGCCTGGTGAACTCGGCCTTCCAGGGCGCGTACGCCATCGGCCTCTTCCTCTTCGGCTGGTTCGTCGACAAGTACGGCACCAAGATCGGCTACGCGGCGTCGATCGCGGCCTGGAGCGTCGCCGCCATGGCCCACGCGCTGGTCGCGTCGGTCGGCGGCTTCTTCGCGGCGCGCGTGTTCCTCGGCGTCAGCGAGGGCGGGAACTTCCCCTCGGCGATCAAGGGCATCGCGCTGTGGTTCCCGAAGCGCGAGCGCGCGTTCGCCACGGCCATCTTCAACTCCGGCACCAACGTCGGGGCGATCATCGCGCCGGCGCTCGTGCCCCTCATCGCCCTCACGTACGGCTGGCGGGCGGCCTTCATCGCCGCGGGCTTTCTGGGCTTCCTCTGGCTGTTCCTGTGGTTCCCGTTCTACGACCTGCCCGAGAAGAAGCTGAAGCCGTCTTCGCCCGAGCTGGCCCACATCCTGAGCGACAGGGAGACGGCGGGCGACGCGGGCGCGCCGCTTGGCTGGGGGCGCGCGCTGCGCATCCGCCAGACCTGGGGCTTCATCGTCGCGAAGTTCCTGACGGACCCGGTGTGGTGGTTCTTCCTGATCTGGCTCCCCGATTACTTCAAGGCGACCCGCGGCCTCGACATCAAGCACAGCTGGATCCACCTCGTGACCATCTACGCCATCGTCACCGTGCTGAGCATCATCGGCGGGTGGCTGACGGGGTACTTCCAGAAGCTCGGGTGGAGCGTGACCCGCGCGCGCAAGACCGGCATGTTCCTCTACGCCCTGTGCGTCGTTCCGATCGCGATGGCCACCAGGGTGGGCGACTGGCCGGCCGTGCTGCTCATCGGGCTGGCGGGAGCCGCGCACCAGGCCTGGTCGGCGAACCTGTTCACGACGACCTCGGACATCTTCTCGAAGAAGGACATCGCGACCATCACGGGCCTCGGCGGGATGGCCGGGTCCATCGGCGGCATCATGTTCCCGTGGCTGACCGGCAAGATGCTCGACAGCTTCCACGCCGCCGGGAACGTGACCGGCGGGTACGCGATCCTCTTCGGGATCTGCGCGTCGCTGTATCTCATCGCCTTCGCCGTCCACCACCTGCTGGTGCCGAAACTCGAGCCGCTGGAGCTGTGAGATGACCGCGTTCATGGACGAGGACTTCCTGCTCGAGAGCGACGCGGCGGCGGATCTGTACCACCGGTTCGCCGCCGGCATGCCGATTGTCGACTACCACTGCCATCTCTCCCCGGAACTGATGGCGAAGGACCACCGGTTCGCCACGATCACGGAGATCTGGCTGGACGGCGATCACTACAAGTGGCGCGCCATGCGGTCGAACGGCGTCCCGGAGCGGTACTGCACCGGCGACGCCACGCCGTGGGAGAAGTTCGAGGCATGGGCGCGGACCGTGCCCGACACGGTCCGCAACCCGCTGTACCACTGGACGCACATGGAGCTGCGGCGCCCGTTCGGTGTCACGGACCTGCTGTCGCCCGCGACGGCCCGGCGGGTCTTCGACCGCTGCAACGAGCGGTTGCAGGAGGACGGGTTCACCGCGCTCGGCCTGCTGCGCCAGTTCCGCGTCGCGGTGGTCTGCTCGACGGACGATCCCATCGACTCGCTGGAGCACCACCGCGCCCTGGCGGCGAGGCCCGACCCCTACACCCGGGTCTACCCGACCTGGCGCCCCGACAAGCTCCTCGCCGTCGAGGACCCGCAGGCGTTCAACGCGTACGTCGGGCGGCTCGAGCAGGCCTCCGGGATGAGCATCGGCGGCACCCTCGCGTCGCTCCTCGGCGCGCTCGAGGCGCGGCACGGCGTGTTCCACGACATGGGGTGCCGCGCGTCGGACCACGGCCTCGAGACGATGTACGCCGCCGACTGGACCCGTGCGGGGGCGGACGGCGCCCTCGGCCGCCTGCGGTCGGGGCACGCGATCGATCCCGGCGCCGCGCGGGAGCTGAAGTCCGCGCTGCTCCACGAACTCGCGGTCCTCGACCATGCCCGGGGCTGGGTCCAGCAGTACCACCTGGGCGCGCTGCGGAACAACAACACCCGGCTTCGGCGGATCCTCGGGCCGGACACCGGCTTCGACTCGATCGGCGACTTCGAGATCGCGCGGCCGCTCTCGCGTTTCCTCGACCGCCTCGACGAGACGAACCGGCTCGCGAAGACGATCCTCTACAACCTGAACCCGCGCGACAACGCGCTCGTCGCGACGATGATCGGGAACTTCCAGGACGGGTCGGTGCCGGGAAAGATGCAGTACGGGGCCGGCTGGTGGTTCCTGGATCAGCTCGACGGCATGAAGGCCCAGATGGAGGCTCTCTCCAACATGGGCCTGCTGTCGCGGTTCGTGGGGATGGTGACCGACTCGCGGAGCTTCCTGTCGTACTCGCGCCACGACTACTTCAGGCGCCTGCTCTGCAACCTCCTCGGGGAGGACGTCCGCCGCGGCTACCTGCCGGACGACCGCGAGTTGCTGGGCCGGCTGGTGAAGAACGTCTGCTTCTTCAATGCGCGTGACTACTTCGGGTTCGGCCTTGGCAAGGCCGCGGAGGGCGTGTCGTAGGCGGCCTCAGGCGATGATCTGGGGCACGATGGTGCGCGAGCCGATTTCCTCCAGGGAGGCGCGCACCTTCGCCAGCATGTCCGCATCGCGGTAGACGCCGACGATCGCGCCGCCCGAGCCGGCGAACTGCGCGCTGGCGCCGCACGCGCGCGCCGCCTCGACCTGCGCGATCTGCCAGGGCGGCAGGCTGTAGATCGACCGCCGCACGTCGAAATTCTCGTCGAGGAGCTCCGAGAACCGCCGGGCGTCGCCCGCGAGGAGCGCCTCTCGCGCCCCTGCCGCCAGCGCCGCCGCGTGCGCCATCGCCTCGACCACCAGCGCCTCCCCGCGGTTGTAGCGATCGCGGATGTTGTTGTGGAAGACCTCGGTCGGCTCGCCCAGGCTGACGTGGTACGCGACGTAGAGCGGCGGCAGCAGGGCGGGATCGAGCGGCTCGTAGTGGTAGCAGGGGAGCCCGGCCACGATGTGCCGGCGCGCCCGGTCGAAGTCCATGTAGACCAGCCCCTCGTACGCCTGGATGACGCGGTCCTGAAGCCCGGCGTTGATCCCCAGCTCCTCCTGCTCGACCTTCAGGATGAACGTCGGCTGCGCCTCGAGCGGGATCGCGATCCCGTAGTACTCCATCAGGCAGCGCAGCGTGGCGGTGACCAGGGCGCTCGACCCGGCCAGCCCCACCTGCCGCGGGATCGTGGACTGGTAGCGGATCGAGAAGTTGCGGCCGTGGAGCGGCAGCTCCTGTTCTTCGCAGTACTCGACGAACCGCTTGATCGTCGCCTTGATGATCCGGATGCCGCCGTAGTAGCCGTGCAGGCGCACGTCGCGCGCCAGTTCCTGCACCGAGCCGAACCGGGCCCGGTCGCCCTCGGCCAGCACGATGTCCACCGAGTCCCACTCGTACAGCACCACCTCGGCCCAGAAGTTCCGGACGCTCGCCGAGATCGTCTTGCCGTGGTAGCCGTCGGACGGGTTGCCGACGAGGCCCGCGCGGGCGTAGGCGCGCTTACGCGTGAGGAACATGGAGCAGCGTCTCCAGGTGGCGCCGCAGCTCCGCGCCGTGGCGCGGATCGGCGAGGGCGAATTCGACGAACGCCCGGAAGTAGGCGTCGATGTTGCCGATGTCGTAGCGCGGCTCGTCCGCCGTCAGCCGGACGCCGTACACGCGCCCGCCCTGCTGGATGAGCCGGCGGATCGCGTCGGTCAGCTGGATCTCGCCGCCCTTGCTCGGCAGCGTCTGCTCGAGGGCGTCGAAGATCGCCGGAGACAGCACGTAGCGCGCGGCGATGGCCAGCGTGCTCGGCGCCTCCTGCGGCGACGGCTTCTCGACGACGTCGGCGATCTCGAAGATGTCGCCGGCCGTCCGGGGCGCCGCGATGCCGTAGTGGACGACCTCGTCCGGCGGCACCTCCTCGAAGGCCACGACCGCCAGGGCGTCGCGCTCGAGGAAGCAGCGCGCCATGCGCCGCACGACGTCGCTCTCGGCGTGCATGCCGATGATCGAGTCGCCCAGCGCCACGATGAACGGCCGCCGGCCCACGAACGACCGCGCGCACAGCACGGCGTGGCCCAGGCCGAGCAGCTGGCGCTGGCGGGTGTAGAAGAACTGGACCGCGTTGCGGTCGAAGGCCAGTTCCTCCAGCAGTTCTTCCTTGCCGGTCTCCCGCAGCGTCTGGATCAGCTCCGGGTTGAGATCGAAGTGGTTCTCGATGGAGGCCTTGCCGGGCCCGGTCACGAAGAGCACCTGTTTCGTGCCGACCCGGGTGAGTTCCTCGACCACGTACTGCACCACCGGCTTGCGGCCGACGGGCAGCATCTCCTTCGGCTGCGACTTCGTGGCCGGCAGGAGGCGCGTGCCGAGGCCGGCGACGGGGATGACGGCGATTTCGATGTCCATGGCGATGCCTGGCGGCGGGTTCCGGCAGGAAGCCCGGCGCGCCCGGCATTCTATCAAGTCCGGGCAGCGGTGTCCCTGCGGCCGTCCGCCCTCGGCCGCGCCGGATTCGGCGATAATGAGCGCCGCGGACGGGGTGCCGGCACGGCTGGCGCCGCCGGGGCGCAGGGAGGGACGGAAGGATGGCGCACACGAGGGCGGCACGGATCGGACTTCTCGGCGCGGCGTGCCTGCTGGCGGCGTCGGCCGCCGCCGCGCAGCCGCCGGCTGCCGGCGGGACCGCGCCCGCGTTCCCGGCGGACGTCGAGCGCGGCGCCATTCTGAAGGTGATGGCCGCGGCCGCCGGCTGGCAGATGGCCCACCCCTCGCGGCACGCGCCCTACGACTGGACGCAGGCCGCGTACTACACGGGCATGATGGCCTTCGCACGGGTGACCGACGACCCGAAATACGGCTCCGCCATGAAGGCGATGGGCGAGGCGAACCAGTGGCGCCCGGGCCTGCGCCCGGGCCACACGGACGATTACGCCGTGGCGGCGACCTACGCGCAACTCTACGCGCGCGATCGCGACGCGAAGATGATCGCGCCTTCCCGCGCCCTCTTCGACTTCCTCGCGACGCGCAAGTTCGACGAACCGCTCGTGTGGGGCCAGGCGATCGAAATGCGCGAACCGGCCTGGTGCGACGCGCTCTTCATGGGGCCGCCGGCGATGGCCGCGATGGCCGCGGTCACCGGCGACGGGAAGTACCTGGAACTCGCCAACCGGCTCTGGTGGAAGACCACGGACTACCTCTACGATCCCGTCGATCACCTCTACTACCGCGACAGCCGCTACTTCGTCCAGCGCGAGCCGAACGGGAAGAAGGTGTTCTGGAGCCGCGGCAATGGCTGGGTCATCGCCGGCCTCGCCCGGATGCTGGACGACATGCCGGCCGGCTACCGGGAACGCGACCGGTACGTGACCCTCTTCAAGGAGATGGCCGCGGCCGTCCTCGCGGCGCAGAGCGCGGACGGGTACTGGCGCTCGAGCCTCCTCGATCCGGACAGCCGGCCGAACCCGGAGACCAGCGGCACGGGCTTCTTCGTGTACTCGCTGGCGTGGGGCGTCAACCGCGACCTGCTCGATCGCGCCACGTACGAGCCCGCGGCGGGGCGCGGGTGGGCGGCGCTCGTCCGCGCGGTGCGCCCGGACGGCATGCTGGGATGGGTGCAGCAGATCGGGGCCGAACCCGGGTCGGCGGGCGCGGACAGCACAGAGGTGTACGGGACGGGCGCGTTGCTCCTGGCGGGCAGCGAGATGATCCGCCTGGCGAAGTAGCCCCGGATGTCCCGGGTGCGAGGGGGCGAGGCATGACCCTGTGGTCCAGACGCCGCTTCCTGTCCCGCGTGGCGGCCGCCGCCGTGCCTGGCGCGGCGCTCGCGGGGCGCACGTGGTCCGGGCAGATCGAGCAGCATCGATCGATCGATGCTGCCCTGGATCGGTTCGGCGCGTATCCGCTGGCCGGCGAGGTCGAGCGATTTCGCCGCACGCCCCCTCCGCGCCCTCCAGGACGGCAAACGACACACGGGGGCGTGGAGGAGTACCTGCGGATCATCGAGGGCGTCGTCCGGCACTTCGCCAGGTTCCAGGACGCACGCGGCGCCATCATCGATCCGTATGAACACGCCGAGCGCCAGTACTCGACGCCCGCGTTCGCCCTCGCCTCGAGCGTCCTTCGGCTTCGCGACCAGTCCCTGCTGCCCCTCGCGGTCAAGGCGATGCGCGCCGCCTGTGCCGACCTGGCCGATGGGAGGGCCGCCGACGGCCACGCTGATTTCTACACCGTGCTGCTGATGCACGCCGATCGCGAGCTGGCCGGCGTGTCCGGGCTGGCGGACTCCACCGCCTGGCGCCGCGACCTCGCCCGCCTCGTGCCGGAGAGGATCTACCGCCGTCAGCCGGCCGAGAAGACGACCAACAACTGGAACCTCGTGGCGGCGGCCGGCGAGTGGATGCGCACGAAGGCCGGTCTCGGAGACTCCCGGCCATGGATCGAGGCGTCACTCGAGCGCCAGGTGGAGCAGTTCACGCCGTGGGGCATGTACCGCGACCCGAACGACCCCATGGCGTACGATCACTTCGCGCGCCTCTGGGCGCTCGACCTGCTGGAGGAGGGGTACGACGGACGCCACGCCGCGGTGCTCGACGCGCTGGTCGAGCGCGGCGCATGGACGTCCGTCTTCATGCAGTCGCCCTGCGGCGAAGTACCGTGCGGCGGCCGCAGCGCCCATCATCAGTGGAACGAGGCCGAGCAGGCCGTGACGTTCGAGTCGATGAAAGTCCGCCGCGCCAGGCGGGACGACCTGCCTGCGGCCGCGGCGTTCGCGCGCGCCGCGCACCAGAGCGCGCGGTCGATGGCGCGGTGGACCCGCCCGTCGGGCGAGTTGTGGGTCGTCAAGAACCGGTTGGATCCCGCGCTCCGCCACGGCTACGAGTCCTACTCGTTCCACTCCCAGTACAACCTCCTCGCTGCGGCGATGCTCGCCATCGCCGTGCGCCGCGCGTCGGCGTTCCACGCGTCGGAACTGCCGTGCGCCGCGGAGCACGGAGGCTTCGCGTTCGCCGTTCAGCCGGCCTTCCGCAAGGTCTTCGCGAACGCCGGCGGCATGTACGTCGAGATCGACACGGGCGCTGACCTCCACTACAACCCGACCGGCATCCTGCGCATTCACCACCCGGGTGTGCCGCCGGAGACGCTGTCGGATGGCGTGAGCGCCGCCGCGTCGTACCAGGTGCCTTCCAAGCCCACGCGGTCAATCGCCCTCGGCCCGGAATGGCGGGATCGCTCCGGGGCCTGGCATGCGCTCGCCGACCACGGCCGGGAGGACCTGGAGCCGGCCGAGTTCGCGGTCGCCGGCGCGTCGGCCGCGCGCGTCGAGTTCACGGTGACCTACCGCGGGCGCCTGCGGGGCGGCGCCACGGCGATCGCGGAGCACGTGGTCGTGACGCCCGGTCGCGTCGACATCGAACACCGGGTTGATGCCGATGTGGACGCGGTTCGCCAGTGCTGGCCGATGCTGGTGACGGACGGGGCGAAGCCCTCGGTCATCGCCGTGGCAGGGAGGGCGGCGTCCGTGATGAGGGACGGCCGCGGCTTCCGGTTCGAAGCGCTGACCGACGGCGCCGTGGTGTCGCGCCTCGGCCTCTCGGAGCCCTGCCGCAACGGCGACATGGACGCCTGCGTCGCGCTGGTAAGCGGACGAACCGCGCGCACGGCCATCGAGGCGCAGTAAATGGGGTCAGACCCGCAGATCTGCGGGTCTGACCCCGTGACTAGCGCTGGATCCGCGCCGAACCGCCCTTGGCGAACGCCCGCACCTGCTCGACGGTCGCCATGGTCGTGTCGCCGGGGAACGTCGTCAGCAGCGCGCCGTGCGCCCACCCGAGCTTGACCGCCTCGCCCGGCGTCTCGCCCGCGAGCAGTCCGTAGATGAAGCCGGCCGCGAAGCCGTCGCCGCCGCCCACGCGATCGAGCACGTCCAGCTCGCAGGTCGGGGCCGTGTGCGACTGGCCGCCCACCCACGCCACCGCGCTCCAGCTGTGGTGGTTCGTCGAGTGGACCTCGCGCAGCGTCGTGGCGACCGCCTTCACGTTCGGCAGCTTCTTCGTCACGCTGTCGATCATCGCGAAGAACGCGCTCGGGTCGAGTTTCGACGTCGCGTGGACCTCGGGGCCGGGGATGCCGAGCCCCTTCTGGAGGTCCTCCTCGTTTCCGACGAGGACGTCCACGTGCTCGGTGATGCGCCCGATGACGTCCACCGCCTTGCTCTGGCCGCCCCAGATGCTCCAGAGTTTTTCGCGGAAGTTGAGGTCGAAGGACGTGATCGCTCCCGCGGCGTGGGCCGCTTTCATGGCCTCGACGATCAGCTCGCCGGTCGTGGCCGAGAGCGACGCGAAGATGCCGCCGCTGTGGAACCAGCGCACGCCGCCGGCGAAGATGGCGGGCCAGTCGAAATCGCCCGGCTTCAGCAGCCCGCCGGCCTCGTGCGCGCGGTTGTAGAAGACCACCGGGGCGCGCACCCCGTGCCCCCGATCGCTGTACACCGTCGCCATGTTGGGGCCGTTGACGCCGTTGTGCGCGAAGCGCTTGTAGAACGGCGTGACGCCCATGGCCCTGACGCGCTCGGCGATCAGATCGCCGATGGGGTAGTCCACCATCGCCGTGGCGACGCCGGTCTTCATGCGGAAGCAGTCCGCGAGGTTGGCGGCCACGTTGAACTCGCCGCCGCTCACGTGGATCGCGCAAGTCGACGCCTTCCGGAAGGGGATGAGGCCCGGATCGAGGCGGTGGACGAGCGCCCCGAGCGACACGAAATCCATGCCGCCGGCGGGTGGAATCTTCAGGCCTTCACTCATGTCACGCGCTCCCTGCAGATGGATGCCCGGTGGCTCACCACTCCGTGTGGAACACTCCAGATTTGTCGATGCGCCGGTACGTGTGCGCACCGAAGTAATCGCGCTGGCCCTGCGTCAGGTTCGCCGGCAGCCGCTCGCTCCGGTAGGCGTCGAAGTAGGCGAGCGAGGCGCTCGTCGCGGGCACCGGGACGCCGATCCCGACCGCCGTCTGCACGACGAAGCGCCAGGCGTCCTGGCGGCTCTCCACCGCCTCGGTGAAGGCGGGGTCCAGGAGGAGATTCGGCAGGGCGGGGTCGCGCCCGAAGGCCGCCATGATGTCGCCGAGCAGCGACGCGCGGATGATGCAGCCCGCCCGCCAGACCCGGGCGATGCGCGCCATCTCGAGGTCGTACTTGTACTCGGCCGACGCCAGCTTCAGCAGGCCGAACCCCTGCGCGTACGACGTGATCTTGCTCGCGTAGAGCGCGGCGCGCGCGGCCTCGACGAGCCGATCGCGGCTGCCCTCGAACCGCGGCGCCGGGCCGTGCAGCACGCGGCTCGCCTGCACGCGCTCGGCCTTCAGCGCGGACAGGATCCGGCTCTCGACCGCCGCGTTGATCGTCGTGATGGGCGCCCCGACGT
>CAZBIP010000107.1:0-3422 GCA_964491885.1 uncultured Vicinamibacterales bacterium
TCCGGCTTGTCCGAGCCGTAGCGCGCGATCGCGTCGGCGTAGGTCATGCGCGGGAACGGCACGGCGATCTCCCGCCCGATCTCCGCGAAGATCCGTTGCATGAGCGGCTCGACGGCCGCGAACACGAGTTCCCGCGTCGCGAAAGACATCTCCACGTCGATCTGCGTGAACTCGGGCTGCCGATCCGCCCGGAGGTCCTCGTCGCGGAAGCACTTGACGATCTGGAAATACCGGTCCAGGCCCGCGACCATCAGGATCTGTTTGAGCAGCTGCGGCGACTGCGGCAGCGCGTAGAACTCGCCCGGGTGGACCCGGCTCGGCACCAGGTAGTCGCGCGCCCCTTCCGGCGTCGACTTGGTGAGCACCGGCGTCTCGATCTCCCAGAACCCCTCGGCGTCGAAGTGCCGGCGCACGGCCAGGGCGACGCGGTGCCGCAGACCCAGGTTCGCCTGCAGCGCCGGCCGACGGAGGTCGAGGTAGCGGTAGCGCAGCCGCAACTCGTCCGACGCCGCGACGTCGTCGGCGATGACGAAAGGCGGCACGCGGGCCTCGCTGAGCACCTTCAGCTCGATCGCCTCGACCTCGACGTCGCCGGTGGGCATCCGCCCGTTCACGGCCTCGGGGGCGCGCGGCCGCACGCGCCCCTTCACGCCGACGACGAACTCGGCGCGCAGGTGCTTCGCGCGCGCCCGCAGGGCCTCGCCCTCGGCGACGACCTGCGTCAGCCCGTGCCGGTCACGGATGTCGAGGAAGACGAGGTGGCCGAGGTCACGGATCTTGTGGACCCAGCCGAGCAGCAGGACGTCGCGTCCGACGTCGGCCGCCCGGAGTTCGCCGCACGTGTCGGTCCGCGCCCAGTCGCCGAGTTTGTCCACCACGGGTGCTTACTCCCGCCCGCCGGCCGCGAAGGCCCGGCACTGATCGATCACGCCCGGCCGTGGCACGCGGTGCTGCGCGCCCGTGCCCATGTCCTTCACGCTCACCTCGCCCGCGGCCAGCTCGTCCTCGCCGAGGATCAGCGCGAAGGCCGCGCCGACGCGGTCGGCTCTTTTCATCTGCGACTTGAGGCTGCGTCCCTCGTACTCCATGTGCGCCTCGAGGCCGGCCCGGCGCAGGTCCCGCAGCAGCTCGAGGGCGGCATCGCGGGCGGGTTCGCCCATGGCGACGACGAACAGGGGCCGGCGGGCGCCGCCTCCAGCCGAGTCAGGCATGGCCAGCACCAGGCGCTCGATGCCCGCCGCGAACCCGATGCCCACGCGGTCCGGCCCGCCCAGCTGCTTCACCAGGCCGTCGTAGCGCCCGCCGCCGAGAATGGCGTTCTGGGCGCCGATCCCGCCGGCCAGGATCTCGAACGTCGTCCGCGTGTAGTAGTCGAGGCCGCGGACCAGCCGGTGAGAGACCCGGTACGGGATTCCGTACATCGCCAGGTGCCGCTCGACTGCCGCGAAGTGCGCCCGGCACCCGCCGCAGAGGAAGTCGACCGAGTGCGGGAGCGCGTCGATCACGGGCTGGTCCTCGGGGACCTTGCAGTCGAAGATGCGCAGGGGATTCGTCTCCGCGCGCCGCTGGCAGTCGCCGCACAGCCGCGCGACGTTGCCGCCGAGGGCCTGGACGAGCGCCGCCGAAAACGCCGGGCGGCAGTCCGGGCAGCCGACGGAGTTCACGACGAGCTCCGCGCCGGCGATGCCGAGCTCGGTGACGAGGGCCCACGCCAGGTCGATGACCTCGGCGTCGATCGCCGGGTCCGACACGCCAAACACCTCGACGTCCAGCTGGTGGAACTGGCGGTAGCGCCCCTTCTGCGGCCGCTCGTACCGGAACATCGGGCCGAAGAGGTAGACCTTCGGCGCCGCCATGCGCTGCTCCAGGCTGTGCTCGACGAAGGCGCGCACCAGGCTCGGAGTCGCCTCCGGCCGCAGCGTGACGCGCTCGCCGCCCTTGTCGGTGAACGCGTACATCTCCTTCTGGACGATGTCGGTCGTCTCGCCGGTGCCCTTGGCGAAGAGTTCCTCGCGCTCGAGGATCGGCGTCCGCACTTCCGCGTAGCCGTACCGCTCGAACAGCCGCCGGGAAACGTCCTCCACCCGCTGCCAGCGCTCGACCTCGCCGGGCAGGATGTCGTGGGTGCCACGAATGGCTGGAATCATGAGGTGATCAGGTCCTTGCTGGACGGCTGGCAGGGCCGCCATCCCCTTCCGGCGCGGTCACGCGAGATCGACGCCCGCGAAGAAGTAGCCGATCTCGAACGCGGCCGTCTCCGGCGCATCCGACCCGTGGGTCGCGTTGCGCTCGATGTTGGTGCCGAACTCGGCGCGGAGGGAGCCGGCCGGCGCCTTCGCCGGGTCGGTGGGCCCCATCAGGTCCCGCCACGTCCGGATCGCGCCGTCCGCCTCCAGGACCATCAGGACCACCGGCCCCGACGACATGAAGGCCGTCAGGCTGGGGAAGAACGGCCGGGCGCGGTGCACGGCGTAGAACCCCTCTGCTTCGGCCCGTGTGAGCGACGCGAGGCGCAGGGCGACGATGCGAAACCCGGCCTGCTCGATGCGGTGAACGATCGGTCCGACGACGCGCTTCGCGACGGCGTCGGGCTTGATGATGGCGAGCGTGCGCTCCATATCCTGTCGATTATACTGCGCGAGTCGTCTCCGCCGGGGAATTGGGGTCAGGCCCCGTTCTCAGGCACCCCACATGGGGTCTGACCCCAATTCCGGTTTGACGGGGCGGGGCGCGGACCGTAAGCTGTTGAGGATCGGGCGCCCGGGGGCGCCAGGGAGCCGACCATGATTCATCCGCCCGCCATGCACCCGCCCGCGCACCGCGACCAGTACGTCAAGAAGGGCACCATCGAGGGCGACACCCCGAACCAGCCGCAGCAGTGCAACTGCCACGGCGCGGGGCTGGACGAAGACGGCTTGCCCTCGAACCCGGTCGCCATCGCCGAGGACGTCGAAGGGGCCGAGGTGGATCAGACGCAGGGGTAGGGCTAGCGCAGCCGCGACATGATGTCGGCGAGGGCCTCGGGGCCGGGCCGCGTGTCCGCCTCGCCCAGCATCGAGAGCGGCGTGTCCACCATGTTCAGCAGGTCCACGAAACTCGGCTTCCCCGGGTCGATGTAGAGCAGTCCCGTCGCGAACTCCCCTCTCGCGTTCGACTCGTGCAGGAGCGTCAGGGCGGCCAGCCTGTCGCGCGGGTCGTACTTGTCGTCCAGCTTCTTCAGCATGACCCGCGAGCCGTCGTGCATCGTGACGTCGATGGACGCGCCGGCCTCGTAGTCCACGCTGATGTCGTCGAAGAACGGCACGAACGTGATCTCGCCGAGCGGGTCGTCGTGGTCCTTCACGTAGGCGTAGCTCTTGGTCGATCCCTCGTGGTCGTTGAACGTCACGCACGGGGAGATGACGTCGAGGAGCGCCGTGCCG
>CAZBIP010000107.1:3522-11198 GCA_964491885.1 uncultured Vicinamibacterales bacterium
AAGCAGGCCTCGACGATGCGCTCGGAGATCGCGTTGTGCCCGCACCCGGCGCACAGCGTCGTCCGGCCGCCGCGGTAGGCCGCGACCTCGAGGTTGATCCGGTTGACCTTCTTCCCCGCTGCCGGGGCCGCCGGTGCTGGTGTCGTCATGATGGCGTCCTACTTCGCTTCGCGTTCCTGGGCCAGGATCTCGTCGGCGATCGACCGGGCGTCCACGGGAAGCCCGGTGTAGTACACGACGCTGCGGAGCTTGCCGACCTGCCCCGGCGTGAGATCGAGCTTGAGGAGGCTGAGCATCTGCGCGTCCCGGTTCTGCTCGACGACGTAGACGCGGGCGTACCGGTCGATGAACCGCTCGACCGCCTCGGTGAACGGGTACGCGCGAAGCCGGATGTACGAGGTCTGCAGCCCGGCCTCGGCGGCGAGGTGATCGCGCGCTTCCTCCACCGCCCAGTGGCTGGTGCCGTAGGCGACGATGGCGACCTCCGCGCCCGGCCGGTCGTCGACGATTTCGGCCGGCACGAAGCGCCGGGCGGTCTCGAACTTGCGCGCGAGCCGATCCATGTTGGAGGTGTAGTCGTCGGCGCGCTCGCTGTACTGCCCCTTCGCGTTGTGGCCCGAGCCGCGGTTGAAGTACGGCGGCAGGCCGTCGCCGGGAACGGTGCGCCAGGGGATGCCGTCGCCGTCCACGTCCAGGTAGCGGCCCCAGTCGGCCAGCTTCGCCAGCGTCGCCGCGTCCAGGCGCTTGCCGCGGTCGAGCGGCGCGGTGGGATACGGGAACTCGTCCGCCATCCACGTGTTCATGCCGAGGTCGAGGTCGGTCATCACGAAGACCGGCGTCTGGAACCGCTCGGCGAGGTCGAACGCCTGCATCGTCAGGGCGTAGCACTCCTCGGCCGAGCTCGGGATGAGCATGATGTGCTTCGTGTCGCCGTGGGAGAGGACGGCGGTCGAGAGGATGTCGCCCTGGGCCGTGCGCGTGGGCATGCCGGTGGACGGCCCCACGCGCTGAACGTCCACGATGACCGCCGGGACCTCGGTGAAGTAGCCGAGGCCGGTGAACTCGGCCATGAGCGAGATGCCCGGGCCCGACGTCGCGGTCATCGACCGGGCGCCGGCCCACCCCGCGCCGAGCGCCATGCCGATCGAGGCCAGCTCGTCCTCGGCCTGCACGACGGCGAACGTCGCCTTGCCGGTGGCCTTGTCCATCCGGTAGCGCTTGAGGTACTCGATGAGCGTCTCGACGACCGTGGAGGACGGGGTGATCGGATACCACGTCACGACGGTGACGCCGGCCATCATGGCGCCGACGGCGACGGCCGCGTTCGCCTCGATCAGGATCTTGCCCCGCGTCTCGTCCATCCGCTCGACGCGGAAGGGATCGGCCTTCTGCAGCGTCTCGGCCGCGAACGCCTCCCCGGCGGCCAGCGCCGCCCGGTTCAGCGCCAGCGCCTTCGGCTTCTTGCCGAGCTGCTTCTCGAGGGCGCGCTCGATCTCGGCCATCTCGATGCCGAGGAGCCGGGACAGCACCCCGTCGTAAATCATGTTGCGGACGAGGCGGCGCAGCTTCGCGTCCGGGCAGCACGGCTTGACGAGGTCCTCGAAGGGGACCGGGTAGAAGATCAGGTCCGAACGGATCTCGTTCAGCTTGAGCGGCTCGTCGTAGACGACGGCGGCGCCCGGGTCGAGGGCCAGGACGTCCTCGCGCGCGCTCTCGGGGTTCATCGCCACGAGGATGTCGATGTCCTTCTTGCGGCCGATGTACCCGCGCTTGTTGGCCCGGATCGTGTACCACGTGGGCAGGCCCGCGATGTTCGACGGGAACAGGTTCTTCCCCGACACCGGGATGCCCATCTGGAACAGCGACCGGATGAGGACCAGGTTCGCCGTCTGGCTGCCCGACCCGTTGACCGTCGCCACCTGGATGCTGAAATCGTTCACGACTTCGGAAGCCATGCCTGGGTCCCCGCAAAGTGGAGCGGTGATGACGGTCGGCCGGATGGTCCGCCGCCGCCCGTGACGCCGTTCATGCCGTGAAACGCCCGCGAAAAGCCCGAGTATAGCACGCGGCCGCAAGGCGTCCGGGAGGCCCGAACGGACCCCGCCGACGCCCCGCGTTCCCTTCCACCGTCCACCTCTGGCATGATGGTCGAAGGGCGCCAAGGGCCAGAAAGGACGACCGTGAACAACAGCGTGTTCCTGTTCGACGTGCCTCAGAACGAGCCGGTCTTCGACTATGCCCCCGGGGCCCCCGAACGCGAGGCGCTCCAGGCGGAGGTCGCGCGCCAGGCCGGCGGGGAAATCGAGATCCCGCTCATCATCGGCGGCCGGGAGGTGCGGACCGGCCGCATCAAGCCGGTGGTCATGCCGTGCGACCACGGGCACGTCCTCGCGCGCTGCCACATGGCCGGCGAGGCCGAGGTCCAGCGCGCCGCCGAGGCGGCGGTCGCCGCGCACGACGCGTGGTCCACGCTCTCGTGGATCGAGCGCGCGTCCATCCTGCTGAAGGCGGCCGAGCTCGTGTCGAAGACGCACCGCAACCGGATCGTCGCGTCGACGATGCTGGGGCAGGCCAAGAGCGCGCACCAGGCCGAGATCGACGCGGCGTGCGAGACCATCGACTACCTCCGCTACAACGTCTACTTCGCGTCCCAGATCTACGCCGGCCAGCCGCGCTCGACCGTCGAGCAGCTGAACCGCATGGAGTACCGGCCCCTCGAGGGCTTCGTCTTCACCGTGAGCCCGTTCAACTTCACGGCCATCGCCTCGAACCTGAACCTCGCGGTGGCCCTGATGGGGAACACGACGGTGTGGAAGCCCGCGACCACGTCGCTGCTGTCGAACTACCACCTCATGCGCGTCCTGATGGAAGCCGGGCTGCCGCCGGGCGTCGTCAACTTCGTGCCCGGGCAGGGGTCGGTGGTCGGCGGCGTGGCCCTCGGGCACCCCATGCTCGCGGGCATTCACTTCACCGGGTCGAACGCCACGTTCAACCAGCTGTGGCGGTCGGTGGCGGCCAACCTCACCTCGTACCGCTCCTACCCCCGCATCGTCGGCGAGACGGGAGGCAAGGACTTCATCTTCGCGCACGCGTCGGCGGATCCGCTGGCCGTGGCCACGGCGATGGTCCGGGGCGGCTTCGAGTACCAGGGTCAGAAGTGCTCGGCCGCGTCGCGCGCCTACATCCCGGCCTCGCTCTGGCCGGAGGTCCGCGGCGCCATGCTCGACATGATCGGCCGCATCCGGGTGGGCGACGTGCGCGACTTCGGCAACTTCATGAACGCCGTCATCGACGAGCCGGCCTTCGACGGCATCATGGCGTACATCGGGAAGGCCAAGGCGTCGGGCTCCGCCCGGGTCCTGTGCGGCGGCGTCGGCGACAAGTCGGCCGGCTACTACATCCAGCCGACGGTCATCGAGACCACGGACCCGCACTTCGTGACGATGGAGGAGGAGATCTTCGGGCCCGTGCTCACGGTCTTCGTGTACGACGACGACCGGTACGAGGACGCCCTGCGCCTGTGCGACACGACGTCGCCGTACGCGCTGACGGGCGCGGTGTTCTCGCGGGACCGCTACGCCTTCGTCGAGGCGTGCCGCATCCTGCGCTACGCCGCCGGCAACTTCTACATCAACGACAAGCCGACCGGCGCCATGGTCGGCCTGCAGCCCTTCGGCGGCGCCCGGGGCTCCGGGACCAACGACAAGGCCGGCGGCCCGCTGAATCTGCTGCGGTGGATCAGCCCGAGGACGGTGAAGGAAACCTTCCTGCCCGCCACCGCCTTCGAGTACCCGTTCATGAGGTAGACGGCTTCCGGCCGGGGCGCGGGGCGCGTAGAATGTTCGGATGATGAATCCGAAGCCGACGTCCCTGCGCCAACCCTTCGCCGCCCTGCTCCTCGCGTGTGCGCTCGCCGGCCTCGGCGCCGCGTGCCAGTCGAAGCCGGCCGCTCCGCCCGTGTCCGCCGACGCGTGGGCCGTCGTGAACGGCCGCGAGATCACGCGGGACGCCGTGGAGAAGGCCTACCGCATCAACCCGCCGGCCACCGCGCCCGCCTCCGAGGAGGAAGCGACCGCCGCCAAGCTGGCGCTGCTCGACGAGCTGATCACCGAGGACCTGCTCATCGCCAAGGCGCGGGAGCTGAAGATCGAGCTGCCGGACACCGAGCTCGACGCCGCCTACGTGGAGGCGCGGAAGAACATCCCCGACGAGACCTACCAGCAGGAACTGGCCAAGCGGAACCTGACCGCCGGCGACATGCGCGAGGGCCTGCGCCGCGACATGCTGGTGCAGAAGATCCTCGACCGCGAGGTCGCGTCGAAGGTGACGATCACCGACCAGGAGGTGCAGGCCTACTTCGACGCCAACCGCGCGCAGTTCAACCGCACGGAGGACGCGTACCGCCTCGGGCAAATCGTCATCACGCCGGTCCGCGACGCGCGCGTGGCCAACCGGACCAACAGCGACGCCACGACCCCCCAGGAGGCCGCGGCCAAGGTGCAGACGGTGATGGAGCGCCTGAAGTCCGGCGCCCAGTTCTCCGACGTCGCCGCGGACTTCTCCGAGGACCCCGAGACCGCGCCGCGCGGCGGCGACCTGGGCTTCGTGCCGGTGTCGGCGCTGCGCCAGGCCCCGCCTCAGCTGCGTGACGCGGTCCTCAAGGGCACGATCGGCTCCGCGCGCCTGCTGAACGCGAACGGCGCGTACACCGTGCTGGTGGTCATCGCGAAGGACCCGGCGGGCCAGAAGGATTTGAGCATGCCGGAGGTGAAGCAGGCCATCACCGAGGGCCTGCGGAACCGGCGCGTGCAGCTGCTGCGGTCGGCGTTCCTCGGCGCGCTGCGGAACGGCGCCGTGGTGGAGAACCTGATCGCGACGCGCCTGCTCGACGCCAACGGGCAGGTGCCGGGCGTGGCGCTGGCCGCGCCGGGGACGAAGTAACGAGAGCCGGAGACACGCGCGGAGCGGATCGGGGATCCGCTCCGCCTCGTGCTACTGCAAGCGGTCCGCGCGCGCGACCAGCCGCTTCACCGCGTCCACGCACGCCTTCTCCTGCGCGTCGCCAAGCGCGCTTTCGCGGAACTCGCTCGAGCGCATGTTCAGGCCGGTGCCGCCCTTCGAGAGGTTGAGGGCCGTGCCCTTTTTCGACGAACCCTCCGCCTTGACCGACGCCAGGATCTCCGACGTGCTGGTGTCGATCAGCCGGGCCGTCAGGTTGACCTCGGCCTTCGCGCCGCCGCCGCCGATCCCGATCCCCTTGACGCGCAGGCCGCCGCCCTTCTGCTCCACGGCGAACTTGGTGATCGATCCGACCAGCAGGTAGCGCGCGCCCAGCACCTTGCCGACCCTGGCGATTTGCGCCGCGCTCGGGTCGGCCCGGCCGCTCCGCGCCAGGTCCTGTTCTCCGAGGACCGCGCCCAGTTTCTTGCGCTCGACGACGCGGAACGTGCCGTCGTTCACCAGCTCATCCACCAGTTGGTCCGCGACGCCCTTGCCGATGTCGTCCTGACCCCACCAGCGTTCGATCGTGCCGAACTCGAAGTCCAGGACCGCCACGACCTGCCTGCCCGACCTCGACTGCGCAGACGAGTCTCCGCCCATCAGCAGCGCCGCACCCACGAGCGCGGCGCACACCAGCATCCTGTTCCGCATCCCTGAACCTCCTTCAGGTGCACCAGCCCTGTTCCCGGCCGGGACCGTACGAAGGGGTGTATCGGACGGTCGGCCGCCGTCCTGCACCCGCCGCACCCGACCGGTCCCGGTGCCGGCCTACTTCACCGTCAGCGGCGCCTCGAAGCGGACGCGCAGCACGGTCCCCGCGGCCAGGTTGACGTCCTGGCCCTCCGTCGCGGCCACCACGCCTCCGCCGCCGATCAGGATCCCGGTGATGGCGCCCTTCAGGCCGCCCAGGATGCCGCCGATGATCGCGCCGACGCCGGCCCCGGTGCCGATCTTCTTCGAGTCCTTCCGGTAGCCGCCGGCCTCCAGCGCCTGCGTCACGACCGCACGGATGGGGTACGACTGCTTGTTGACGGTGACCTGGTCGAAGGCGAGCGTGAGCCTGCCGGTCCGATCGAGCCGGCCGGCCCGCTCCACGGCCGTGACGACGCCCCTGACGGAGGAGCCGGCGGGGATCAGCAGCAGGCTGCCGTTGTAGAGATCCTCGATGGTCGACGCCGTGAACCGGTCCTCCACCTTGGCGGTGTCCGAGGTCAGCGGCGTCTCGAGCCGCAGGTCGATTTCCGTCCCGGTCGGGATCTCGTTCGGCCGCGTCGTCGTGCCCTGGCGCACCGGCTCGGCGTCCTGAGCCTCGCGGCTCGCGGCGGCCGGAGCCTGGCGCGCCTCGATGCGGATGTCGTCGATCTGGTCGCGCAGCTTGCTGTAGTCGGCGCGGGAAGCGCCTTCCTTCCGCTGCTTGACCTTCAGGTAGATCACCTCGTCGCGCAGATCGTCGAGCCGCGCCTGCAGCGTGTCTGCCTTCTCGGCGTTGCGCTCCCGCAGCCGCGCGACTTCCCGGTCGGCGTCGAAGACGCCTTCCTGCAGCCGCTGGACGTCAGCGGCGGACAACTGCTGCTCCTGGGCGACTGCCGGAGCCGGCATCGCCAGGCACGCGGCGGCGGCCACGACGAGCGCAACGAGCAATCCGGCGGCGGTGCTGGACCGAAGCATAGGACACTCCTTCTGACGGCAGACCGCGCCGGAGGCACGCGCGTCCGCATCATTCTTCGATTATAGGCGCCAGGGGGCCGTGATCGAGGCTCAAAGTGCCGGATCGTGCGGCGCCGTCCCTGACCTGGACACCAAAGCGCAGAGCCCCGGTGTAGCATGGGGCATGCGCGTCCGGACCCTGATCTCGTGCCTCGTCATCCCTGCGGCGGGGCTGACGGCGTTGTCGGCGGCGCCTCGCACCGCCGGCCAGTTCGCGTCGTCGGTGGACCTCGTCGAGGTGTACGCCACGGTCTCCGACCGGGCCGGCAACCCGGTCCGCGGGCTGGCAGCCGCTGACTTCGAAGTGCTCGAGGACGGGCGCCGGCAGGACATCCAGGTGTTCTCCGCCGGCGACTTCCCGCTGGCGCTGGCCCTCGCCCTGGACCATAGCGCCAGCATGACCGGCGACCGCCTGCGCTTGGCGGCGGGCGCGACTCGACGGTTTCTCGGCCGGCTGCGGCCCGAAGACGAGGTCATGCTCATCGGGGTGTCAGGCGCCGTGACCGTGCTGTCGCCGCTGTCGCGCGATCGTGCCGCCCAGCACCGGGCGCTCGACGCGCTGACGCCCTGGAGCACGACCAGCCTCTACGACGCCCTCATCGCCGGCATCGGCTTGATCCAGCCCGCGCCCGGCCGGCGCGCCCTCATCGTCTTGTCGGATGGGGAAGACCGGTACAGCGAGGCGACGCCGGCGGCGGTGCTGGATCGTGCCCGCCGATCGGACGTGCTGGTCTACCCCATCGCGATCGACGGTCCCGCGCCGTCGGTCTTCGCCGAGATCGCGTCCCTCACGGGGGGCCGCTCGTTCGCGCTGAAGAACCCGAAGGCTCTCGACGAGGCGCTGAGCAGCGTCGCCACGGACCTGCGTGAGCAGTACTTGCTCGGGTACGCGCCGGCCCCGGCCGGGGGGGCGGACACGGAAGGCGGCTGGCACAGCATCGAGGTGCGGGTGCCGGGGCGCGACGTCC
>CAZBIP010000108.1:0-3358 GCA_964491885.1 uncultured Vicinamibacterales bacterium
CGTGCGCGCGTCGATCACGCGGCCCTCGATGGCCCAGGCGGGCGAAGCCGCGGCGGCCGCGAAGACGACGGCGGCGCAGCAGGCGGCGAGTAGGTAACGACGGCGCAGGAATAACATGAGGACACACGGGCCCGACGCGGCGGACCCCCGGGGGCCAGTCAATCGGCCTATTGTAATCAGACTCCGGGGCCGGGTCCTCAACCCGGCTGCATGATCAACCACTTCACGTTGGCCAGCGGGACCGACACCCGGTCGCGGCTACGGGGGGGCTCCGCCAGGGCGGCGCGACATGCCGGCGAAGAAGATCAAGTGAGCGGCGGGATGCCGACCGGGCAGGCGACGCCCGTGCCGCCGAGGCCGCAGTAGCCGTTGGGGTTCTTCGCCAGGTACTGCTGGTGGTAGTCCTCGGCGTAGTAGAACCCCGACGCGGGAACGATCTCGGTGGTGATCCGGCCGAACCCGGCCGCCGTCAGCTTCGACTGGTACGCGTCGCGGCTCGCGCGGGCCGCAGCAAGCTGCCCGTCGGTCAGGCCGTAGATGGCGGACCGGTACTGGGTGCCGACGTCGGCGCCCTGGCGCATGCCCTGCGTCGGGTCGTGGTTCTCCCAGAAGATGCGCAGCAGCGCGTCGTACGCGACGGCGCCTGGATCGAAGACCACCAGCACGGCCTCGGCGTGGCCGGTCATGCCGCCGCAGACTTCCTCGTACGTCGGGTTCGGCGTGAATCCCCCAGCATAGCCCACGGCCGTCGTGAAGACGCCTTTCGCCTGCCAGAACTTCCGCTCGGCGCCCCAGAAGCAGCCGAGTGCGAACAGCGCCGTGTCAAGGCCGGCGGGGAAGGGAGGCTGCATGGGCGTGTCGAGCACGGCGTGCCTGGCGGCAATCCGCATGGGCCTACTGCGGCCCTTCAACGCCTCCTCCGCCTTCACCATCGTCGTCTTGCGCGATTGACCGAACATCAGTTGACCTCGCCGTTATGACGCGCCGACAGGAGATCCCGTTCCTGGACCGACGTCAACCAGCTCTAGCCGTCGTCGCCAGGCCGAGATGCGTGAACTCCAACGTGCACCGCCGTCGGGTTCAGGACGCGGGCGAGGTCGGCCGGCGCCATGCCCACGAGGAAGCCGCGCGCGCCGCCGTTGATGTAGATGCGCGGCAGGTCCAGGATCGTGCGCTCGACGTAGACGGGCAGGGGCTTTCGCGTGCCGAAGGGCGAGGTGCCGCCGACGAGGTAGCCGGAGTGGCGGTTCGCCACTTCGGGGCGGCAGGGCTGGACGTGCTTGCAGCCGATGGCGCGCGCGAGCTGTTTCGTCGACACCTCGAGGTCGCCGTGCATGAGGACGATGAGCGGCGCGCCCGTGTCGGTGTCCATGACGAGCGTCTTGACGACGGCGTGTTCGGGCACGCCGAGTTCGCGCGCCGGGACCCGCGTGCCCCCGTGGTCCTCGTAGCGATAGGGGTGTTCGGTGAACGGCACGCCGGCCGCTCGGAGCGCGCGGATGGCGGGTGTGACGTGCATCTGGGGTCAGCCCTCGACTTCTGCGATTTCGAGACCTGGCCCCATGGTACCATCGCCCCATGAGCGCCGATGACGAAGCCCCGAAGAGCGCGTACGAGCTGGCGATGGAGCGGCTCCGGAAGAAGGACGTCGAGTCCGGCGGGGGACTGGCGCCCCTGACGGACAAGCAGCGCGCCGAGATCGCCGAGGTGCGCAACTTCTACGAGGCCAAGGCCGCCGAGTGCGAGGTGCTGCACCAGTCGTCGATGCGCCGTGCGATGGAGCCCGAGGCGCGGGCGCAGGCAGAGGACCAGTACCGGCGGGAGCGCGAGCGCCTGGCGTCGGAACGCGACGCGAAGATCGAGCGCATCCGCCGCGCCACCGCGTGACGCTCGGCGACGGTGGTTGAACCGGCGCCGTGCCGCGCCTCGGCCCCGACCGGGGCGTGACCCGGCCGCGCCGTCTGCCCGGTGCCCAGGCAAGACCGAGGTCGCCCGTGTTGAACCGGTTCTTCGAGATCGCGAGCCGCGGGTCGTCGGTGCGCCGCGAGGTGCTCGGCGGCGTCACCACGTTCGTCACGATGGCCTACATCATCGTGGTGAACCCCGCCATCCTGAGCGCGGCCGGCATCCCCGTCGGCCCCGGCACCGTCGCCACCATCCTGACGGCTGCATTCGGGTCGCTGCTGATGGGCGTCTACGCGAACCGGCCCATCGCCGTCGCGCCCTACATGGGCGAGAACGCCTTCATCGCCTTCGGCCTCGTGGCGCTCGGCGCGACCTGGGAGCAGCGCCTCGGCTCGGTGTTCGTCGCCGGCATCGTCTTCCTGCTGCTGACCGTGTTCCATGTGCGGTCGAAGCTCGCCAATGCGGTCTCGGCCAGCATGAAGCACAGCTTCGCGGCCGGTATCGGGCTGTTCCTCGCGCTCATCGGCCTGTACCAGACCGGCATCGTGACGAGCGGCGCGGCCGGCCTGCCCGCGGCCGCGCTGATGGCGCCCGGGCAGACGCTGCTCCGGGCCCCCGACGTGCCGCTCAAGATCGGCGCCCTCCACGACCCGCAGGTGCTGCTGGCTGTCGCCGGCTTCGTCGCGATCGTCGTGCTGATGATGCGGAAGGTGCCCGGGGCGATCCTGATCGGCATGGCGGCGGCCGCGGCGGGCGGTTACGCCATGGGCTTTGCGCCCGCGCCGGACGGCCTCTTTGCGATGCCCTTCACCGGGGAGTACTCGCTGGCGCCCATCGCGCTGCGCCTCGACATCGCGGGCGTGCTGCGGCTGAGCTTCCTGCCCGTGCTGCTGACGCTCGTGCTGATGTCGTTCCTCGACACGCTCGGCACGCTGGTCGGCGTCGGCGCGGCCGGCAACATGCTCGACAAGGACGGCAACTTCCCCGAGGTCGAGAAGCCGATGCTGGTCGACGCGCTGTCGTGCGTCTTCGCCTCGCTGGTCGGGTCGTCCACGAGCGGCGCGTACATCGAGTCGGCCACCGGCATCCGCGAAGGCGCGCGGACGGGCCTCGCGGCTGTCGTCACGGGCCTGCTGTTCCTGGCGGCCCTGTTCCTGCTGCCGCTCGCCGGGCCGCTGCAGCAGGCGCGCTACGCGTACGGCCCCGCGCTCGTGGCCGTCGGCATGCTGATGGTCGCGTCGATGCGGAAGATCGACTTCGACGACCTGACGGAAGCGCTGCCGGCGTTCGCGTGCATCGCGCTGATGGTCTTCACGTACAACATCGCGAACGGCCTGACGGCAGGGCTGGTGATCTACCCGGCCGCGAAGATCGCCGCCGGCCGCGCGCGCGAACTGAACTGGGGCAGCGTGGTCCTCGCGCTGCTGTGCCTGACGTACTTCGTGTTCGGGCT
>CAZBIP010000108.1:3458-6959 GCA_964491885.1 uncultured Vicinamibacterales bacterium
CCCCCAGCCTAGAACCTGCTCCACAGATACTGATTCGTCACCTCGTGGTGGAACTGCACCTCGCAGGTCTTGATGACCGAGCCGAGCGCCTTGGGGCAGCGGTCGGCCGAGAGCTGCTTCACCTCCGCGTACTTCGTCTGCACGTCCTCGCCCAGGAGCTTCGTGACGTACGCGCTCCCCTTGAAGTGGCGGATCGCGTCGTAGATGTTGTCGGGCAGGAAGCGGGTCCGCGCGCGCCGCGTCTCGGTGTCGGCGTCCTCCGGCAGCGGCCCCTCGAGCCCCGTCCGCACCAGCGCGTAGATGGCCAGGTACGGGTTCGCGTCCGGGGCGATGGACCGGACCTCGATGCGCGCCGACTTCGCGTTCGCCAGGGGAATCCGCACCATCGCCCCGCGGTTGATCGGCGACGCCTTGATCTGGTTCGGCGCCTCGAAGTGCGGGTCGAGCCGCCGGTACGCGTTCACGCTCGGGTTCAGGATCAGGCAGACGTCGTTCGCGCTCGCCAGGATGCGATCCACGAAGTCCCACCCGGCCGCGGACAGCCCGTCCTGGCCCGCCGCGTCGTGGAACAGGTTCTGCCCGCCGCGCGCGAGCGACAGGTTCGTGTGCATGCCGCTGCCGTTCACGCCCGTCACCGGCTTGGGCAGGAACGACGCCGTCATGTCGAGCTGCTGCGCCACCTGGCGGCAGACGAGCTTGTAGAGCTGCACCTGGTCCGCCGCGACGCACGCCTCGGTGTAGACGTAGTTCATCTCGAACTGCGACGGCGCCACCTCCGGGTGGTCCTTCTCGTTGCCGAACCCCAGCGCCCGCTGCGCCTCGGCGGAATGGTCGATGAACTGCCGCAGCGCGTCGCCCGGCAGGGAGTGGTAGTAGCCGCCCGTCGAGATGAACTCGAACGCCCCGGCGATGTGATACTGCCGCTCGGCGTCCCGGCCCTTGAAGAGGAACCCCTCGATCTCGTTCGAGGCGTGAATCACCGTGCCGTCCCGCTCGAAGAGCTCCGCGCCGTAGCGCTTCAGCCGGCTCCGCATGTCGGCCGCGTACCGCGAGCCGTCACGCTCGAGCACCTCGCCGAAGACCAGCACCTTGCCCGGCCCGAAGATGTCGGCCGGCAGCCAGTAGAACGCGGGCCAGTCCACCGCCAGGCGCAGGTCCGACTCCGCCTGCTGCGAGAAGCCCCGGATCGACGACCCGTCGAACGTCAGGTTGTCGCCGGCCTTCAAGAGGAACTTCTTGTCGTAGTCCAGCATGTGGAAACGGCCTTCGAGGTCCGTGAAGCACACCGTCACGGCCTTGATCCGCTTCTCGTCCGTCAGGTACTTCAGCCGCTCCTCCCGGATCGCTCCGGGGTCGGACCGCTCCAAGCGCTGCTGCTTCGACGCCAGGTTCATTTCCTCGAGACGGTCGTACGGGATTTCCAGGTAGGTCCGGAGCGGCGCCTGATCCACGATGTGCCTCCTCTGCAGAGCCAGCTCATGCCGGCAGAACTGGCAGAGGTTAACACAAAAACAGACAGGAGAAAGATAAATAATTGAGAATTAGTGCTAGGAATGAAGAATATAGACTTAAATCAAGCGCGCCAGAGTAATTTCTACCGTCCGGCTCCGCGTCGCGGCCTGCTGCCACTGCACGAGGATCGGGCTCTGGTAGGTTCCCTGGACGATCAGGCCGCGGCCGGGCGTCTCGGTGTCTGAAACCAACAGGTTCACGGTCCGCTTCAGCCGGAGCAGCCGTTCGGCCGGCACGGCCATCGCCCTGGCCACCCAGCGCTCGATAACGCTCTCGTTCAGCCCCATCGAGTCCACCAGCTTGTTCACCAGCCGGACGATGTCGTACTTGGCGTAGTCGCGGGTCTTGGCGGGGATGGAGCGCGGGTCGGCCCACGCGTGCCGCCCCTTCTCCAGCATGAACCTGAAGGGGTTGTGGAGCACCTCCATCAGGTCGTGCCGCATCAGGAGGGTTTCGTACTCGTTCACCGTCAGTCCGGCCTGCCGTTCCAGCGGATCCAGCTCTATTCTGAGCCGCCCCTTGGTCACGCCGTACCGCGCAATGGCCTCCTCGAGCATCTCGTAGAACCCGACCCTGGGGTCCCGCAGGTTCACCGAGTCCATCGGGTGCCCCGACACGGGGATCGTGACCCGCGCCCGCCAGACGGGCACCTCGTGGTTGTAGGCCAGGACGGTCGTCTGCCGCAGCCTCGGCGCCCCGTTGTTGACGCCGTCGAGGTCCACGAACCAGACGGGGCCGTCCCCGGTCCGGTAGGACACGCACGCGCGCAGGCCCGACGCCATGAACGCCAGGTGGGAATCGGCGTTCCGCGGCTCCACGGCCCGCTGGTCGGCGCTCAGCTCGGTCCTGAGCTCGAGCTTGTCGTGCTCGTACCCGGCGTCCTCCGGGAACACCGACCGGTAGGCGTCCATGTACAGATCGACGCCGTTCTCGGCCCGGCGCGTCAGGCGCGCCGCCAGCCCCTGCTCCAGGTAGCCGGCCGTCGTGTGGAGGGAGACGTAATACGCCCGTGGGAACTCGGCCAGCACGTCGCCGTGAACGGCGAGGATCCGGTTCCGGACGTCTATCGCGTCGAAACGCGCGCGCGGCTGCAACGCGACGGTGATTTCCGCCGGTTCGTGCGACATATGGCGCAACTACTCATGATACTGCTTCACCGCCGCCGATGCACGGGGGTAGACTGGTAGGCCGTGAGCACGGATCGCGCGTGGTCGTTCGGCGAGGAAGTGGCGCACAGCCTGACCCATGGGATCGGCCTGGTCCTGGGCCTCGTGGGGCTGGTCTTCCTCCTCATCCTGGCCGCCCGCACCGGCGACCCCTGGCGCATCGTCGCGTGCGCCGTGTACGCCACGACGCTGGTGCTGCTCTACCTCGCGTCCACGCTCTACCACGCCCTGTCGTTCACACGCGCCCGGCACGTCCTGCAGGTCTTGGATCACTCCGCCATCTTCCTGCTCATCGCCGGCAGTTACACCCCATTCGCGCTGGTCAGCCTGCGCGGCCCCTGGGGCTGGACCCTCCTCGGCATCGTCTGGAGCCTGGCGATCGTCGGCATCGCGACGAAGGTCGTGTTCGGCCCGCGCTGGCCGGTGATTTCGACGGTGCTCTACCTCGGCATGGGCTGGACGGTGCTCGTCGCGCTGAAGCCCCTCGTCGAGCACGTCGCTCCCGGGGGCCTCGCCTGGCTCTTCGCCGGCGGCCTTGCCTACACGGGCGGCGTGGTCTTCTACGCCTGGGACCGCCTCCGCTACAGCCACGCCATCTGGCACGTCTTCGTGCTCGCCGGCAGCGCCTGCCACTACGTGGCGGTGGCGCGCTACGTCGTCTGACACCCCGCAGCCCGCCAACCACACGCCCTGCTGAGTGACGCCCGCGGCCCGCCGCCCCGCGCCCTGCTCGTGCCACGGGCCCGTTTCGCGCTGGTATACTTCGCGGAACGCCAGTCCCCGACAACCGCTCAGGAATGCTCCGATGACGATGACCCAACGC
>CAZBIP010000108.1:7059-11133 GCA_964491885.1 uncultured Vicinamibacterales bacterium
CGACCCGAACGCCGTGGTCAACCCGGTCATGTTCCAGGGACTGCGGTTCCGCACCGTCGGCCCGCACCGCGGCGGCCGCGTGACGGCCATCGCCGGCGTCCGCCAGCAGCCCTGCACCTTCTACATGGGCGCCACGGGCGGCGGCGTCTGGAAGACGACCGACTGCGGCGCGTCGTGGGACCCCATCAGCGACGGCCAGATCGAGACAGGGTCCATTGGCGCCATCGCCGTCTCCGAGTCGAACCCGGACATCGTGTGGGTCGGGACCGGGAGCGCGGCCATCCGCAGCAACGTCATCATCGGCCGGGGCGTCTACAAGTCCACTGACGCGGGACGCACGTGGATACATGCGGGCCTGAAGGACGGCGGCCAGATTGGCTCGATCGCCATTCACCCGACCAACCCGGACATCGTCTGGCTGGCGGTGATGGGGTCGCCCTACGGCCCGACCGATCGCCGGGGCGTCTTCAAGACGACGAACGGCGGGCGCGACTGGTCGCGCGTACTCACCGTCAACCGCGAAACCGGCGCGCGCGTCGTCGCGGTCAATCCCTCCAATCCGAATGAGGTCTTCGCGGGCATGTACCGCGGCTTCCGCAAGGGGTGGGACATCGTCAGCGGCGGTCCGGCTGACGAGGGCGGCATCTACAAGTCGACCGACGGCGGCGAGACGTGGGGGCACCCGCGCGTGGGGCTGCCGATGAAGCTCA
Source organism: uncultured Vicinamibacterales bacterium (assembly GCA_964491885.1). Classification (GTDB taxonomy): domain Bacteria; phylum Acidobacteriota; class Vicinamibacteria; order Vicinamibacterales; family JAKQTR01; genus JAKQTR01. The sequence goes on from CAZBIP010000108.1 coordinate 7,770, forward strand.
TCGGCAAGATCGACATCGACATCGCGCGGAGCAATCCGCGGACGATCTACGCGATGGTGGAAGCGCCCGGCCAGGAAGGCGGGCTCTACAAGTCCACCGACAGCGGCGATACGTGGGCCCTCGTCAACAACAGCACGCGGCTGCGCGCCCGGCCGTTCTACTTCCATTACGTGGACGTCAACCCGAAGGACGAGAACGAGGTGTGGGTGAACGAGCTCGGCCTGTGGAAGTCCACGGACGGCGGCCGGAACTTCTCGCAGGTGCCGACGCCGCACGGCGACAACCACGGCATCTGGTTCAACCCCGACGACCCCGCCTACGCCATCCAGTGCAACGACGGCGGCGCGAACGTGACGCGTGACGGCGGCAGGACGTGGTCGTCGATCATGAACCAGCCGACGGGCGAGTTCTACATGGTGTCGGTGGACGAGCAGTACCCCTATCGCCTCTACGGCCCGCAGCAGGACAACACGACCGTCGTCGTGCCGAGCCTGCCGCCCGTGTCGTGGAGCCCGGACTCGCCGCTGCAGCTCTGGGGCCAGGTGTCCGGGTGCGAGACGGGGCAGGTGTGGCCGCGGCCCGACGGCTCGGTGGTGTGGGGCGCGTGCAAGGGCCAGGTCGGCCGGTACGTCACGGCCACCGGCCAGGAGCAGCACTACTGGGTGTATCCGCAGCACCGCTACGGGCACAACCCGAAGGACATCGCGTTCCGGTTCCCGCGCCAGACGGTGGTCTACCTGTCGCCGCACGACCCGAAGACGATCTACCAGGCGTCGCACGTCGTGCACCGCTCGACGGACGAGGGCGTGACCTGGGAGATCGTCAGCCACGATCTGACGGCGTACGAGCCGGACAAGCAGATCACGCCGGGCACGCCGATCACGCGCGACATCACGGGTGAGGAGGTCTACAGCAGCCTCTACGCCTTCGTGGAATCTCGCCTGGAAAAGGGCGTCCTGTGGGCCGGCTCGAACGACGGCCCGGTCCACGTCTCGCGCGACGCGGGCAAGACGTGGCGGAAGGTGACGCCGCCCGACCTGCCGCCGGGCGGGCGCGTCCAGACGATCGAGGACTCGCCCCACCGGAAGGGTTCGGCCTACATCGCCGTGTACCGCTACCTGCGCGAGCACGACCTGGAGCCCTACATCTACGCGACGACGGACTACGGCGCCACGTGGACGCGCCTGACCGACGGCCGCAACGGCATCCCCGGGGACCACCCCACGCGCGTGGTCCGCGAAGACCCGTCGCAGGAAGGCCTGCTCTACGCCGGCACGGAGTTCGGCCTGTTCGTCTCGTTCGACAACGGCGCGCACTGGCAGTCGCTGCAGCTCAACCTGCCGCACACGCCGGTCACGGACATCCGCGTTCACCGCCAGGATCTCGTGCTCTCGACGATGGGGAGGGGGTTCTGGATCCTGGACAACGTGACACTGCTCCAGCAGTTGGCGACGCGGCACGGGCTGGTCATGCGTTCGGAGGCTTACCTCTTCCAGCCGCGCGAGGCGTACCGGTGGCGCTACCGGCCGATGAGCGCATCGACGGAGCAGCCGGAGTACCCGGCGCCCGGCGCGGTGTTCGACTACTACCTCGCGGGCGAGCCGGCGGGCGAGGTGAAGCTCGAAATCCTGGACGGAAAGGGCGGCGCCATCAGGACGCTCACGACGGGCCCGGCCGCCGAGGCAGCAGCGGGAGCCCAGGCCGCGGGCAGGCGGCGGGGTCGGGGCGGCGCGCCGCTCACGAAGCACGAGTGGCACAACCGGTTCGTCTGGGATCTGCGGTACGAGGGGCTCGGCGGCGCGTCGGGGCCGCTGGTCGTGCCGGGTTCGTACCTGGCGCGCCTCTCCGCGGGGGAGTGGAGCCAGTCGCGGACGATCGAGGTGCGGATCGATCCGCGCGTGGCGGCATCGGGCGTGACGCAGGCCGACCTGCAGGAACAACTCGACCTGGCGTTGAAGCTGCGCGACTCGATCGCCGGGGCGGCATCGCTGGCGTCGAAGATCGCGGCGGCGCGCCAGGCGGCCCCGGCGAACGCGCCGGCGGCCCGGGCGATGCAGGCGTTGCACGGCCGCCTCGTGACGGCCGCAGGCGTCATCTACCCGCAGCCGATGCTCATCGATCAGCTGGCGAACGTCGCCGCCATGATCGGACAGGCCGATCAGAAGGTCGGGCGCGATGCGTTCACGCGGTTCGAGGATCTCGCGAAGGAGATGGCCGCGATCGAAGCGGAGGCCGCGAAGCTCGGCATTCGCTGAAGACAGGAGGACGCCGTGGGCGTGGTCCGCACGGGCTGGGGCGCTGCGCTGTCCGCCGTGTGCCTCGCGGGCCTCGGCGCGGCCGCCCTGTGGTTCAGCGGGCCCCCGCCTGCGCAGCCGGCGAGCGCGCCGGCATCGGCCTTCTCGGCGGAGCGGGCCGCGGCGCTCGTGCGGCGGATTGCCGAGCGCCCGCATCACACCGGGTCGGCCGACCACGACCGCGTGCGCGACCTGCTCGCCGCCGAGTTCGAGAACGTCGGCGTTGCCGTCGAGCGGCAGGCCGCGACGGTCCAGGCCGGCACCACCGCCGTCCGCGCCGCGCGCGTCGAGAACCTCATCGGCCGCATTCCGGGCACGGCGAGCACCGGCGCCGTCCTGCTCGTCGCCCACTACGACTCGGTCCCGGCCGGGCCAGGAGCCTCGGATGACGGCGCGGGGGTCGCGGCCATCGTCGAAGCGGTGCGGGCGCTGAAGACCGGGCCGGCTCTGCGCAACGACGTGATCGTGCTGCTGACCGACGCCGAAGAGTTCGGCATGCTTGGCGCCCAGGCGTTCGCCACCCGGCACCCGCGGGCCCGGGACGTGCGGATGGTGCTGAACTTCGAAGCGCGCGGCACGAGCGGCCCGGCCCAGATGTTCGAGACCAGCGCCGGCAACGGGGCCATCGTCGGCGCGTGGGCGTCGGAAGTCGCCCGGCCCGCCGGGTCCTCCCTGACGTACGAGATCTACAGGCGGCTTCCCAACGACACCGACTTCTCCGTCCTGAAGAAACTCGATGCCGCGGGCTTGAACTTCGCGATCATCGGAAACCCCGAGCGGTACCACACGCCCCTGGACACCGCGGCCGCCCTGGACTGGGGGAGCCTGCAGCACCTGGGAGACGCGGCGCTCGCCCTGGCGCGCCGGTTCGGCAGCATGGATCTCGCCGAGGTGCGCGCCCGCGACGCGGTGTACTTCTCGTTGCCCGTCGTGGGCGTCGCCCTGCGCTACTCGAGCCTGCTGGCCCTGCCGCTGGCGGCGGCCGCGCTGGCGCTCGCGATCCTGGCGCTCGTCAGCGCGCTGCGCCGGCGGGAGACCAGTGTCGGCGGGGTGGTGCTGGCCGCCATCGT
>CAZBIP010000109.1:0-11090 GCA_964491885.1 uncultured Vicinamibacterales bacterium
CGCGGGCTGCGCCCAGGCGTCGGCCTGCCTGGGCCCGGCGGTGGGATGCGTCCACCGGCGGCCGTGGATGCCCGCCCCGTGGTGCAGGACGTAGGCCGCGCCCCCCGCGACCCAGGTCGCCAGCGCGTCGCTGGCCACACGGACCGGGTCGTTCTCGGCGCGCACGCTGCTGGCGATGCCGGCCGGCTCGTTGTTCACGAAGGCGCCCGGCAGGCCGGCCCGGTCGCGCTGCTCCCACGCCTGCCGCGCGAACCGCCATCCGTCCTCGCCGGCCTGGCGGTCGAAGTGGATGGTGGCCAGCGTGGCCGCCGAGCCCGCGTAGACCGCCGCGAGTTCCCGCTCGGGCGTTCCGGTGACGGCCACCTCCACGCCGAGTTCCCGCCGGACCACAGCGGCGACCTCGCGCGCCAGCACCAGCGGCGGTCCCTGCTGTTCGTTCTGCACCTCGACGAACTGGACGCCGGCCGCGACGGGCTGGAGGGCCGTGACCATCCTCCTGGCGGCCGCTCGCCATTCGTCCGTCGTCCTGGACGCGCCGCCCCCGAAGATCGTCCACTCGACGCGGAGCCCGTGCCGGTTCGCCAGCGCCGTGGCGCCGCGGATCACGTCGATGTAGTCGGGCCATTCCGGGTCGACGACGCGGTCCTCCCATCCGCGCCCGCCCACCTCGCCGAGCGCCCGGACGAAATCCACGCCGCGGTCGGCGAGCCAGCGCAGGTTGGCTTCAAGGCGGCCGCGGTCGTGCCGGTAGCCCCACGCGAGCCAGAAGAGCGAGGCGCCGAGCGCCGGGCGCGGGCCGTCGTCGTCGGCAAACGCCCGGCCATCGATGCGTACCATTCCGCGCGGGGCCTGCGGCTCGAACCCGGCCGACAGCGCCGGCCGCTCCGCTTGCGCAACCGCAGGGCTCTCGGCAGCCTGCGGCTCCGGCGTTGGGGGTGGCGCTCCGGCCGCGCGGCAGGCGCTCCCCGCCGTGGCGAAACCCAGCAGGGCGGCTACAGCCGCGCGCAGCGCCGTCAGCGGGAGGGCTGCACGGAAACCTCGGCCCATCGAAGATGATTGTTGATCACGCCGGTGCGCAGGCGTATGGTTCGCGGCATGCACACCATCCTCCGCCGCTCTCTGCCGGCTGCGGCCGGACTGTTCCTGGCCGCCGCGCTCCTCTGCGCCGGCACCATGCCCGCTGCCGCGCAGACGGCCTCGGGCGGCGATTTCGAAGGCACGGTCCGCGACGCAACGGGCGGCGTGCTCCCCGGTGCGGTCCTGGTGCTCACGAACGTCGAGACCGGGGTCGAGCGGACGTCGGTGACGAACGAGATCGGCCGCTACCGGATCCCGGCGGTGCCGGCCGGCGCCTACGCGCTGAAGGTGTCGATGGACGGCTTCGCGACGATGCAGCGGGACGGCCTGACGCTCGAAGTGGGCCAGGTGCTGCGGGTGGACATCACCCTGCCGCCGGCGGGCGTGAGCCAGGAGGTGACGGTCACCGCGGCGGCCCCGATCGTCGAGCAGGGCCGGGCGCAGACCGGGGCGGTTGTGTCGCGCGCGGAGATCGAAAACCTGCCGAGCAACGGGCGGGACTTCCTGAGCTTCTCGACGCAGATCGCGGGCGTCACCGGCCAGCAGATGAGCGGGCAGGGGAGCGGCATCAGCTTCAACGGCCAGCGCGCCCGCAGCAACAACGTGTCGCTCGACGGCGTGGACGCCAACGGCGCCCTCAACGGCAATACGCGCCTGACGGTCAGCCAGGAGGCAGTGCGCGAGTACCAGGTCGTGACGAGCCAGTTCGCGCCCGAGTTCGGGCGGGCATCGGGAGGGCTGGTCAACATCGTGTCGCGCTCGGGCACGAACGACTTCCGCGGCAACGCGTTCCTCTACGTGCGCGACGAGTCGATGGACGCGCGCAACGCGTTCGTGAAGGGCGACAAGCCCCAGTTCCAGCGCCAGAACTTCGGCGGCACCTTCGGGGGCCCGCTGAAGCAGGGACGCACGTTCTTCTTCGGGGCCTTCGAACGGATGCAGCGGGACGAAAGCGGGGTGATCACGATCAGCGACGCCTCGGTGGCGGCGATCAATGCCGTGCTGGCGGCGCGCCCGATTCCCGGCAGCCCGGTCACGTCGATCGCGAACGGCGTGTACCCCATCACCCGCCGCGACACGCTGGCGTCGGTCAAGATCGATCACACGCTCACCCCGGCGCACCTGCTGGCCTTCCGCTACACCTACGGCAGGAGCGTCGAGGAGAACGCGGGCGGCGTCGGGATCGGCGGCCTGATCTCCGAGTCGGGCGGCGGCGGCCAGCGCGGCACGGACCAGTCGTTCCTGCTGGCGTGGACCAACGTCATGTCGTCGTCGCTCCTCGGGGAAGCGCGCCTGCAGGTGGCGCCGCGGGACCTCGAGCAGTACGCCAACGACGCGGTCGGCCCGCGGGTCTCCATCTCCGGCGTCGCCACGTGGGGGCGCAACACGAACTTCCCGGTCATCCTCGACGAGGTCACGACGCAGGGCAGCTACACGCTCAGCTGGCAGCGGGGAGCGCACTTCTTCAAGGCCGGCGGCGACGTCTCCCGCATCGCCGCGACGTCGTCGTTCCCGGTGAGCTTCGCCGGCAGCTTCAGCTTCGGCAGCCTCGCGTCGTTCGTCAACGGCACGCCCACGACGTTCACGCAGGGCTTCGGCAACCCGGTGATCGACCTGCCCGACACGCTCTACGCGGCGTTCGTGCAGGACTCCTGGGCGGTGAGCGACCGGCTGACGCTCGTCTACGGCCTGCGGTACGACTACGACGCGCAGCCCCAGAACGTGCCGAGGGACCGCTCGAACCCGCTGGAAGCGCCGCTGGACGACGGGATCCACCGCGACGCGAACAACGTGTCGCCGCGCGCGGGCTTCACCTGGGATCCGGTCGGGGGCGGGCGCACGATCGTCCGGGGCGGCTACGGCCGCTTCTACGACAAGGTGTTCCTGCTCGTGGCCCGGAATTCGCTGCTCGCCCGCCAGTCGGTGTCCCTGAGCGGGGCGAACGCCGCGGCGCAATTTGCGCGCGGCGCGTTCCCCGAGAGCAACCAGCTGCCGCCGGGCTTCTCGCTCACCCGTCCGAGCATCAACAAGTCCGATCCCGACATGGAGATCCCGTACGTCGATCAGTTCAGCCTGGGCGTCGAGCGCCAACTCGGCACGCACTGGTCGATCGCGGTCAACGGCGTGCGCAACTGGGGGTCTGGCCTGCTGGTGTCGGACAACGTCAACCTGGGGCCGCCCACCGTCCTGACGGCGGCGAACTCGGCCTCGCTCGGCGTGAGCAAGCCGACCGAGCAGCAGATCGGGCGGCCGTACTACGGCTCGCAGAACCGCCTCGACCCGCTCTTCAACAACATCCAGATGGTGTCGTCGAGCGGGTGGTCGTCCTACTATGGCGTGCAGTTCACCGTGCAGAAGCGCCTGGCGGACGGCTACTCGCTGCGCGCGAACTACATCCTGTCGGAAGCCAAGGACGACGGATCCGACTTCACGCAGGCGGAGCAGCCCAACGACCCGTACAACCGCCGCGCGGAGCGATCCTACTCGGCCGAGCACCAGCGGCACCGCGTCACGCTCACCGGCGTGTGGGAGCTGCCTTACGGGCGCACCCGCAGTTCGGACGGCAACCCGATCCTGCTCGGCGTGTTCGGCGGCTGGACGCTCTCAGGCACCTTCACCTATCGCAGCGGCACGGCCGAGAACCCGTCGGTCGGGTCCGACGTCAACGCGGACGGCAACAGCAGCCCCGACCGCCCGTTCATCGACGGGGTGATGGCCGAGCGCAACTCGTACGAGGGGCCGGATTACGCGGCCATGAACGTGCGGATGTCGAAGCGGTTCCGGCTCGGCGGCCGGCGCGCGCTGCTGTTGCAGCTCGAAGCCTTCAATCTGTTCAACCGCACCAATTTCGGCGGGATCAACATGACGTGGGGCACGGCGCTCGCGCCTCGCGACACGTATGGCCAGTACACCTCGGCCAACGCGCCGCGCCAGCTGCAGATCGGCGTGAAGGTCGAGTTTTGACGCGGTACGACGGGATCGACGCCTTCAGGGCGCTCGGCATCTTCGGCATCGTCCTCTTCCACGTCTACCACGCGGGGGGACAGGTGTGGAGCCCGTCGATCGACGTGCTGATGCGGCTCCGCGCCTGCTCGCTGCCCATCGTCATCCTGATCAGCTGTTTCGTCGTCACGCGGTCGATGCTGAGGCAGCCCGACCAGCCGTTCGCCCGGTTCGCCGGCCGGCGGTTCTGGCGGCTGGGCGTGCCCTGCCTGCTCTGGACGGCGATCTACTGGCTGACTTGGCACGTCGCGGGACGCGCGATCCGGCACGAGGCGCCCCTCTGGCCGCCCGTCACGATCTGGCTGAGCGGGTACGAGCACCTGTGGTTCCTGCAGTTCCTGCTGGTCGGGGCTCTCGTCGTGTTTCCGCTCGCGCGGTTCGTCGCGCGGCATCCGCGCGCCCGTTGGGTGTCGGCGGCCGCCTGTGTCGCCGTGGCCGCCGCGTACGCGAGCTGGGGGCGGCCGTCCGTGTACGTCTATCTCACGAACAGCTGGGTCGAGCAGGCGGACACGAGCCTGAGAGTCGCGCTCCGGCAGGGGAGCGCGCACGCGCATTTCGTGCCGCTTGGAGTGGCCGCCGCACTGGCTGCCGACGCGATCGCGGCGTGGTACACCCGGGTGTCGTTCCGCGCGCTGACGGCGGCGGCGCTGGCCGCGACGCTCCTGATCCACGTGACGGGGGCGCTGCCGGGCGTCTCGCGCGTGCTCTACAGCACGTCCCTCTTCGTCGTCCTGCTCCGCCCCTGGCGGCCTGGGTCGCTGGCGTGGATCAGGCCGGCCGTGCGGTACTCGTACCCCATTTACATCATCCACTTCGCCCTGGCCCGAGGCGCGTCCAGCTGGCTCGCGTCCGGGGGACTCACGGCCACGCTCCCTGGCCTCCTGGCCGCGAGCGTGGCGGTGTTCGTGGGGAGCGGGCTGCTCGCGGCGGCCCTCCGGCGAGCCGCGCCCGCCGACTGGTTCCTGCCCCTCATCGCCGTCGGATCAGCGCCCGCGAGGCCCCGAATGGGATAAGGTGCGGAGTGCGAGTCCGACCTGGAGGGTGACATGCCGTTCGTGGCGTTCGACATGGAAATCGCGAAGCCCGCGCCCGATGGGCCCGACATCCTCGCGTCGAGGCCGGGCATCGCCTGCGCGGCCATCGCACGCGAAGGCGAGGCGCGCGCGTCGGTGCTCTTCGACCCTGACGTGTCTCCCGAGCTGTTCGATCCGGACACGCACGCCATGACGAACGCGGGCGCGCTGCGCGTGCTCGACGCGCTGGGTCAGGCGGCCTCGCGCGGGGACCGGATCGTGACGTGGAACGGCGCGGGGTTCGACTTCCGGCTGCTGGCCGACGAGACGGGGCGCCGCGCCGAGTGCGCGCGGCTGGCGCGCGCCAGCGTGGACATGATGTTCCAGGTGCTCTGCGAGCGGGGCCACCCGCTGGCGCTGGACACGGCGCTCAAGGGCGCGGGCCTGCCGCCGAAGCTCGGCGAGGTGCGGCTGAGGAGCGGGGACGTGTCCAGGATCGACGGTGCGGCCGCCCCGGTCTTCTGGCAGGCGGGCGAGTACGCGGCGGTCATGGAGTACTGCGCCGCCGACACGATGGGCACGCTGGCCCTCGCCGTGCTCTGCGAGCGGAGCCGCCGCCTGACGTGGGTCAGCCAGAAAGGGCGCCCCAACGACATGCCGTTGCGGTACGGATGGCTGACGGTTGAGCAGTGCCTGGCGCTGCCCCTGCCGGACACGAGCTGGATGACCCGCCCGATGAGCCGGGACGGCGTCGTCGGCTGGACGGCGCCGTCCCGGTAGTCGAGGACCCGGTCAGATCTCCTTGATGAAGACGTTGCGGAAGCGGATCTCCGATCCGTGCGTCTGCAGTTCGATGGGGCCCTTCGGCAGGATCGGCTGCGTGCGGTCGAAGAAGTTGTCCATCACCTGGCCGTCAACCGTCTGCTGGCCGTTCAGCCAGATCCAGACCTTGTCGCCCACCATCCTGACGCGCAGGGTGTTCCACTGGCCGATCGGGTTGTCGGCCTTGACGAGCGGGAACCGGCCGGGGTTGTCGGGGTTGTTGTTCCAGAGCGCGCCCGAGCCCTTGTCCGCGCCGTTCTTGAGCTCGCGCGGGTTGGAGGGGTCCCAGAACTGGACCTGGGGAAAGCTGCGCAGGTAGATGCCCGAGTCGCCGTTCGGGCTCACGATCAGCCAGTCCAGGAAAAGCTCGAAGTCGCCGTAGTCGCGTGCCGTCGCCAGGTGCACGCCGTGGCCGTCCGACACGATCTCGCCCTTCGCCGTGTCCACGCGCCAGTGCACGTCGCGATCGGCGTTCCACTCCGCCTGCTTCGCCGCAAGCTCCTCGGCGGTGAGCTTCGCCTGTTCGTAGGGGCTGTACGTGCCCTGCCGGCCCACCCATCCGTCGAGCGTCTTCCCGTCGAAGAGGCTGACGAACCCTTCCGGGGCCTTGTTCAACGGGCTGTCCTGCTCGGCGGCCGGGGCGCACGCGAACGCCAGCGCGGCCAGTGTCGTGACGATCAGTCTGCGGTCCACGAACGGCTCCTTCCTCATCCTCTGAGATGCGTGTTGAAGAACGCGATCGTCCGCCCCCAGGCCAGCTTCGCGGCGGCCTCGTCGTAGCGCGGCGTCGTGTCGTTGTTGAACCCGTGCTGCGTTCCCGGGTAGAGATGCGACGTGTGCGAGACCTTCGCGGCCGTGAGGGCCGCCTCGTAGGCGGGCCAGCCGGCGTTGATGCGCGCGTCGTTCTCCGCGAAGTGGATCAGGAGCGGCGCCTTGACCTTCGCGGCGTCCTCGACCGGCGGCTGGTTCCCGTAAAACGGCACCGCCGCACCGAGGTCAGGCACGCGGGCTGCCAGCATGTGGGCGATCCCGCCGCCGTAACAGAACCCGACGACGCCCACCTTGCCGGTGCACTCGGGGCGGCCCTTGAGGAACGCGGCTGCGGCAACGAAGTCCTCGCGGGTTTTGGCCTGGTCGAGCTTCGGGAAGAGCTCGCGCGCCTTGTCTTCGTCGCCCGGGTATCCGCCGAGCGGCGCGAGGGCGTCCGGCGCGAACGCGACGAAGTGGTCGAGCGCCAGCCGGCGCGCGATGTCCTCGATGTGCGGGTTGAGCCCGCGGTTCTCGTGCACGACGAGCACGCCAGGCAGCTTGCCCTTCGCCGAGGCCGGCCGGACGAGATAGCCCTTTGTGACCGCGTTCCCCTGGGGCGACGGGAAGGGAAGGTAGTCGGCCGTGATCCGCGTGTCGTCTTTCGGCACCTGCTGCGCTTCGGCGAACTTCGGGTTCAGCGCGTCGAGGAGCATCGCGGCCGTCACGCCGCCGGCCGCGTACTTCGAGGCCTTCGCGAGAAACCCGCGCCGGTCGATGGCGCCGTGCACGTACGCGTCGAACAGCAGCAGCACGTCCGGGTCGAAGTCGCTTGCCTTCTTGCGTTCCATGGTGGCCCTCCGTCAGTAACGCCAGCTCAAGTCGGCCCCTGCCGGCGCGGTCAGGAGCATCCGTTCGACCATCTTCGGGATGTAGCGCTGCTCCGGGCGCTGGCCCGCGAACTCGGCCTCGCCCGAGTAGCAGTGGGGCTGCCGGCGGCCGACTTCGAAAGAGCCCCCGTACGGCGGGTCCGTGGCGCCCTCGAGGAACCGCTGCAGCTTGAACGCCGCTTCCTCCAGCAGGTAAGTGTCCTGATCGCCCATGAACACGTGGATCTTGCCACGCAGCCTCGGCCCGAGCGTCTTCCAGTCCCGCTCGAGGATGTGGCGCAGGTCGTAGTGCTCCCGCCAGTACTCCGCCACCGACCGATCGATGACGCCCGTCCACTTGTCGTAGAGCAGCTTCGGGTAGCCGTCGGCGCCGGCCGGGCCGAACACCGCCATGAAGATGTCCATCTGCTCGCCCGAGCGCCCCCTTGTGCCCAGCACCTCTTCGTAGTGATTGGCGTCGTACTGGGACAGGAAGGTCTGGTCGTCCAGACCCCGGTTCCACGGGCGGACCGGCGTTTTCTTCCACTCGCTGTTCGGGTGAAACGCGTTGTCGTCGCGGTAGATGTCGATCGCCTGGAAGGAGCTGAAATCGACCGGGTCCGGGCAGAAGCTCCAGACGCCGTTGAGGCGATCGGGATAGAAGACCTGCCAGGCCAGCGACTCCCAGCCGCCGGTCGATCCGCCGTAGGTCGTGCGGGCCCAGCCCTCCGGGATGCCCCGGAACTCCTTCTCGACGCGCGGAACCAGTTCCTGCCACAGCGCGTCGCCGTACGGCCCGTTGTTCGCCGAGTTCACCGCGTACGAGTCGTCGTAGAAGGGCGTCGGATGCTGGATCTGGACGATGATGACCCGGCCCATCTTCCCGGACACCCACTCGTCGTAGAAGCTGCGGCCCGCGGGAGTCGGGTCCTGCCCCGGGCGCGGCGGACCCTGGGACGCGGCAGCCGCGGAGCCTCCCGGACCCTGGCCCGTTTGAGGCTCACGGAAGCCGTAGAAGCCGCGCGGGAAGTGGCCGTGGTTGTAGATGACCGGGTAGCGCGCGTTCGGGTGCTCGGCCCACCCCTCGGGCAGGAGCGCGATCGCGCCGAGGTAGATGTCCGTGCCCCACCAGCGGCTGAGGATGTCGCTGCGGAACTTCAGGTACTTGACGTACCTGGTGTCCTTCGGCGCCTCGATGGGCGGGAGCTTCTTCGCGAACGCGATCTTGACGACGCCGCCCTTCGACGGGTCGATGCGCACCTTCTCGACGTTCGTGACGAGGTTGCCCGGCGAGCGGCGGTAATCCTGCCCCTCCCACTGGTCGAGGTGGACCTTGATCGTGTGGCCGTCGGCGCGCGTCACGGTCGTGTAGACGTTCAGCGTGGCCTGCACGTAGTACTCGCCCGGGGGGATGTCGCGCAGGCTCTCGACGGGCCACCCGCGCGTCGCGGCGTCGAAGACGGCCGGCTGGCCGGGCTTCAGGCCGTTCACGTCGATGCCGAACATGGGCTGCGCGTCGAGGGTCGTCATCCTCGCCAGGCGCGGCTCGGGCGTCGCGCGGCGCGAGAGGACGAGAATCACTCGCCCGTCGAGCGGCGTCGACTCGAGGGCGGCGGGGAACGAGACTTCGATGCGCAGCGGGCGCGGCGCGCGGGACTCGAGAACAGCTGCGCCGGCGCCGATGACGGCGGCGGCGGTGAGGCCTGCAGCGAGGCGGGATGGCAGCATGTCGGTCTCCAGGGGCTTCCTGCGAGCGTACCACACGCCGTGGGGGCGGGTTGTATACTCCTCACATCATGCCGCTCGCGTCCTTCATCACCGACGGGCAGCGCGACCTGCTCGCCGCCGAGCGCGACCTGCTCGGCAACCTCCGGACCGCGCTCGCCCGGGCCGGCGTGGACGACGCGTCCCTCGCCGACCTGGCCCGGTCGATCTCGCAGCTCGACGAACTGTTCCTGCTCGTGGTGGTGGGGGAGTTCAACTCGGGCAAGAGCGCGTTCATCAACGCGCTCCTGGGCCGGCCGCTGCTCGCGGAGGGCGTGACGCCGACGACGGCCGAGATCAACGTGCTGGCGTACGGCGGCACCGAGACGAGCCAGCTGACGCCGGAGGGCACGAGGCTCATCACCGCGCCCGTGGACCTCCTCCGCGACCTGCACCTCGTCGACACGCCGGGCACGAACGCCGTCATCCGCGAGCACGAGGCCCTCACCACGCACTTCGTGCCCCGCGCGGACCTGGTGCTGTTCGTCACTTCGATCGACCGCCCCTTCAGCGAGTCGGAGCGCGCGTTCCTCGAGCGCATCCGCGCCTGGGGCAAGCACGTCGTGTTCGTCGTGAACAAGCAGGATCTGGTCGCGCGGCCGGACGAACTGGAGGAGGTGCGCCGCTTCGTCCTGTCGAACAGCGAGAAGGTGCTGGGGCTGAAGCCGCCGCTGTTCTTCGTGAGCGCGCGCGACGCGCTCGGCGCGAAGCGGGGCCGGCCGGAGCTGTGGGCGTCGAGCGGCTTCGAGCCCCTCGAGCGCTACATCACGGGCACGCTGGACGACACGGGCCGCCTGCGCCTCAAGCTGCTCAACCCGCTCGGCGTGGCGCGGCACGTGGTGGACGGCCGGCGCGCGCTCGTCGACGAGCGCCTCGACCTCCTCGCCGGCGACTTCGCGACGCTCGACGACGTCGACCGCCAGTTGACGCAGTACGAGCGCGACCTGGCGCGCGACTTCGAACCGAGAATGTCGGCCATCGACAACGTCCTCCTCGAGATGGAGCGCCGCGGCCAGGCCTACTTCGACGAGATGATGCGCCTCGGGCACATCACCGACCTCGTCAACAAGTCGCGCATCCAGGAGAGCTTCGAGCGAGACGTCGTGGCCGATGCGCCTGCCCTCATCGAGCGCCGCGTCGACGAACTGATCGACTGGCTCGTCGAGTCGGACCTGCGCCAGTGGCAGGCCGTCACCGGCCATCTCTCGGCGCAGCGGGCGGCGTACCGCGATCGCGTGGTCGGAGGGGACATCGACCACTTCCGCTCCGACCGCGCGCGGCTGATCCAGTCGGTCGGCAACGAGGCGCAGCGCGTCGTCGAGACCTACGACAAGCGCGAGGAGTCGCGCGCGCTGGCCGAGAGCGCCCGGAACGCCGTCGCGGCGGCCGCCGCCACGGGCGTCGGCGCCGTCGGGCTCGGGGCCATCGTGACGATCGCGGCGTCCACCGTCGCGGCGGACGTCACCGGGATCGTGATGGCGAGCGTGCTGGGCGCGATTGGCTTCCTCATCATCCCGGCGAAACGCCGCCGCGCGAAGCTCGAGATGCGCGAGAAGGTGAGCGCGCTGCGCGACCGGCTGTCGCGGGCCATGCGATCGGAGTTCGAGAGCGAAACCGGCCGGAGCGTGCAGCGCATCCGCGACGGCATCGCGCCGTACTCGAGGTTCGTCAGGGCGGAAGGCGACAAGCTCGAGGCCGAGCAGGCCGGCCTGGCTCGATTCGCAGGGGAGATCGACGCCATGCGCGAGCGCGTCGGGGCGATCGCGCCTGACCCGCCGCCGGCTGACGGGCCGGC
>CAZBIP010000110.1:0-11082 GCA_964491885.1 uncultured Vicinamibacterales bacterium
GACCGAGCCGCTGGCGCCGGTCGCGCTGCCGCGCCCGGGGAGAGTCCCGCGGGCAGCAACTCCTCCGAGGATGCGCGCCGGGTCAAGGCCGCCGTGCTGGCTGGCCAGCCGGACGTGGCCCGGGAGGCGTTCGAGGCCCTCGTGGTGGGGCACCAGCGTCAGGCGACGCGCTTGGCGCTCTATCTGTTGCGGGATGCCTCCGAGGCCGATGAAGCGGTGCAGGATACGTTCGTGAAGGTGTTCACGCACATCACGTCGTATCGGGAGGATTTACCCTTCGAGGCCTGGTTCACCAGGATTCTCGCCAACACGTGCCGCGATCGCCAGAAGGCGAAGCGGCGGCGGGAGCGCTGGGAGGTCATCGGGCTCGACCGGCGCCCGGAACTGGGAACGGTCGTGGAGACCGCGCCGGACCCGGGGCCCACGCCTGAAGAGGCGGCGCTCGGCGGTGAACGGCGGCGGGAGTTGATGAAGGCCATCGACGCGCTTCCCCGGCAGCAGCGCACGGTGTTGCTGCTGTGCCACGTGGAGGGGCAATCGCCCCGCGAGGTCGGTCAGTTGATCGGCCTCAACGAGTCGACGGTGCGCGTGCACCTGTTTCGTGCGCTCCGCAAGCTGCGGAGCCTTCTGGAGGGCGGCCGTGTTCGGCGGTAAGGGACACGTCGACGACAGCGCGCTCATCCGCCGCTACCTGGCGGACCGGGGCCTCGAAGCGCTCGAACCGAGGGATGAGGCCGTGGTACGGCACCTCGGGCATTGCGCCGCGTGCGGCGCCCGCTACGCAGAGATCCGTGCGGCCTTCGACGGCGCTCGCGAAGCCGCACTCGACGAGGCGGAGGCGGCCTGCACCCCCGAACGCCTGGATCGCCAGCGGGAGCGCATCCTCCGTCAGATAGACGGCTTGTCGGGGAACACGCGCGTGCTGCCGTTCCCAGCCGCCGCCCAGGGCGCGCGCCGGGCCGGCGAGCACCGGGTTCTGGCACGATGGGTGGCCGCCGCTGCGGTCATCGGGCTGATGGTCGGACTGACGGCGGGCCGCCTGCTCGATCTCGGCGGGAGCACGGCCAACCCGGGCGTCCAGCGGCAGGCGTCGGCTGTCCAGTCGGCGCCGCGCGGCGTTCCGGCGATCCGGCCCGCGAGCGCGGACTCCCTGCTCACCGAAGACCAGTTCCTGTCCGAACTCGAACTGGCGACGTCCGCGCCCCGCGCCGCCGAACTCCGCGCCATCTACGCCTTCACGCTCGAAGAGCCGATCGACGCCTCGCGTCCCGGCAAGGACTGACCATCCGCATGGCGGAAGGCGTCACGGTGCTCGTCGGACCGCGGACGCTGGCGAAGTCCGTCGCGGCGTGTCCCGCCGCGGAAGGCACGGAACTCCTGGTGTTCTCGGAAGACGACGTGCGCGCGGCCGTCGAGCAGATTGTCAGCCGCCGCCCGCGCGTGATCGCCCTGCCGGAGAAGTTCGCCTTCAGCCCGAGGGGCACGGCGCTCACCCACCGCATCGCCATCGACGCCGCGCTGGCCGGTACTGAAGTGGTGGTCATCGACGCGGCCGGCGAGGCCTCGCGCCTGCAGCCCGCCGGCAGGACGACCTGGCTGCCGCTCGACGGGTCGGGCACCCGCCGGGTGCCGCGCATCCGCATCCGCGAAGGCTACGACGTGCAGATCGACGGCACGTCCGCGGCGCTCGTGGACCTCTCGACGCTCGGAGCGCAAGTCGTGTCGTCGCTGGTGCTCAAGCCCGGCCAGCGCGTCCGCCTCGTGCTGAGCGTGGACCCGGAGGCCATCAAGGCGGCGGGAACCGTGGCGTGGGCGTCGTTCGAGATTCCTCGGGGCGCTGCCGCGCCCCAGTACCGCGCGGGCCTCGAGTTCGCGGAGGCCGACCCGGAGCCGCTGCTGCAGTTCTGCCTGGAACAGGCCGCCGAATCCTTCGAGCGCTGACCTACCTGAGGTCGCCGCCGAACCACGCGGATGCGAGCGGCGCGTTCTTGACGACGGTGTCCTCGCGCGCGGCGCCCGTCGACGCCAGGAGCACCGGCACGCCCGTCAGGTCCTCCAACCGCTGCAGGTACGCGCGCGCACCCGCCGGGAGCGCGTCGTACTGGCGGATGCCGCTCGTCGGCGCGCTCCATCCGGGCACGGCCTCGAGCACCGGCTCGCAGCGCTGCAGGTGGCGCAGGTCCGCGGGAAACTCGGTAACGGTTTCTCCGGCGGCACGGTACGACACGCAAACGGGCACTTCGGCCAGCCCGTCGAGCACGTCCATCTTCGTCACGACGAGCGCGTCCAGGCCGTTGACCCGCACGGCGTGGCGCACCTGCACCGCGTCGAACCAGCCGCAGCGGCGGGGCCGGCCCGTGACGGCCCCGAACTCGCTGCCGCGCGCGCGGAGCGCGTCGCCGTCCTCCCCGTGCAGCTCGGTCGGAAACGGCCCCTCGCCCACCCTCGTCGTGTACGCCTTGGCGATGCCGAGCACTCCGTGGACCGATCGCGGGCCGATGCCGAGCCCGGTGCAGGCGCCGCCGGCCGTCGCACTCGACGACGTGACGTAGGGGTAGGTCCCGTGGTCGAGGTCGAGCATGGTGCCCTGCGCTCCCTCGAACAGGATCGAGCGCCCGTCGGCCATCGCGCGGGTGAGCGCCGCCGAGACGTTCGCGACCCAGGGCGCCAGTCGCGCGGCTAGCTCCCGGGTCCTGGCCAGCACATCGGTCCACGACAGGCTCTCGTCGCCGGCCAGCCGGTTCCGGCGCGCGACCCCGTCGCGGATGTGCTCTTCGAGCGCGGCATCGTCGAGGAGATCGCAGACGCGGAGGCCCCGCCGGCCGGCCTTGTCCTCGTAGGCGGGCCCGATCCCGCGCGAGGTCGTGCCGATCATCCGTGTCCCGAGGCTGGCTTCGCTGAGCCGGTCGAGGTCCCGGTGGTACGGCAGGATGACGTGCGCCCGGTCGGACACCATCAGGCGGCCGCCGACTTCGACCCCCGCACCGGCGAGTTCGTCCACCTCGTCGAAGAGCGCGGCAAGATCGAGGACGACGCCGTTCCCGATGACGCACGCCACGCCAGGGTGCAGGATGCCGGACGGAATCAGCCTGAGGACGAACCGGCGTCCGGCCAGGTACACCGTGTGGCCCGCGTTGTGGCCGCCCTGGTAGCGGGCCACGATCGAGAACCGCCGGGCGAGCAGATCCACGATCTTGCCCTTGCCCTCATCTCCCCACTGCGCGCCCACGACGGCGATGTTCATCGACAGACCTGCCTCGAGCACGCTCACGGGCGTTCGTGCCCGCGAGCCACGCCGGATGTTAGCACAGGAGCGGCGGCGCGCCGGGCGCGCCGCCGGGCACGGGAGGGCCGCCCTCACCGCCGCCGGGTTGACAAGATCCGCGGGCCTTCGTATGGTCATCTGCGCCGGCGGCGCCCGCGATCGGCGTCGCCGCGGATTCCACGATCACCCGCCGATGGACATCTCGCATCCGAGCATCGAAACCCGATTGGCCGCGGCGCTCGGCGACGGCGGGTCCAGGATCCCGGTGCTGCTCGGGCCGTGCGGTTCGGGCCGCACGCAGGCCCTGCACCGGCTCGGCGCCAGCCTGCCTTCGGGGACTGCCCAGTACATCGACGTCGAGCGTGTGATCTCGACGCCAGAACGGTTCCTCGAGCGCATCGTGCGCGACTCGCCCTTCGCCTGGCGGCCTGAGGACGGGATGCCCGACGGCCCGCGCGATGCGTACCGGCAGGCCCTCTCGTACTTCGCGCGCGCCAGGACGGACTCGGGCGGCCCGGCCACGTTCCTCCTGGACGAGGCGTTCGAGATCCGCCTGTTCGAGCACTTCCCGGGACTCTCCGGCGCCGCCGCCGAAACGCTCGCCGCGTTCGCGTCGAGTCCGAACCGCTTCGTCCTGGCCACGAAATACGAGGCGCGCGCCCTGGGCCTGCTCCGCGGCGCCTCCAGCCGCTACCTCGTCGTCCACGTCCCGCCGGTCACGACGGCCTCCGTGGCCGCCGACCTGCTGCGCGTACGAGGCGCCCGGTCGGACTGGGCCGAAGACACGGCGCGCGTCGTGGTGGCCCTCGCGGACGGGCGGGCGGCCTACGTGGCGGCGCTCGTGCGGCGGCTCTCCGACGCGCCTGACGACGCCCGCGACCCGATCTCGGCCTTCGCGCACCTGCTCGGCCCGGGGGGCGGGATTGCGGCGCGGTGCGGCTACAGCTACGAGGTCCGGCTGCATCGGGCGCGGGGGTACGGGGCGCTGAAGGCTGTCCTCGAGATCCTTGCCGACGACGAGCCCCTCACCCTGACGGAGGTGTCGCTCCGGCTCCGGCGTTCACCGGGCTCGACGCGGGACTACCTGGGCTGGCTGGAAGACGTGGACCTGGTGCGCGTTCGGCGGAAGCGGTTCACCGTCGCCGATCCGGTCCTCCGCGTCTGGCTGCGGCTGCGCACGGCCGGCGATGGCGACGACGGCGAGCGGTCCGCCGACATCGTCCGGCGCTACGCGCTGGCGCGCGTGTCGGCCGGCCTCACGGCCGAGGAGTGAGGCGCTCGAGCGCCCGCCTCGCCGCCTCCTGCTCGGCGGCCTTCTTCGTGGGGCCCTCCGCCTCGGCCAGCGTCTCTCCGCGTAGGCGGACCTCGATGTGGAACACGCGCCGGTGCGCCGGGCCGTCCTCGGACGTGACGACGTATTCCGGCAACGGGTCGCCGCGCCCCTGCAGCGCTTCCTGCAGGGCCGACTTGTGGTCGCCTCCGCTCGTCGCATCCCCGGCCACGTCGTCGATGAGGGCCTCGAATTCGCGCTCGATGAACGCTCGCGCGGCGTCCATGCCGCCGTCGAGGTAGATCGCCGCGATCACGGCCTCGTATCCGTCCGCGAGCAGCGCGCGCTTCCGCCGCCCGCCCGTCTTCTCCTCGCCCCGGCCGAGCAGCAGGTGCGCGCCGAGGCCCAGGCGCTCGGCCTGCTCCGCCAGCGCCTGCGTGGACACGAGCGCCGCCTTCATCTTCGACTTCTGGCCCTCGTCGCGCTCCGGGAACCGCACGAACAGGATCTCCGCGACGACGAAGCCCAGGACGGCGTCGCCGAGGAACTCGAGCGACTCGTTGTCGAACACGCCGCCGGTGACGTCCTCGTTCGCGCGGGACCGGTGCGTGAGCGCGTGCTCGAGCGTGCAGCGGTCCCGGAAGCGGTGGCCGATGGCCGATTCCAGCGCCTCGAACTCCTCTCCGATCGGGACGTTCCGGCCCGCCGCGTCCTCGCGCTGGTAGTCCGAGAGGATCCGCGCCGCCGCCTCGGCCTGGTCACCCGCCACCGTGACCCTGACCTCCCCGAGTCCATTCACCGTGAGCGGAAACACGCTGTGCGGCACGTCGGACGACAGGTTCGCCGGAATGCCGTGGGCTTCCAGCAGGCCGGCGACGATGCTGGCTTCGATGTCGGAGTGCGTGCGCAGGACAACGGCAGGTTCGCTCATGATGCGCGCCCGGCGGGGGCCGGCCCCTCCACCTTCAGGAGAATCATCGTCATGTCGTCGTGCTGCGCCGCCTCGCCGACGAAGGCGGCGATCTCGCGGAGGATGCGCTCGCGCAACTCCCCGATCGGGAGGTGGCCGTGCTCTTCGACGAGTTCGGCCAGCTGCGACTCGCCGAAACAATCGGAGCGCTCGTTCATCGCCTCGCTGATCCCGTCCGTGAAGAGGACGAGCAGGTCGTCGGGCGAGAAACGCAGGGTGGACTCGACCAGCAGCGACTCGAACCGTTCGCCCTCGTCGAGCCGGAGGCCCAGGACCATGCCGTCCGGCGCGAGGATCCTGGCCCTGCCGTCCGAGCCGTCGCCGCCGGGGAGGTAGAGGAGCGGCGTGTGGCCGGCACGGGCGTAGGTCATGACCCCGGCCGCCGGGTCGATCACGGCATAGGTCATCGTGATGAAACTGCGGCTGTCGAGGTGCATCGAGATCAGGCGGTTGGCGCTGACGAGCAGGTCGCGCGGCGAGAAGTGAATCTGGCTGAGTGAGAGAATGAGGCCTTTCAACTCGGCCATGTACAGCGCGGCGGACATGCCCTTGCCGGACACGTCGGCGATCAGCAGGCCGAACCGGCCGTCGGGAAGCGAGACGACGTCGTAGTAGTCGCCGCCCACTTCCCTGGCGGGCACGCACAGCGCGCTGATGGCCATGCCCGGCACGACCAGCGGCCCGCGCGGCAGCAGCGACATCTGGATCTCGCGCGCCAGGCGCATCTCCTCCTCGAGCCGCTTCTTCTCGGCGGCCTGGCGCAGGAGGTCCTCGATGCTCCCGGTCATCTGGTTGAAGGAGTTCGCGAGTTCGCCGAGCTGGTCCCTGGCGAGGACGGGAATGCGGTGACCGAAGTCGCCCTGACGGACGCGCTCGGTGCCCGCGAACAGCTCGTGCACGGCGCCGGTGATGGATCGGGCGAGGGCGAGGCCCATGACGAGGGCGACGGCCTCGATGATGAAGAACAGGCCGCTCACGAACAGGAGGAGTGCGAGGAGCAGGTCGCCGAAGCTCCGCGTGCCGCCGAGCGACGCCTGCGAGGCTGAGAGCCGCTGGTAGATGGCGCGGACGCTGAGGCCGATGTTGATCGGCAGCGGCTCGGTCGAGCCGGTCGCCCAGTCCACGCGGTCGAGGAGGGCGACCCACGGGAAGCGCCAGACGCGTTCGGCGGCGGCGGACACCGGCTGCCCGTCGCCGGGGGCGGGCGCGCCAGCGGCGCCCTGGACCGGGAGCGACGTCTGCCCCACCAGGCTGGCCTGCCCGATGACGATGCCGGTCCCGCTCTCGATCTCGGACTTCACGGCGCCGGAGATGGGGACGTCGGCGACGATGGCGAACCCCTGCGCGCGTTCCGGGAAGACGACCGCGCGCACGAGCACCTCGGCCACGGGCGCGTCGGGGCCCGGCCGCGCGCCGTAGGCGAACACCCCGCTGAAGCCGTCACACGTCACCCAGGCGGGGATGATCGCCGGGGCAGGCGCGTGCTGCCAGGGACCGGCGGCGGCTCGAGTGACGGCCACCCGGACCGGCCGGCCGGCGACCGCCGGCTCGCACCTGCCGGCGTCCACGGGCACGACGGCGAGCGAGATCCCGGGATGCTCCGCGCCGGCCGCGGCCGCTCTCCGCACCAGGATCTGTCTGGCGTCCGCCTCGGTGCGGCCCTCGATCTCGACGGCGGCGAGCCGCGCGGCGGCCATCGCGTCTTCGCCGAGATCGGTGAGGGCCGCGCGGATGAGGAACGAGCTGATGTTGGCGAACAGCAGCAGCCACGCCAGGACGAAGAAGGTGATGATCAGGATCACCGGCACGACGCCGATGAAGACGTAGGAAATGATCAGCTTGCGGCGGACGCGCCAGAGCAGTTGCTGGCGGGCGCCGCGCCAGGCGCGGACGAGCAGCCCGCCGACGCCGGCCAGGATGGCGATGCCGCCGGCGGTGCTCACCAGATCGACGGCGACCGACCCGCCCAGCCCGGCGAGCCCCAGCGCCTGGCAGACCACCTTGGCGGCGGTCCCGCCCAGCACGAAGCGGCCCGGCGCCGTTTGCAGGAGAAACCGCTTCGCTGCGGTCGCCCATGCGCCGAACCGGCCGAAACCGGCGCTGGAAGGTGTCACGGTCGAGGCCATGCGCGGTACGGAGGATGATAGCTCAGGATCCCGCACACTCGCGCACCCAGGCGAGGTAGGCATCGCCCCCGCCATCCACGGTCAGCACGAGCAGCTCGGGGACCTCGTACGGGTGGTGCTCGGCGAGCCACGCGCCGATGCCCGGCACCCGGCCGCGCGTCGTCTTGATGACGAGTTGCCGCTCCGGCGACTCCTCCACGCGTCCCTGCCACCGGTACACCGACACCATGCCGCCGGCGATGCTCACGCACGCGGCCAGGCGCGCGGTCACCAGCGCGCGCGCGGCGGCCATCGCGTCGGCCTCTGCCGGCAGCGTCGTCAGCACGATGACGACGACGCCGGGATCGTCGCCGCCGCCGCCGTTCGGGATCGAGGGTGGGTGCATCGTTTTCCTGTGTACAAACCGCGCGAGTTAGGGTACAACAGTTGGTCGATGCCCGCCACGCGATCAGACACGCCCGTGCTGGTCGGTGACCTGCGCGTCCGACGGGGACGCGGCGGGCTGCGCACGGTTGTGACTGTCGCCGTCGCGTGCGTCGCGTTCGTCGTCATCGACGCCTTCGTGGGCGATCGCGGCCTCGCCGCGCTGGTGCGCGCGCGTCAGGAGCACGCGCGCCTCGCGGCCGAGGTGGACGCGAAGCGCATCGAGAACGCGCGCCTGCGCGCGCAGATCAAGCGCCTGCGCGGCGAGGATCCGACGGCCATCGAGGAGATTGCGCGCCGCGACCTGGGGCTGATCAAGCCCGGGGAGCGGTTGTTCATCATCCGCGACGTGCCTCCTCCTGGACCGCAGTAGACGGCGCCGGCGTCGACGGTACCGGCGTTTGACCAGGCCCGGGCGGAGTGGTATTCTGTTGACCTGAGCGTGTGCGCACGCCGGCATGACGCGGGGTGGAGCAGTCCGGTAGCTCGTTGGGCTCATAACCCAAAGGTCGGGGGTTCAAATCCCCCCCCCGCAACCATGAAAGCCGCTTGGGAAACCAAGCGGCTTTCGCCTTGTACGGGGGGATTTGAACCATCTCCTGGCCGGCAACCACCCTGAGCGACGGCGCCACGTGACGGCAGAGCCGAAGGGCGTCCCCTCTGCCCCCGCCGCAGTCGGGGAAGGCGCACGTCCCAGCCTACTGGGCCACGATGTCGAAGGCGACAGGACGGGACGCGCGGCTGTCGGTTCGCCGAGAACCGACAGATTCCATCGACAGCGTGAATCGCCCAACACCGAGCCCCCCAACGGGAAGTTCGGCGAACAGGTCAGGCGGTCGGCCGGCTTCCACCAGAAGCGGCACTTCCGCATCAACGCCTTTCGCGGCACCGTCCCTCCGCACGCGAAGAGCCGCCGTACCGGACAGGACGAGTCCCTCCCCGGCCGTGCAACTCAGCCGCGACGAAGGCTCGACTGCCTTCCCGGACTCGCCGGCTCGTCGTGGCGCACGCCGGCAGACCGACGCGGAGCGCAGCCTCGCCGGCGAGTCGGAGCCGGGCATCCCAGGCCGAGCCAACAGCCCGTTCGCTGGTTCCATGCTGCGAACTCACGAGTCCTGTCCTCACAGCGCCCGGACGGCTTTCCAGGTCTCCCGGGTCCGGTCGAAGGCTCCGTCGAGCGTCTGGTCGAGACCGCACTCCGTGAGAAGCGCCGCGAACGGTCTGGCCCAGTCTCTCGGCGGCGGAAGGAGGTCGTCGGGGATGGAGTGGGTGGCGCGCCGCTCGAACGTCGCCTCGACCGCCCGCCGGATTCGTTCGGGCGAGAGCGAACCGCGCTCGATCAGGAGTATGAGGTCGAGAAGATCACGCACGCGGCCATTGGCGGTGCCTGCGCGAGGCCGGGTGTAGGCATGGAGCTTCTCCGCCCAATGTTGCTCCTTCGAGAGCACGGGCGCCACGGCTGGCGCGATGCCGCCGAATCCCAACCAGTCCTCCCCAACCAGTTCGTCAAGCGGCTCGATGATCTCGT
This sequence comes from uncultured Vicinamibacterales bacterium, assembly GCA_964491885.1. GTDB lineage: Bacteria > Acidobacteriota > Vicinamibacteria > Vicinamibacterales > JAKQTR01 > JAKQTR01. The sequence continues at coordinate 9,583 of CAZBIP010000110.1, forward strand.
CCCCGATCCCGAGGTCGACGTGAAAGCTGACGAACGTGCGGCCGTCCAGACGTGCATCCACCGGAAAACGGGCGCCACCCTCCGGAGCCTGATCGAGCGTCATCGTCGCCCCGCCAACAATGAACGAGAAGAAGTCAGGCAGACGAACCTGTGCGGCCGAGCGCAGGTGATCGAGCAGCGCTTCGGTGCCTCCGGCGCGTGGCAGCGAACCAACGCCAGCACGGACGCTGAAGTCGAGGTCGCGCGTCGATCGCGCCTCGTGGAACCTCATTTCCAGCGCATAGCCGCCCTTCAGTACCCAGCACTGACGGGTCGCCGACGACTGATCGAACATCCTCGCGAGAAGTCGGTCAAAGGCCACCTGCCGGCGCAGCCGCTGCAAGTCACCGACTTCGCGCTTGGCGCGATCGAGCAGACGGATTTCGAGAGCGTCTCGGAGAGCGCCGGCCGTCGCGTAGTGGCGCGGAGCTGCCGTCATGCAGGAACCTGCTTGATGACGCGGTCGAGCCGCTGGCGTGCTCGACGGCTCGTGTTCACCTGCGCAAGCTGCCGCGCCATAACGAGTCCTCGCTGAAGAGCCTCTTGAACAGCCTGGACCTGCAGGTCCGCGGCAAGCCGATCCTCGACGACGACGTCGACGAGCGTGCGGAGCGGCGTCGTCACACGCACGCCGCCGATCGTCTCGATGTCGTCCTCGGCGAGCCGGCCGCCGTGGAGGCGCAGCACTGTCGGGATGGCCGCCATCCGCTGGAATCCAGGCGGAACCGTCATGTCGAGCTTCGCCGGCATGGCATCGGAGAGCGCGTGGAGCGAGAGCGCAGTGTTGTGACTGAAGGTGCCCTGAGGCTCTCCACGACGATTGTGAGCCCAGAGCTGCCACAGCATCAGATCAGGTCTGGTAGCCAGGGGAAATCGAGAAAGCCGGTAGATACCTCGGTGCTCACGGACCCAGTTGCCGTTGCGCACATGACGCGGGTGCGTGTTGTCGGCGTAGCCGGCCAGCCGGGCCTGTCGCGCAGTAAAGAAGCCGCCTTGTGCCCGGGCGACTTGGTACAGCTGTTCTTCCGCGTCTTGCCGCTTCACGGTATATACCCTCACCTATTGTAAGGAATTATACCCATTAGTGGCCAACGAGACAACGGACACACGCCCCCACGCCGCCCCGCACCACAACGGCGAGTACCGTTGGTTGAGGGGCCCCGCAACCACGAGGATCGCCTGGGAAGACCAGGTGGCCCTATCCTCTTGCACGGCCACCTCGGCATCCGTGCCGGCCCGTCCGGTTGCGGACGTGGGATTTGAACCATCTCCTGGCCGGCAGCCACGCCGCCTCCCGGCGGAGTTCTGCCGTAGAATGAGGCAGCCCCCTCACGGCGCATCGACAGCCCCCGACACAACAGCCGGCCCCGGGCCTCGCGGCCCAGCGGGCCCGTCCTGCCAAGAGAGGCCGCTCCATGTCCGTGAAGATCGTCCATCCCGTCCCCAGCGACATCGACATCG
>CAZBIP010000111.1:0-10869 GCA_964491885.1 uncultured Vicinamibacterales bacterium
CCGTCAGGCCGCTCATCGCCCGCGGGTCGGGGCTCCGGCCCACGGGGACGTAGCCGCCCACCCGCACGAGCACCTTCTGCGCCGCCCAGTACTCCGCGACGGGAATGGCGAGCGCGCTCGGATCGGCGAGGTTGGCGAGCAGCAGCATCTGCAGCGTGAGGAGCGGCGTCGCCTGGTTGGCCGCGCTCAGTCCCAGGTAGTGCCGGCCCGCGCCGAACACCTCCCCGCGCAGGGCGCGCTCGCTTCGCAGCACGCCCGCGTACCCCCCTGGCCGTCTCGCGCCGAGGCCGTTGAAGTAGTACTCCGCGCCGAGCGTCCAGGTGTCGGCGGGGCGGCAGTCCACGCCCACGACCGCGCGCACGAAGCGCTCCTCGATCTCGACGTCGCCGGGCCCGCCGAGATTGGCGAGGCCGAGCGTGTACGCCGCCTCGGCGTGGACGCCCAGCGGGCCGAGGTCGCCGGCGGTGTCCGCGCCGAAGACGACGTCCGAGACGTACTTCGCGGCCGAGACCGACACGTCGAAGCCCCGGGCGTTCGCCTGCACGCGGGCCACCCCGCCCTGCGCCCAGCCTTCCTTCTGCGGCAGGTAGAGCAGGTCCAGCAACGACGTCTTCCCGAGCGGCATCGAGTAGCGCACCGCGTCCACGCCGTGCCGGACCTCGCGATCGACGTCGGTCGGCGCGAACGGGCTCAGCAGGTCCGTCGGGTTCCAGAAGCGGCCGGTGCCCCAGGAGAGCACCTGGCGGCCGACCACGACTTCACCCTTCGGCAGGATCACCTTCACCGCGAGCAGGTCGAGGTTGTGCTGGACCAGGTATGAGTCGCGTTCGGAGATGACGCGGCCGAAGTCGGTGAGCCGGCGGCTGTCCGCCGCGCTGCGGCCGGCTGCAGGCACCGGCGATCCGAGTGACGTGCTGCCGATCAGGCTGCGATCCGATGCGATCGTCCCGTCGATCTGCCAACCGGCCGACAGCTCGACGCGGTTCTTCCACAGCACCCGGCCCCACACGCGCGCGGTGTTCGCCAGGCTCGCGCCGGACTCGGGAAGCGGGGCGACTTCCGGGATGCCGGCGTTCGCTCCCAGCAGGCGGGCCTTCTCGATCAGCAGCCGCAGGGACTCCGTGCTCTCGACCAGGTCCGGCTGGGGTCGCACGGCCAGGCCGAACGCCTTGTAGAACGCCCCGACGTCGAGTGACGACGCGCCGTCCCGGCTCTTCCAGACCTCGCGCGCCTGCCCCGCCGCGGGCACCGGCGCGAGGACGGCGGCGCAGAGGACCGCCGCGTACAGGCGGGCCCGGCGCATGCTCAGGCTCCCGGGCGTGCCTTGCGCTCGTCGGCGTGCACGGTGCCGTCCACGAGGTGCACGACGCGGTCGGCCTGCTCCAGCACCATCGGGTCGTGCGTCGAGAAGACGAACGTGATGCCGCGCTCGCGGTTCAGTTCGCGCATGAGCTGCACGAGCGACCGGCCGGTCGCCTGGTCGAGGTTGGCCGTGGGCTCGTCGGCCAGGACGAGCGCCGGCTCGCTGGCGATGGCGCGCGCGACGGCCACGCGCTGCTGCTGCCCGCCGCTCATCTTGAGCGGGCGCGTGTCCATCAGGTCGCGAATGCCCATGCGCTCGAAGAGGGCGGCAATCCGCCGGCGCCGCTCGGCGGCGGGCACGCCCATGAGCTCCATCACGTACTCGGCATTCTCGGCGGCGGTCAGCACGGGAACCAGGTTGTAGGCCTGGAACACGAACCCGATGCGGTCCCGTCGCAGGTCGGACAGCTCGCGCTGCGACAATCCGCCGATGTCGCGGCCGTCCACGCGGATCGTGCCCGAGGTGGCCGCGTCGAGCGCGCCGATCAGGTTGAGGAGCGTCGTCTTGCCGGAGCCGCTCGGGCCGGCGATGGCCATGAACTCGCCGCGCTCCACCGACAGATCCACCCCGCGCAGCGCGCGCGTCGTCACCTGGCCCTTGTCGACGTAGTTCTTGGTGAGGGCACTGACCTCGATGACGGGCATGCAAGACTCCTAACTCGAATGCAGCGCGTGCGCCGGCGGCATCCTGGCCACCTTCCACGCCGGGTAGAGCGCGGTCACGAGCGCCATCACGTAGACGAGGCCCGTGGCCGTCAGCGCGGCTCCCGGCGAGAACCTCGTCCGCACGCCGGCCGGCACCACGGTGCCGGCGTACTCGAGGACCTCGCCCTGTCCGATGATCATCAGCGGGTGGTCCGCGTAGTACCACGTCAGCGACAGCCCGACGGCCAGGCCCACCGCGACGCTGATGGTCGCGATCCAGAACGACTCGCCCAGCACCTGCGCCACGACGCGGCCGGGCCGCGTCCCGACGGCCCGCAGCACGCCGAACTCCCGTGTGCGCTCGAGCACCGACATCAGCATCGTGTTGAGGATGCCGAGGCCGACGAGCCCGTAAATGAAAAAGGCGGCGATCCAGACGACGAAGTCCGAGAGCGCCTCCATGTTGCGGAGCATCGGCAGGAGGTCGCCGTACGAGCGCACCTCGACGCGGGGCCCCAGGCTCGCGCCGAGCGCGGCCGCGACGGCCTCGCTGTCGGCGGACCGGTCGAGCTGGATCACGATCTGGTGCGCGGCGTCTCCCAGGCCAAGGAGCGTGCGGGCCGACGCCTCGCTGACGAACGCGCGGCGCTCGGACAGCGTCGGCGACATCGCGTGGAAAATCCCGCGCACGCGGTAGAGCTCGGCGCCGATCTCGCCGTCCGCCCGCTGGGTCATCACGCGCACCTTCGAGCCGACCTTGACCTTCAGGCGATCGGCGAGTTTCTCGCCGACCAGGATGCCGCGCTCGTCGTCCGGGGCCGGCAGCGCGCCGGCGCGCACGTCGCGGACGGCCGACGAGAGCCGCGCTTCGCGCGCCCAGTCCACGCCGTGGAGCTCGACACCCTCGCTTCCCCGCGCGCTCGACACGAGGGTCCGCGCGACCACGCGCCAGCCGACCTCGCTTCGCGGCGGCAGGTCCAGCGCCGCGGCCATCGCCGCCGGCGACTCGATGGCCTCGGCGGCGCCCCGGTGCGCGCGCCAGCCGGCCGCGGTGATCTCGACGTGGCCCATGCCGACGTTGTCGAGCTGCTCCTTGGCCTCGCCGAGCATCCCGCCGAGCAGCCCGGTGTAGAGAATGACCAGGATCAGGCCGGCGCCGATGGCGCTCATGCTGATGAGCGTGCGCCGCCGGTTGCGCCAGATGCTGCGCCAGGCGAGTCTCAGCACGGCGCCCATCACACGTACCTCGTCGCCTCGACCGGCTTCAGCCGGGCGGCGCGGATGGCGGGCGCGAGCGCGCCGACGAGCATCGTGGCGAACGTCACCAGCGCCGCCTCCACGACCGGCCCGGCCGTCACCGAGAACCGCATCGGCGGCAATCGCGCGCCGAGCACGTCGGCCCCGGCCGTCAGGCCGGAGAAGTCGGCCACGCCAATCGCCTGCAGGATGACCCACGAGAGGGCTACGCCGATGCAGAGGCCGATCACGCCCTGCATGAGCGCCTCGAGCAGGACCATGGCGAGCACCCGGCGCGGCCGCGTGCCGAGCGACGCCATCACGCCGAATTCCCGCGTCCGCTCGAACGTGGACATGCTCATCGTGTTGAGGATCCCCAGCGACACGATCAGGAACACGATGACGTCGATCAGGCGCATGTTCTTCCGCTTCGCGTCGAGGGCGCCCTTGAGCTCCGGCAGAATCGACGTCCACGGCAGGATCTCGAGAGCGGCCAGATCCAGCGCCCCGCTCAAGATCGACACAGGACGGCCGAGATCCTCGTCGTCGGATGGGAGCCGGACGATGACCTGGTGCACGCCGTCGCCAAGGCCGAAGAAGGACTGCGCGTCGGCCAGGTGCATGAAGACCGTCGTCTGGTTGGCGTCCGAGCTGCCGGCGTCCGCGGTGCCGACGACGGTGTAGCGATCGTTGGCCGTGGAACCGTCGGTGGCCTGGCCCACGAGGATCATCTCGCCGCCGGGGCCCAGCTTCAGCTCGCGCGCCAGCCCGGACCCGATCACGACCTCGCGCGGTCCTGCATCGTCGAGGCCCCGGCCCTGCTCGATCGTCAGCAGGCGCTGCGCCCCCGGCTTCTCCCCCTCGATCCCCAGCACCATGACCGCCGCCGACACGTCCTCCGAGCCGGCGAGCCCCGCTCCGACCACGCGCCGCTCGGTCGTGGTGCCGGGCAGGGCCTCCTGCAGCTTCGCTTCGACCACCACCGGTTCGGACACCACGTTGGACATCTCCGGGGAGTCCTGGTACCCGCGGCCGTGGACCTGCGCGTGGCCGATGAGGCCCGTCGTGATCCCGCGCGCCATCTCGGTCACCGAGACCTCGAAGATGCTGTGCATCGACACGATGGCCGTGACGCCCAGCGCGAGGGCCGCGACGGAGATGACCGTGCGGCGCCGGTTGCGCCAGATGTTGCGCCAGGCGAGCTTGAGCAGCATGCGCCTCATCTCCCCTGCCGCAGGCGCTGCAGGCTGAACGTGTCGTCAGGGACGTCCACGTCGAACGCGATCTCGGAGTACGCGATGGACGTCTCTCGGCCCTGCTCTGCGGGAACGACCGTCATCCGGAACGGGAACCGCCGCCACCCGAGCTGCCGGAAGTCGGAGAACGTCATGCGCCGCGCCAGGGTGCCGTCCTCGTCGAAGAACTCCTCGAGCAGGGGCAGGCAGTTCGACCGGTCTATCAGGACCTCGACGCGATCCCACACGACCACCGCGCGGGGCTTTGGCTTCAGCACGACGCGCCAGGCGTCGCCGCCCTCGATCTGCTCAACGCCCGCGAGGGACGTTTCGAAGTCGTCCACCAGGCTGTCGCCCCGGACCAGGTCGTCGTTGGTGAAGTCGCTCCCCATCCACGAATCGCCCATCATCCCGGAGGGCAGCTTCATCACGCGGCCGGCCTGGGGGAGCCAGACCCAGAGCTGCTTCTCGCGCTTGAGCGTCATCATGCCCGTCTCGCGCGGCCCGCCTTCGAGGACGCGGATGAGCGCGAAGTCCCTCCCCTTGGACCACGCCTGGAGCTTGACGGAGCGGCTCCACGACGGCGTCTTGATCGACATCGTCATGATGCCCGTCGAGGAGCGGCCGGCGAGCAACTGGTCGAGGCGGGTGACGAGCGCCGCCGGATCCGGGCGCTCGGTCCGGCTCGGGCAGGGCGGGAGCGGCTGGGACTGTGCCGCACGGGCCGCGGGGCCGATGGAGGTCCCCGCGGGCGCCGCCAGGGGAGCGGTTGAGAACCCGCCGGTGGCACTGACGATCCCGAGCGTCGCGCACGCGGCTGCCAGCCCGAACCTGCGGAGCTTCGACGCCAACCTTCCCCCTCTCTGAATGCCGGCCGGGGTCTCGGGCCGGCCCGGATGCCGCAACTGCGGTGGCATCAGGCTGTTCCAGACCCGAAACATATCACGGCCCGGCGGCCCACCCTGGCGAGCGGGACGCGCGCCAGCCCGGGCGGTCGCCTGGCTGGCCAGCGGATCTGGGCTGAGGCCAGGCCTGATTCGTCGCTGTCACCCGGTGAACGCCGAAGCGCGGCTGTTCGTCCAAGAACGATGGAGGTATCCGTCGTCATGATGATCAGGGCCGCGTCGCGCCGTGTCGTTCTGCAGGCTGTTCTGGCTGTTCCTCTCTGTCTGGCCCTGGCCGTCCCGGCGTCGGCTCAAGCGCGGGAAGGGTCGTTCGAACGCACGCTCTCCGTGACGGGCGCCGTGGACCTCGACATCACGTCGGGTTCGGGCCAGATCCGCATCAGGCCCGGCGCGCCGGGCGCGGTGCGCATTTCCGCGCGCCTTCGGGCGGACTGGTCGCTCTTCCAGGGCCGGGACGTCGAACAGCGCATCCGCCAGATCGAGCAGAACCCGCCCGTCGAGCAGCGCGGGAACACCATTCGCGTCGGCCATTTCGCGGACGACGACCTGCCGCGGCACATTTCGATCAGCTACGACGTGACGGTGCCGGCGGAGACGAAGATTGCGGGCCGGACCGGGTCCGGCAGCATCGACATCGGCGACGTGACGGGCCCCGTCGACGCGCACAGCGGCTCCGGCAGCGTCACGATCGGCCGCGTCGCTGGCGGCGTCGTCGCGTCGGCCGGCTCGGGCAGCATCAGGGTTTCGGGCGCGGCGAGTCTCGAAGCCCGCACGGGGAGCGGCTCCATCCAGGCGGCGGCCATCGCCGGGCCGGCCACGGCGAAGAGCGGCTCCGGGAGCGTGTCGCTCGCGCAGGCCGGCAAGGGCGACGTCGATGCGTCCGCCGGGTCGGGCAGCGTGAGGGTGTCCGGCGTGGACGGGGCGGCGCGCGTCAGGAGCGGCAGCGGGAGCGTCACGATCGAGGGCCGCCCCTCGGGGCCGTGGGCGCTTCACTCATCCTCCGGGGGCGTGAACATGACCGTGCCGCCGGACGCCGCGTTCGATCTCGACGCCCGGGTCAGCTCCGGCAGCATCGACTCCGCGATCCCGATCACGATGATCATGAGCGGGAAGATCGACAAGCGTCACGTCGTGGGCAAGGTCCGCGGCGGTGGCCCGCTCGTCGAAGCCTCCAGCTCATCCGGCGGCGTGCGCATCCGCTGAGTCAGGCGCAGGGCTCGAGTTGCCCGGGGGCTTCACGCCCCCGGGCCCCATCCTCACCCGCGGAGCGGGTCCTGCGAACCGGATCCTCCGGCCGGTCCCGCATCGCCGTCCGTCTCCGCTCGCGATCGGCAGGACGCCCCGCAGGACGTCACTCAGGACGTCACCCAGCGGTTGGCTTCGCGCCCCGGACGGGCGCACAATACGCCGACGAGCCCCACCGGTCCGGGAGGATTCCATGAGCCACGTTACCGAGCGCGCGGCGGCAGACACCGCGTTCGACCGCGCCGTCGCTGGCGTGCGGGCGGGCGAGGCGCCCGAGAGCCAGGCGAAGGCGCTCTACGGCCAACTCACGGAGGACGAGCGGCTCAATCTCCTCGACGGCGACACGCCCTTTTGGGAGGGCATGCGCGCGATGAGGGAGGAGGGCTACAACGTCCGGCCGTACGTGCACGGCGCCGTCGATCGGCTCGGCATCCCGGGCACGCGGTTCGTGGACGGCCCGCGCGGATGCGTCGCCGGCAAGGGCACGGCCTTCCCCGTGTCGATGGCCAGGGGCGCCACGTGGGACATCGCGTTGGAGGAGCGGGTCGGCGAGGTCATCGGGCGCGAGATCCGGGCCCAGGGCGGCAACTTCTTCGGCGGCGTGTGCATCAACCTGCCGCGCCACCCGGCGTGGGGCCGCATCCAGGAAACGTACGGCGACGACCCGTACCACCTCGGCGAGTTCGGCGCCGCGCTGACACGGGGCACGCAGAAGTACGTGATGGCCTGCGCCAAGCACTACGCGCTCAACTCGATGGAGAACGCCCGCTTCACGGTCGACGTCACCGCAGACGAGGCGGTCCTCCACGACGTCTACCTGCCGCACTTCAAGAGGGCGGTCGACGAAGGCGTCGCGGCGATCATGTCCGCCTACAACTCGGTCAACGGCGAATGGGCCGGCCAGAACGAGTATCTGCTCACCGAGGTCCTGCGGAACCAGTGGCGCTGGAGCGGGATCACCGTCAGCGACTTCATCTGGGGCCTTCGCGACGCGGCAAAGTCGCTGAACGCCGGACTCGACCTCGAGGAACCCCTCGCGCAGCAGCGCGCCACGCACCTGCGCCGCCAGCTCGCCGCCGGCGAGACATCCTGGGACAAGGTCGAGCGCGCGGGCGTGCGTCTGCTGGCCGCCCAGCTGCGCTCGTACGCGAGCCGCGCGCAGGGGTCGTTCGGCGCGGACATCATGGCGAACGACGACGCCCGCGCCCTCTCGCGGATGGTCGCGGCCCGCGCCATGGTGCTGCTGAAGAACGACTCCGTCGACGGCGCGCCCCTGCTGCCGCTGGCGCCGGCCTTGGTCTCGTCCATCGCCGTCATCGGACGCCTTGCGGATGCGCCGAACATGGGCGACCACGGCTCCTCGGACGTCCGGGCGCCCAGCCATACGTCTCCCCTGGCGGGCATCACCGCCGCGTTCCCTGGCGCGAAGGTCGTGGCCGTGACGGACGGCGACGCCGCGGCCGCCCGCGCCGCCGCACGCTCCGCCCAGGTGGCCATCGTCATCGCCGGTTTCGACGCGCGCGACGAGGGCGAGTACGTCGGGTCGGACACGATGAAGCGCCCGGAACTGCTGGCGCTCTTTCCCCCGCTTCCGGCGGGTGCGATTTCGCCTGGAGCCAGGCCGGCAGCAGCGGCGCCGGGCGGCACCCGGGCCGCGGGGCCCGGTCCCAATCCCATCATGACCGCCGGGGACCAGTTCGGCGGGGACAGGGCCTCGCTCGCGCTCCGCGCCGAGGACGAAGCGATCATCCGGGCCGTCGCCGCTGTCAATCCCCGCACGGTCGTCTGCATCGTCGCGGCGGGTGCCGTGATCATGGAAGCCTGGCGCCGCGAGGCGCCGGCGATCGTGATGATGTGGTACGCGGGCATGGAGGGCGGCCGCGCGCTCGCCGACGTGCTGACGGGCGCGCAGAATCCGTCGGGGCGGCTGCCGTTCTCGATCCCCGCGTCGGCCGATCACCTGCCGGCCTTCGATCGGTCGGCCGCGAGAGTCACCTACGACCGCTTCCACGGGCAGCGCCTGCTGGACAGGCGCGGCGTCGCGGCGGCGTTTCCCCACGGATTCGGCCTGTCGTACACGAGCTTCACGATCGGCCGCGTCGCCGCGGGAACGCCGGGGCCGGAGGGCGTGCGGGTGACCGCCACCGTCACCAACACGGGCCGACGCGACGGCCATCACGTCGTGCAGGTCTACGGGCGCTGTCGGCAGGGCGGCTACCCGGGCGAGTTGATGCTCGCCGGTTTTGCGTCCGTCGCGGTGCCGGCCGGCACCTCCGTCCAGGCCGAGGTGCCAGTGTCGTTCACGCCGCTCGCGCGGTGGGACGCCGCGAAGAAGGTGCGCGTGCGGCCCGCCCCATCGGATGTCGTGCTCGAGGTCGGCGCCCATGCGCACGATCCGGCGGCCGTTGTCGTGAACGTGCAGGGGTGACCGGGTCATCCGGGGCCGGGCCCGGGCGTGCCGCCGCGCGCCGGGACTCGGCCTTCCGGGTTACGGCGCGCTCGGCCGCGCGGCGACGAGCCGGCCCGGCGCCGGGTATCCCTTCGCGGCATCGTCCAGCACCAGCACCCAGTCGCTGCCCAGCCCTTCGTACTGCGGCTTGAACTCCCGCGTGCCCGCGTTCTCGAACTCTCCGAGTTCCGTCGAGGTGCCGTTCCTCGGGTTGTACCACCACGCCTTGACCCGCACGCCGGAGATCCTCCCGAGGTTGACCGTGAAGGCGATCCCCGATGCGGTGTAGACGAACGCGTGGTCCGGGCCGCGCGCGGCCTGAATGCGTTCCGGCCCGTCGAGCGCATCCGCGACCAGCGACTGGTCTGGCACGCGGGAGAGCATCGGGCGTGACTCCATCAGCGTGCGGGCGTGCTGCACCTGCGCCGCGCCCGGCCGCAGCAGGGCGTCCTGCCAGAAGTGGAGCGGGCCGTTAATGGGGCGCCGCCCCGGCGCGTAGAACTGCCAGACGGAGTGGTGGCCGTACGCCACGCCCGCCGCGCCGGCGAAGAGCGCCCAGTACCAGCGCTGGCGCACGTGATGGTCGGACGAGAAGCCGTTCTGGCGCACGCCGCGGACGAAGCCGATCGGGTGATCCTCGTAGAGCGGCTCGCCGTCGATCACCGGTTTGACCGGCGTTCGCGCGTAATCGGCCGCGATCCTCTCCCACGGTTTCGAAACGGCCGCCGGGCCGTGGCCGGTCTGCTGCATGTTGGCGTCGAGCCACGGCTCGCCGTGGAACCAGGTGGAGGATGTCTGTCCGCCGGTCGGGTGGAAGGTGAAGAGCGCGGCGCCGTAGTCCTCGCGGCCCGAGACGCCGATCGCGATCCCGCGCGCCATGGCCCGCCAGACATCTTCGAAGCCCTGGCCCGTCCGATCGCCGCCGAGGACCCAGATGATCCCTTTCCTGCCGTATCGCGTTCCAAGGAACTCGCCGTACGCCTGCGCGTTCCCGGCCGTGACGATCTTCTCGTCGCGGGCGTTGACGCCGAGCCACCGGCCCCACGTGGGAAGGAACGCGACGTAGAGGCCGTGCCGGTTCGCCTCGTCCACGACGAAGTCCACGTGGTCCCAGTAATCGTAGGCCTGCGGGTCGTTCGGGTCGGCGCCCGGCGTGACGGCGGGCCGCGCGGGGTCCTTGCCGACGAGCGGCAGGTCGCCGTACGCGTTGGGTTCGGTGAGGCCGTCCAGTTCGGCCAGCGCGACCGCGTGGATGGCGGTGAACTTCTGTCTGGCGCGGAGTTCGATGTAGTGGCGGGCTTCCTCGCGGGTCGAGCGGTGGAAGAGTTCCCAGGCAGTGTCCGCCAGGTACAGGAAGGACGTCCCGTCCTGCCGGACGAGGTAGCGGCCGTCCCGGTGAACGTCGAGGCTGGGCAGCGGTTTGGCCGCCGCGGCCTGCCGCGCGGCCGGATCCGCGCCGGGCGAGGCGAGCACGGGAGATCCTGCGGGAGCTGCCGCGCACAGGGTGAGCAGGATCGCGGCGAGCGCTCTGGCGTGAAGCATGGTGACTCCGCGGCGTTCCGCGCCGGATGGGTTCCGGCCGCCGATCGCGGGTACTAGACTACCGCTTCTTCCAGACGCTCAGCTCGTAGGCGACGGCATCACCAGCCTCGAGCGCCGCGCGCGTCTCCCAGTAGCCCTCGCCCTTGGCGGGGAACCCGATGCGCGTGTATGCGCGCGCCAGGCTGTCCTCGTCGCGAATCTCCGGCATCTCCGCATACTCGAGCGCGTGCCTCAGTTCGTGGCCGAGCAC
>CAZBIP010000112.1:0-10857 GCA_964491885.1 uncultured Vicinamibacterales bacterium
GACGAACGATGCCGCCAGGTAGTGCGTCTCGGCGAAGCTGTAGACGGGGATGGTGATGTCCACTCCCTCGACGTTGTCATGGGTGACGCCGATCGCGCCGCCGAAGTCGGGCGCGGTGCCGCTGGCGGCGTAGCGATGCACCGTGGCCAGCGACTGCGTGACGTGCTGCGTTCCGCCGGAGGTGTCGAAGGAGAACGACGACTCGCCGACCTCGGTGGGCGGGCGCACGCCGTAGCGCACCGTGGCGACCCACTGGCCGTCGCCGGTGGTGGTGTCCACCCACTCCGGCTAGATCTGGATCGACTGGCGGACCAGGCCGTTGTACGTGGAGGCGGTGGAGTTCTCGATCAGCGTCTTGGCGGTCAGATCGTCGGACGTGCCGGTGAGAATGTAGACCATCTCCACCGAGGCGTTGTCGCCGGTGTTCCACTTGCGGCTGTCAAGTTTCTCGGTGAGGGTCAGGGGCATAGGTTCTCGCCAACTACACGAACGCGGGCTTGTTGTTCTTCACGTCCTGGCGCAGGCCCTCCACGCCCTTGGCGGTGCGCTCCGTGGCGGTAGCGATGCGGTCATCGGCCCCGCCCGCCTGCAGGCCCAGCAGAGAGGCGGCGTTGAACGTGCCCGCCACGCCGATGGTCCGCTCCTTGGCCGTCTGGAGCATGTCGCCCAGGCCCGACAGGCTGCCGCGAACCTTGGCGAGCAGGTCCTCGGGGCCTTCCATCTTGCCCGGCCCCTCGGCCTCCTTGGCCTCGCGCTTGCGGCGGGCCTCGGCCAGCGAGTCCTGCCATTCCTTGCGCGCCCGCGCCAGGTCGGCCTCGTTCTCGGCCATGCGCTGCTGGTACTCGTTGTCCAGTTCCTGGTGCTTCTGGAGGTTCTCCCGGCCGATCTCGGCCATCGTCGCCTCGTGGACGCGCGTGGCCTGCTCGCGCTCCTGCTGGCGGCGCTGCTCGCGCTCGGCGAGCTTCTGGCCCGTCTCCTGCTCGATCTCGGCCTTCTTCGCCTCGTAGTATTAGTCAGCGGCGCGATTGGCCGCATCCGCGTCGAAGCTGGAGTCGAACTGCTTCTTGATCCAGTTCCACGCCTTGGAAAGCTGCTTGCCGCACCAGTGCCACGCCTTGGTGACCCAGCCGGTGAACTGCGTCCAGGTCTTGGATAGGAACGCTGTGGTCTCGATCCACCCGACCTCCAGCGCGTGCCAGACGATCTCGACGGTCGCCAGCAGGCCGTGCCAGGCGTCGTAGCCGATCTTGATGAAGAAGTTGCGGAAGTTCAGCCAGGCCTTCTCCAGGAAGTTGATGCCCTTGGTCCACTCCATCTTGAGCGTCAGCCACAGAATCTTCGCCGCCAGCGCGATGTCGCCGGCGGCCAGCGCGTCGGCGATGCCCTGGTAAGACGCGACGGCGTCATCGCGCAGCGTCTCGAACCGCTCGGCCAGCCAACCCAGCGCCTTCGCGCCTGCGCCCGTGGCGTAAAGGATGTACGCGCCCAGCGCCACCACGGCCGTGATGACCAGGCCGATGGGCGAGAGGAGGAATGCCAGCACCGCGCCGAGGAGTTTCAGGGCCGTGCCCACGGCGGTGATGACCACGGCCAGCACGCCCATCACCTTGGCCAGGCCGGTGATCGCGTAGCCCAGCGTCACTAGCGCCACGCCCGCCGCCACGACCCCGATGGCGACCTGGAAGATGGTGACGATCAGTTCCTTGTTCCGCTTGATCCAGTCGGCCGCGACCACGGAGACCCGCGTCACCCACTGCGCCGTCTGGGTCAGCACCGGCACCAGCGCCGAGCCGACGACAAAGACGCCTTGCTTGAGCACCTTCCACATGATGCTCAGGATGTCGCTGAAGCGCTCAGCGGCCTTGGCGTCCTCGGTGGAGATGGTCAAGCCCAGCTTGCGGGCCTGCTCCTGAAGCTGTTCGATTCCCGCCGCGCCCCCAGCCAGCATGGGCAGCAGCTGCGTGCCGCTGCGGCCGAACAGTTCCATCGCGGCGGCGGCCTTGATGGTGGGGTCTTCGATGGCGGCGAGCCGATCGGCAATGAGCTTGAATTGCTGCTCGGGCGAGAGTTGATCCAGATCGGCGATGGTCAGTCCGAGGATGGCCAGTGCGTCCTGGGCGCTGGCCATGCCCGTGGCGGCGTCCACCAGCGTCCGCTGCATCTTGCGAATGCCGTTCTCCAGGACCTCCATGCTCGCGCCTGAGAGGTCGGCGGCGAAGCCCAACTCACTGAGCGTCTCGACCGAGAAGCCCGTGCGGGCCGACATCTTCGCCAGGTCGTCGCCCATCTTGGCGAAAACCTTCGTCGAGGCGACCAGCGGCGCGACCACGGCCGCGCCCAGGCCCGCCAACTTCAGGCCCATGTTGCGGACCGATTCGCCGAAGGCCTTGAGTTTGGCCTGGGCGCGCTTCAGCCCGCGCACGAGCTTGCTGTCGTCGGCGAACAACTCGACGAACGCGCGACCGGCTCGAATGGCTCCCGCCTGGGGCACGGCTTACTCCTGGGCCTTGGCGACCTCGTTGGCGATGCCCGCGCGGATGAACACCGCCTGCGCGGTCGCCCACGCCGCCGCCAGCAGCGCCACCGTGTCGATCTGCCCGTCGGCCCAGGCGACCACAGCGCCCAGCAGGCCGACGGCGGCGGTGATGTACGCCTTCTTGCCCTTGAGGAATTCACGCACCTTGTTCATGACGGCCTCCTTGCCGCTGCGATTGTCAAAGCCCCACCAGACCGGCCAGCAACCCCATGACGATGGGGGCAAGCCGGAGCAGGAGTTCGTTCTTCAGGTCCTCGCGGACCTTGTTGTAGTTGGCCACGGATTCCCAGCGGGCGGTGTTGGCCTTGACCTTGGCGATGAACTCGTCATTGCTGAGCTTGCCGTCGAGTTCGGCCACGACATCCAGGTCGCCCGCCATCAACCGACGCAGGTATTGCCAGGCGTCCTCCTGCGCCAGTTCGAAGAACCGAGGGCCGTACTGGGCCAGCAGCGCCGCCGCTGCCTGGCGCTGGGCCTGGGGCAGCTTGACCAGCAATTCGCCGATCCGCGTGTTCAAGTCGCTCATGTGCTCACCACCTTTGTCTTGGCGCGGGCCGCGTGAACCGCGACCCGGCCGGTTACCAGCAAAGCCGCCCGGCGCTTGCGGTAGGACTCGCCCGAATCGGCGATGATCCGGCCGTTGCCGGAGCGAAGCCGCCAGCGCCACTCGCCCTTCGCGTCCCGGTACACCTCAAAGCGCGGCGTCCTCACCTTTCATCAGAAAGCTTCGGACCCCAGGTGAGGTCCTTCCGCGCCGACCGCACGAAGAACCGCCACTGCTTGAAGTTCTCCGCGAGGTAGGCCTTCACCCACGGCTCGACGTTCGGCTGCGTCGTGGTCGCCGCAGGGTCCACGCAGCTTGGGCATGGGTCCACCCGCTGGAGCGCCCCGTAGGCGTCCAGCGTGGAGGTCTCGGCGGCGGTCAGCGCCTCGCCCCGCAGGTACACGTTCCCGCAGCCGGTCACACCCAGCACGACCAGCAGCCCGATGCACATCGCCAGCATCTTCATGTCGAATTCCTTTCCGTTGTCTTCTGGCAGAAGGCGTCCTTCAGGATCGCCATATCCGTCACTTCAATCGCCTCGTCGCGCTTCTCCCTGGCCGAGTACGGGTCGAAGTCGCCGGGCTTGTACGGGCGGGTCTTCTTCGGGTCGCGGTTGACGTTGGCGATCAAGGCCAGGATCGCCGACGTGTGCGCCCATGCCTCGCGCCCGCGGGCCTCGGCCATCCACAGCAGCTCGCGCAGCGTCAGCGGGCTGGGGTCGACGCCGAGGACTCCGGCGAGTTCGTAGACGACTCGCCAAGGGTCGTCTCGATGGCCGCTTCGAGGTCCAGCTTGTCGATCCGCGTCTCGATCCGGCGCACCGCCAGGTCGATCATCCGCCGCTGGGCGTCCACGGCCTTGGCCAGATCGCTCCGACCCAGGCCCCGGAAAAAACCCACGAGTTCCTCGTACAGCGCCGTCTGCGCCGCCAGGATCGTCTCGCCGCCCAGCGCCGCGGCGAACTGCTCGTCGGTTACGCCGCTGGCATCGGCCTGCGGCTTGACCAGCGCGAAGATCACGTCGCACAGCAGGATCACGTCGGTGCCGATCTTGGTCAGCAGCGGCGGATCGCCCGCCTCCAGTTCCAGCAGGTTCACGTCCAGCAGTCCCTTGACCCGCTTGGCTGCGTCGATGGTGAGGGCCAGCGTCCAGGTGCGCCCGGCGGTATCCGTGAAGGTCTTCATGGGTTACTCCTCTTCCGGGACTCAGGCTCCCTCGATCCAGCTGCGGAACACGGACAGCTTGGCCGTCACGCTGACGGTGATCGCCTCCTCCAGCGCCTCGCTGCGGCTGAAGGACGTGATGGCGAAGTCGCCGTCCGGCCCCTGGCCGCCCGCCTTGTCCAGAATCTTCAGGGCGATCAGCCCCGAGGCGAGGAAGGCGTTCTTGATGGCGGTGAACCCGGCGTCGGCCGGGTCCCAAACCATCTCGAACTCGCAGGTGCATTCGCGCAGCGTCGGGGCGGTGGCGCGCCAGCCGGAGTTGGCGCGGGTGGTCACGTCGGCCTCGCCCGCTTCGAGGTTGAGCGTCACGTCGCGCACGTTGGACATCTCGGTCGATGCGGTTGCGCCCGCCGCGCCGTGGTAGAGTTTCGCGTCCTTGCCGAGAATGAAGGTAGCCATGTCCGTGGCCTCCTATGCCTTGATGCTGTTGGCCCACATCTCCGGCAGCTTCGGCTTCTCACGCTCGAAGGCCGGTCCCATGAACGGTCGCGGTCGGTACGTCGCCGAGACCAACTTGCCCTTGCGGCCCCTGCGCCGCGCCTTGCCGCCGTACTCCAGCAGCGGCGGCGCTTCGGCCGTGCGGTTCAACGGCGTGGGACCGATGACGACGCTCTTGCGGCCGGGGTCGTAGCCGAAGTAGATCAGCTTCTTCAGCAGCCCCACATGGCTGCTGGGCGGCTGGCCCGGTTCGCTGATCGCCTTGCGCTTGCGGATGCTGTGCCGAGCGCCGGTGCGGACGAACGCGCCGAACTTCGACAGGACCTTCCGCGCGGCTTTGTCCACGCGGCTGGTCACCGCCTTGCGGTCGAAGAACATCTGCTTGGTCACCATGCCGATCATGAAGTCATCACCCGTAGAGTCAGTGTCAGCACGCTGGTGAACTGCCGCAGTTCGCCCAGGTGCTCCTGCGAGTAGATGGGCGTGTTCTCCGTCTTCATCCATGAGGCCCCGCCGAAGTGCCCGGTCGCCCGGATAAACTCCGCGACCTCCTGCACCAGGCCCATCAGGGCGTCGATCTCCGCGTTGTCGGCAGCCGTGAGTTTCTTCTGCACGCCGATGTCGATCTGCACGTCGCTCTGGGCCAACCCGCGCCCGGCGGTGGTCAATTCCACGCCCTTGGGCACCACCGTGACGCGCAGATCCTTCATCTCCTGCAGGTCGAAAGCGGGGCGATAGGCCCTCGCCGCCGTGAATGCCTGGCTGAAGCCGTGGCCGTTCAGGGCGGCGACGACGGCGTCCGCGATGTTCGGGATCAGGGCCATGCGTCAGTTCACCTTCTTCACTTCCCCGACCAGCCAGTCGACGTCGGCCTGGCTGGCTGCCTCGACGGCGGCGAAAGCATCCGTCAGAGATAGTCCCTGCTGGACCTCGTGCCGAAGCGAACGCGCCACACCGGCCAGGCGCTGCCCGGCAAGGTAGGTGCGCCGCTCGGCATGCGTCATGGCCTCGACGCGAGCGATCCGCTCTTCGACGGCCTGCCGAACCTCCGGGACCATCGCGTCCAGCCGGGCCTGCCTTCGCGCCTGCTGTTCGGCGGCGCGGTCGGCCGGGCTCATCCGCATCCGCTCGACGGCCTGCTGCTCGGCTGGCGTCAGGTCCATCGTCTGCCTGCCCGGCGTGCCAATCGGTTGTTCTGCCATGTGCTGTTCTCCTATGCGATCTGCTGCTGCCCGAAGCCGTAGGCCTGGTTCAGCTTGAAGAGGTCGTTGCCGTCGCCGTCCCTGATCTGCCCCTCGCGGCGCAGCATCAGAATCTTGCCGCCCCCGTACATCTGGCCGGAGATGTGGATGTCCCGGTAGACGCGGATTTCCCCGCCGTAGTAGACGTACAGGAACGCGTCGTAGTGGATGTAGAGGTAGCCGAAGTCGTCCACCAACCCGTCGTACTCGATCAACAGATAGCCCCAGTAGTAGGCGTCGAAGCTCGAGTAGCGAGTGAAGACCACCGGCCCCCACACGCGGAAGGAGCCGTCATCGGCCACGAGCAGGTATCCCTCGACCGATATCATCCCGCCCGATTCGCAGGTGATCTCCGAGGAGTAGACGGCCTCGATGTAGCCGTATGAATCGACAGTCAACTCGCCGTAGACGTGGATGCCGCTGTAGTAGTAGCTGTGGACGTAACCGCCGATGTGGGCCACGCCGCCGCTCTCGACGCTGAGCGTTCCCCCATAGAGGTCCATGTAGCCGTACTCGGCGAGATCGAAGTTGCCGTAGACTGAAAGGATGCCCCAATCGACATAGACGTAGGCGTCATACCAGGCCGAGAGCAACCCGCCGGTCTCGACGGTCATCTGGCCGTAAACGTTCAGGTAGGCGTAGTAGTCGAGGTCGAAGTAGCCCTCGATGCTGGCGGTCGCGCCCCCGTCGATGCTGGCGTACCCGTCGTCGTATAGATAGACGGAGCATCCCGCGATGACGTACAGCTCGCCCTGGACCTCCAGGCTGGCGTAATAGAAGACGTCCAGGCTGCCGACGACCACAAGCAACGCCCCGTTCTGCACGGTCAGCATGTGGCCATCGGCGATGCCGACATAGTAACTCGGCAGGATGACGACGTTGTGGCCGCTGGCGATGATTACGTCATCCATCCACGGGTCGGGAACGACCCCGCCGACCCATGTGGCAGGGTCGTGCCAGGTGCCGGTTTGTGCGGTGGTGATCGTCGCCACAGTTTCTCAGCCTCACGCGAAGATGCGGTACGCCACGCCCTGGTTGTTGACCGTCACCTTGACGTACACCTTGCTGGCGTCGTCGATGCGAATGACCAGGCCCTCATAGTTGCTGGGCATGACCGGGATGTTCTGCCCGGCCGCGTCGCCGACGAAGCACGGGTAGTAGTTCTGCGGGTTGCCGTAGTTGTCGACGCGAGCGCCCACCCACACGAAGCGGCATGGCGTCGAGGTCGCCACGAGCGGTTGCGGCGTGGCCGAGGAAGGCACGAGCTTCGTGCCGCCGATGAACGACGAGCACCCGGCCACGTCGAACAGCGGCGCGCCGCCCTCGCTGACCTCCACGTCCATCGAGTTGATCCAGCGTCGCGCCATGTCAGCCTCCGATCACCAGCTTCCAGACCGCCGCGATGGCCAGTGACACCACCGACCCGGCGATGATCCACAGCAGTTTCGACCGCACGGCCTCGGCGGATTCCAGGCGGTCCAGCCGAAGCTGGATGCCGGGCTTGCCGTTGCCACGGATCGCCTCGTCCATGCGGTCGAGCTTGGCGTGGATCGCCGCGAACTCGCCGCTGCACACCCGGTCATACTGGTCGCTGTCACAACTCACGGGGTCTCCTCGTCGATCTGCTTGGCGTGAATCCGCAGCATCCGGCCGTGCGGATCGCAGGGCCGGTAGTGCCCCGCGCCCCCGAGGTCCAGCACCTCGAAGACCAGCACCTTGTCGCCGCCCGCCACGCGAGCCCGGTCGCCGACCTGCGGCCTGGTGACCGCGCCGCCCAACACCAGCGATGCCGCCGAGACAATGAAGTCCGTGGCTTTGGCCTGCACCGTCGCGCCCGCCTCGTCAGCGACCTCGTAGGTCGTGGACCCCAGCGTGGCGGCGATCTCGACGGAGTCGCCGCCACGCTGATAGGTCACCAGCCGGGACAGGTGCGTCGTGCGCATCCCGTCCAGCCACGAGGAGGCTTGTTCGAGCAGGTCGGTCACGGTGGTTCCTTCCTGGGGCCGGGGGTCGGGATCACTGCATCAGGCGGATGCGGACGGTCGCGTCGGCGTCAGCGGCGGCGCGGACGCACTTGCCGATGAGCTTGTTGCCCGTGGCGGTGGTCGTCGCCTGCTGCGCCCCGGCGTTCCAGTAGCAGTTGGCCCCGGCCGTGATGGCCGTGCCGCCGCCGGTCGCCTTGGGGAAGTCGAACACGCCGACGACCGCCAGCGCACCCAGCTTGTTGGCCGGGATGGGCACCTTGGCCACGCCGATCAGTTCGCCCTGGACCACGACCGCGCCCGCCGCGACATCGCTGCCGGGGGTGTGATCGATGGTGTTGCCGTCATGCACGAAGGTTGCCATGTGTCAGTTCCTTTCAGATGGGGGCCTCGCTGCCGGTTCCGGGGGTTACGCAGCGCCCTTGCTCTTGACCATGCCGTGGAAGTCCACGACGTTCGCTTCCACGTCGAACACGACCTCGTACTCGACCCGCAGGATCGAGCCGTTGCCGACCTGGGTGATCGTGGGCATCCGCTGGCCGTTGAGGTAGTCGACCTCGAGCGTGTCGCAGATGGCCGGATCGCAGGCCAGATACCACGCCGTGGCGCTGGACCCGGTGTAGGTGGTGTTCGACAGGCGCGGCTCGATGACGATCTCGTACGCGCCCTGGAACGGGTTGTAGGTCGGGTTGTTCTTGTCCGCCGCCGTGGCCGCGCCGACATGCTGGAGGCTGCTGGAGTTGATCAACTGGCGGGCGATGAACTCCAGTTCCGGCGGCACGATCAGGTAGCGCGGCTCGATGCCGATGGCGTTGCCCTGCGAGTCGGTCTGCTTGCGGAAGGTCTCCAGGGCCTTGCGCAGGCCCTCGGCCGACAGCACGGTGGTCGCGCCGGTGATGTAGTTCTTGTTCCCGGCCGAGAACAGGTCGGTCGCGCCGTCGGAGAGCTTGTTGGCCAGCAGCTTGACGTAGACCAGGTCGTCGATCTTCCGGCGGCAGATCGCGCCGAAGGCGGCGGGCAGGCGGGTCAGCGCCCCCAGGTCGTCGTTGATGATGTTGTTGCGGCCGATCGAGAAGGCCAGGGCCTGGGTCTTGAGCCTGACCACGGCCGACTCGTCCGAGGCGGTCAGGTGCTTGGGCTCGCCGTCGGGGCCGATCTCCTGCAGGCCGCCGGAGAGGTTCAGCCGGGCGCGGGTCTGGCTCTTGAAGTCGGGCAGGTCGCCCTGGGCGCACCACCGCAGGGCCGTGGCCGGAAAGTCGGTGTAGCTCTTGAGCAGGGCCTTGTTGGCGATGTTCGACAGCAGCACGGGGAAGCTGGTGGTGGACAGGGCGGCGCGCACGACGGCGTCGTTGCCCAGGTCGGCGTCCAGCCCCTCGGCCCGCAGGCACATCGCCGCCGCCTGGACCAGGCCCACGCGACGGTAACGCTGCGCGCCGTCGAGGTAGTCGCGGCCGTACTGGGCCTCGACGAACTTCACGTCGCCGGTGGCGCGGAGGCACAGCCCCGCCTCGATGGCGCGGACCGGCGAGTGGTCGGCACCGACCGTCACCGCCGGGGCCTTGGGCCGCTCGGCCCGCAGCACCTCCAGTTCGGTCTTGGTCACGTCCCAGCCCTCGCCGATGGCCTTGGCCTCGACCCCCGGATGCTTGCCGTTGCAGACTCGCCGAATCTCGGCGATCCGCAGCGTCTCGGCCGACGCCTTGGCGCGAAGGTCCGCGACGGGGTCGGCGACGGTTCCGGGGGCAGGCCCACCGGCGTCCGTGCCGGTGGTGTTGCCCTGCGCCTCGACCTTCGCGGCGTCCTTGCCCTGGTCGTTCTTGTTGTCCTTGCCGTCCATGATGATGTTCTCCTTGGCCGATGCGGCCACGCTTGCCGAGGTGTTGCCGTCGGCTCCCAGGTCCACGAAGCTGATCTCGCCCAGCGTCGAGCGCCGGACGACGTTGACCGGCCCGGCGAACTCGCGCCCGTTGACGGCGGTCACCTGGCCTTCCTTGACGAACTCAAACTGCTCGACCGCCGCGCCGATGCTGGCCTGCCACGGGAAGCCGTTGCGCGCGTCGGCGACGACCTCCTGGGCGGTGCGGCCCGTGCAGGACACCACGCCCTCGGCGACGAGCTTGCCGTCGTCCACGCGGATCGCGTTGGTGTGGCCGACGCGCTTGTCGGTGTCGTGGCCGACGCGAATGGGCCGCACCTGCGAGGGAACGGCCAGCCCGGCCAGGTCCACGATCACCGGGAACTTCCACCCGGCCAGCCGCATGGGACCGCCGCTGTAGGCGAGCATGCTGAAGCGCGGGAGCGCGGGCTTGCCGTCCTCGGTCGCGGCGGCGACCGCCTGCGCCTCGATCTTCATGGGCGCGGTCAGGCACAGCCGGTCAGGCGGCGCGTCGGGATTCGGATTCGTCTTGCTCATCGTCGTCTTCCTTGACCTGTTCGGAGGGCTGGGCCGGAGCGGAGGCTTCCGGGGTCAGCCCGAGTTCCTTCATCAGGGCGACCTCGCGCGCCCGCTGGCGCAGTTCGGTCTCCCAGTCCTTGCCCTGGCGGGCGTATTCGCTGGCGAGGGTGGTGGTGTGGCTGGTCAGGCGCGTCGCCTGCGCCGAGGCCTCCTTGGCCGGGTCGACGTGCTCGTGGCCGTCCCAGAACCACTGGTGCGGGAAGCGGGCGTCGATGGCGCGGAGCGGCTGGGGCAGAAGTTCCTCGACCAGGACGGCTTCGGCCAGCCATGCCCAGAGGATGCGGTCGAGCACCACCGCTTCCAGGTGGGACTGATCCACCCGGATGCTCTTGAAGTAGGTCTGGTGGTCCAGGCGACCGGAGGCGTAGTTGTAGCCCGAGGAGTTGCCCGCCGCGACGTTGAACGGCATGTTCAGGCAGCGGGCGATCTCGTTGAGCA
>CAZBIP010000113.1:0-10569 GCA_964491885.1 uncultured Vicinamibacterales bacterium
CCCGCTGCACGTCCCGTCCGGCGTCTGGTCCCAGCACACCGTGTACGCCACGTTCGTCAGTGTCGACGTCCACGTCAGAATGACCGGCGACCCCAGCCCCGCCGTCCCCGACGCCGGGCTCGTCTTCACCAGCGGCGCCGCCGCGGCCACGGTGAACGTTCGCCAGGCTCCGGTCGCGTCCGTCGTCCCCGTCGCGTTCGTCGCCCGCACCTGCCACTCGTACGTCGCGCCGCCCGTCAGCCCGCTCACCGTCGCGGACGTCGCCGCCCCCACGCTCGGCCACGTCCCATTGCACGCTCCGTTGAGTGTCGTATCCAGGCAGTACGCGTAACTCGCCGCCCCGCTGCTCGCCCCCCAGCTCAGCGTCACGCTCGACGGCTGGTTCGTCGCCCCCGATGCCGGCGCCGTCAGCGTGAACGCCCCCGGCGGCGGTGTCCCCGGCACCGTGAACGCGCGCCACGTCGCGGCTGCCCCGTCCCCGTATTCGTAACCTGTCGCCGTCTGCGCCCGCACCTGCCAGTAGTAGGTTCCCGGCACCAACGCCGGATAGACCATCTTCGACAGCGCCTGCCCGTTCGGCGCCCACCCGCCCGCGAGCGCGCACGACTCTCCGCCCGCCGTGGTACCCCAACACACGGAATACCCGACGTTCGTGAGGCTGGACGTCCACGTCAACGCCGGCGTGCCCGTCGACACCGTCGCGCCGGCAGCCGGGCTGGCCTTCTGCACCGCCGCCTGGGGCGGCGCCGCCGCTGCCGCCGTGAAGGTGCGCCAGCCGTCCGTCGCCGTCGCTTCGCCCGCGTTGTTCAGCGCCTTCACCTGCCACTCATACGTCCCGCCGCCGGTCAGATCGGTCACGCTCACCGACGTGCCCGAGGAGACGGGCTGCCACGCTGCCGAGCAAGCGCCGTCGACCACGCCGTCCAGACAATAGGAGTAGCTCGTCGCGCCGCCGCTCGCCCCCCAGCTCAGCATCACCGGCTGGGCCACATCTACGGCGCTTGCCGCGGGCGCATCCTTGGAGAACGCGCCGGGCGGCGAGGCGCTGGTGCCCACTGTGAAGCGATGCCACGCCCCGCCGTCGCCGTAGAACGACCCGACACCCGCATCCGCCCGCACCTGCCAGTAATACGTCCCTGCCGCCAGGCCTTGCACGTCCTTGAACCGCTGCATCCCCGTCGGCGCCCAGCCGCCCGGGAGCGGACAGGCGGCGCCGGTCGCCGACGGGCCCCAGCAGACCACGCAGCCCGCGTCAGCCAGCGACGAGACCCACTCCAGCCGCACGCTCGAGCCGAGTCCGCTGGCCTCGGGCGCCGGACTGGTCTTGGTCGCCGTCGGCGCCACGCCCGCCGTCGTGAAGCTCCACCACACGCCGTCGTCGGCGTAGGCGTCTTCGGTCCCGTCATCGAGCATGCGAAGCCGGACCTGCCAGTAGTACGTTGTACCCGGGAGCAGGTCGTCCGGCACCTGCGTCTGATCCGCGCTGCCGTTTGGTCGCCAGTTGTTCGCATCACACTGGTTGTCGTCGGTCCGATCCCAGCACACCCAGTAGTTGGGCGCCGGCTTGGTCGACGACCACTGCAGCGTGGGCCGGAGGGTCACGCCGACGGTTCGGGACGCGGGCGACGCCTTCGGGAAGTTGACTGCGAAGCGCGCCGTGCACGTCCGATCGCCGTCCATCAGCACCTGGCCCGTGCCACAACCGGCCCCAATCCACTCCACGAAGATCGCCCACGTTGGCGGCGTGGCCTGCAGCGTCACCGGCTCGCCCGCGACGAACTTGTTCACACACAGACCACCCCCGATGCCGCAGGCGATCTGCCGGCCGCCAGGCCGCAGGTCGCTGGCCACCGTGCTCGCCGAGGCTCCAGGGCCGATCTTCGTGACAGTGAGCACGTGGGCCGGCTTGAAGGTGGCCGTGCAGGTGATCGCCGCTGCCAGGTGCACGCGGCCGTCCTCGCAATCGGCGCCACCACCCCAGCCCAGGAAGAGCGACGACGACGACTCAACCGCTGTGAGCACCACATCCGTCTCGATGTCGTACTCGGCCTGGCAGGCGCCGGCCGGGCAGGTAATACCCGACGGCTGGCTCGTGACCACGCCGGCCCCACCGCCCAGGAGCGTCACGGTCAGCGGCGTCGGCACGATGAACCGCGCCACGCACGTCGCGTCCGCCGCCAGCGTGATCGTGGTCGTCAGACCCGAGCCCGTGCAGGCCCCTTCCCAGCCCACGAACCTGGATCCGGTCTCCGCCTGCGCGGTGAGCGTCACCAAGGCATCCGCGGCCAGCGTGTGCGTACAGGCCGGACCGCACTGCGCATCGAGGTCTCCGGGCCCCTGGATGCGTACGGCTCCGGCGCCATGCCCCACCTTCGACACGGTCAGGGTGGCGCGTGCGTCGCGGACGGAGGCAATCAGCCGGCTGCCGGCGTAGATGTAGTCGCGCACCCAACTGGTTGCCCCACCCTCCTGCTTGACCTCCGTGAGGAGTTGGCCGCCCGGCCCTCGCACGAAGAAGCGGCTCACTCCGCTGATCGTGCTGACGGTCCGAAGGTGGTCGCCGTCGTAGCGGTACCGAGCGACGACGCCGGACCCCATCGTCGCGGTGTCGAGCATGTTGAAGGGGGTGTACGCGTATGTGCCGCGCCCGTCGCCCGTGAGGTTGCCCACCCCGTCGTACGAGAAGCTCTCGGCGTGCGCGCCGCTGGCCGCGGTCAGCCGGCCGCCTGGACAGGAGTAGTCCGTCTGCGACGGATCCTTCTTCCAGTCTCGATTGCCGACACTGTCGTAGTGATACTCCTCCATGCCCCAAGGCCCCGTCGCGAGCCGCAGCCGGTCCACGCCGTCATACGTGAAGCTCTGGCCCCCCGAGGGTGCACCGGTGATGGACTCGACATTGCCGACGTTGTCGTATCCGTAGCTCAGTGACAGCACGCCCGAGGCGCTGACAGTGGACGGCCAGTAGCGTTGGTGCTCATCGTCATGCGCGATCGTATTCACGATGCCGTTGCCCGACGTGAAACTCGAGATCTCCCCGGACGGGTGGTAGGAGAACTCGGACGCGTAGACCGTCCCCTCGGACTCCGAGACGCGGTTCACGCGGTTGGCGGCATCGTACCCGTACACGATCGTTCGCCGGGGGGGTCCAGCCGGGTAGGTGATCTTCCAGAAATTGTCCTTCCCGTCGTACTCCAGATCGGTCACGAATCCGGTCCCCGAGTCTCCGGGTGTCACGTGAACGGTGTCTTCGATCTTCGTGAGCCGATGGGCTTTGAAGGACAGTTCCCGCGTCACGTACGCGTTCTCCACGAGCTTGCGGTTGCCCCACTCGTCGTACTCGAACGTCGTGTCGTACGCGTCAACCGGCGCGTCGATCGACGTGAGGCGATTCTCCTCGTCGTAGGAGTACCTCAGCACGACGTTCTGGGCATCCTTGCGCTGCTTCAGGTTGCCCACGAGATCGTAGAGGTCGTAGGTGGTCATCCCCGATTCTGGGTGGGTCTCGGAGAGCAGACGATGCGACGAAGGGTCGTAGTTCCAGGTCCGACTCGTGCTGTTCGGGTGATCCACCTTAATCAGCGTATCGAGGACGTCGTACGTGTACGTCGTCGTCGCGTCGGCCGGGTCCTTGACGGACTTCAGACGGGCACGCGCAGGATCGCCCGCCGCTTCCCAGGCTTGGGTGTGCGTGTGGGACTTCTCGTCGGTGATGTCGACCTTCATCCCTTCGTCGTTGTAGTAGCTGAACGTGATCGCCGTGCCATCTGGATTCGTCTTCTTCTTGATACGGCCGAGCCCATCGTATTCCAGCGCGGTTCGGATCGACGTTGTGTCGTACGGGTAACTCTCGGACTGTCGGCCGCCCCAGGGGTAGTACGCCGTGTCCGTTTTGACACCCACCGCATCCGCGGTCCCCGTTGCGCGGCCGAACCCGTCGAGGAACGTCTTCATCCAAGAGTCACCCCGCTCAGTCTTCACGAACGAGCCATCCGGCTCGTAGGTGGTGGTGATCGGGTCGCCGATGAGTGCCTCGCCGTTCGGGACGTCGAGCAGTCGTCGCTCCTTCTCCCGCCCGAGCGCGTCGTACTCGAACGTGCTCTTGTAGCCGCCCCGCTCTTCCCATTTCACGGTGCCGTCCGGGTTGATCTCACGCGTCGTCGTGTGGTGCGGGGCCGTGACCTTGCTCACAACGCCCCACGCGTAGTCGTACCACGTGGTGTGTCCATTGGCGTCAGTCTCCGATCTGACGTTCCCGAGACTGTCGGGGGCGTAAGTGGTCGCCGTGCCGTACACGGTCTTCGATGTAATGAAGCCCCGCTCATTGCGGCCGGTCGACACGGTGAACGACTGGCCGTCCCCGCTGACGGTCTCGTCGCTGACCATCCCCCGAATGTAGTGCTCGCCACTGCTCCAGAACCCGCGCTCCGTGGTACGCGTGAAGTCGCCTGTCTCGGTGATGAGGCACGGTTGACCGTAATCGTTGAAATCGGCCCCGTTGTACTCGTAGGTCGTCTGCCAGGATCGGCCTTGACGAGTGACCGTCCGCACGTGAAGCAGCGGCCGGAAAGGGCTGACACTGCCCGACGGAGTCGGCTCCGGCAGCCCGACGTCCGCGCTCTGCTGCCACTGATAGGCTTCCTCTTCCAGGGTGACACCATCGGCCTGCACGCTCCGCCCACTCGGTGTCCCTTCGGCGTCTGCCAGCGGCACGGCAAAGTCGTACGTCGTCGTATTGAGGGGGCTGCTCACCACGCTGGCGCTCGGCTGATAGCTGAACGTCCATGCTCCAGCAGTCACTCCTCGCCCGGCTGCGGTCCTGCGTGTCAACGCGGTGGTTCCGCGGGCACCGAGTGTGATGGCCTCGAACGTGTAGTCGATCTCTCCGCCATTGGGCGTCGTCACCTTCGACACCCTGAATGTGCCGTCATGGTCGTACCGCCACCCCGACCCGGCCGGCGGAGTCACCTCCTTGAGGAATGAGCCCTCCCAGATGTACGTCCACACGCGCCCTTCGTAGGTCATCGTCTGGATTCGTCCATCCAGGTAAGTGAATGTCACGGTGCGCACCTGCCCGTTGCCGAGATCCTGAGCGACGCTCTGGAGGACTGGCTCACTACCGGCGGCGGGATCGCACGAGGCATAGGTGTATGTGATCGTGTTGCCGAAGGGGTCGCGCGCCGCGGTCGGGTAGCGGGTGTCGCTCGATGTCGGCGCACAGTCGTACGCATAGACCACACCATTCGGCAGCGCGAGTTCGTGCGTGTCCCGGTTGTACTCCCAGTACGACAGAGTGCGAAAGACCGGGCTCTCGGGAGCCACCTCAAACGTCCTCTGGACGCCGCCATCGGGCGTGACGATCCGAGGGTTCTGCGCGGGCGTCTCGCCGCTGTCGGCGTGGCGGATGAGGCCCGGACCCACTCGCCAGCGCTCGGGCCCTTTGCTGTTGTAGCTGCGTGTGAAGCGGAAATCGAAACCTGCGTTGCCCGGCAGCACGAGGTCGGTGAATGTCAAGACCAGGCTGCCGGAATACACGTCGATGCTCTCCCACGGAAGCAGCGAGAGGTACGCGCGGGACGGCTGAAGCCCCGTGGCTTCGCCCGTCGGCTCATCCTGCGCCCGGGCTGGCGACACGCCGATTGCGAGTATCGTGATGACCGCCAATGGCAGCAGGCGCCAGCAGGGTCGCAGGGATCGAACGGACGCACTCGACTTCATCGGACACCTCGCGCGCGTGAACCACTCTGGGCGTCGGCAGCGGGAGGGGGCAACTCCCGGTCGACAGAGACTGCGGAGAGCTTAGTGGCCGGTTACCTCCCTTTCAATCCGAATGCGAGGATTGCACAGAGAATCTGCAGCCGCGCACTCTCTGTGCAGGATCGCTTGACTGGAGTGCGACGGTCAGGCATACCCGTCTGGGGCCTGGGATCTTCGAGGGGATTTCAGGGCCTCGGCCGGCGCTCGAACGCCTGGAGTTCGTACGCCGCCCACTGCCACCGCGCCGAGCGGCCAGTCTGGCGGATCCACAGCGAGCGGCTGAGGTTCGACGGCAAATCGATGACGGCCGGCGACCCCGGCGCCGGCCCGGCCAGGCCCCGGATCAGGAACGGCGTGAACGAGCCGGCGTAAAGGGTGATCCGGGAGCCGTCGCCAGCCTCGGATGCGATCTCCAGATCGCGCGGGACGTCGCCGACGCCCCCAGGCGGCGTCAGGATCACCAGGCGGCCGGCGTCGATCTCCCGCGGGAACGACAGGCGGACCCACTCGCCGCCCTCCTGCGGCCGCCCGGTGTGCCATCGCGTGTCCAGCCGCCCGTCGAACGCGGCCCCGAGGCGTTCGGGCAGATGCGAGGCCGACACCGCCATATCCTGCACCGGGATGCGCACCAGGGCGCTCTCGTCCGCTGGAGGCCTCGCCGCGGCCGGAGCCAGCGACCACGCCAGGGCGTCGTTGAACCGGCGCGCCGGCCCGGCCACCACGCCGCTGGATTCGACGGCATCCACGAGCCCGTCGAGGTCGAACCGCGCGAACTCGGGCGACGCCTCGTAGGTCTCCCGGTGAAGCACGACATGCCGCACGCCGATGTCCCGCAGCCCGGCCAGGGCCCCGGCCACGCTCGCGGGCTCCCGCAACGGGGATCCGGGCCCTCCCAGAAAGTCCTGCAGGCCGTACCCGTACCCGGAGTACCCGTTGACCACCGGGTGACCGTGGCGCAGCGTGTTGTACTGGTAGCCGAGCGTGAACGGCGCCAGCCCGGGCCCGGAGATCGGCAGTTCGATGAGGCCGCCAGGCGCCTGTTCTGCCAGCCACGCGTTGAGCGCGGCACGCGTCGGCTGGTCATGGCGGAACGGCACCATGGTGATCGGGCCGCCGTACCCTTCGAGCACAAAGGCCGCCGCGAGCAGCACCGTGACGGCCGCCGCGGCGCTGCGACGGAGGCGCCCGAGCAGCCACGCCGCTCCTGCCCCGGCGAGCACGCTGAGCGCGAGCGCCACGATGACGATGAACCGCGCCGGCACGCGGAGCCCGTCGAAGCCGGGCAGGAACTGTAGCAGGAGACGGTACGGGCCGGGCATGCCCGGCCCGGCAGTCATCCAGAGGGCCGCGGCGAGCACGGCGGCATAGGTGGCAATCCGCCAAGCCTGATTCCGCCGGCTCGCGTCCAAACCTGGGCGCCCCGCTCTTCCCCGAAGCGCGGCCACCGACAATACCGCCAGCACGATGACGGTCAGGCCCGGGAACAACGCGCGCTCGGGCTCGCCGGTCCCGAGGAGACCCGACCATGCACGGAGGCCTTCTGGGATGCGCACGGCATCGGCCCACTGGCCGGCGTACGCCGTCATCTCTCCAATCGATCGCTTGAACCCGTGCGCCTGCCGCACGCGGATGTAGGCGGCCGCCACGGGAGCGATGACCGCGAGGATCGCCGCCGACGCCAGCGCCAGGCGCAGGACGTCGTGCCGCGCTTCTGCCAGCCAGCGTCCGCCGCCGGCCCGCTCGACGGCCAGTCGGGCGAACCGCGCGAAGACGACGATGGCGACCGGGACCGCCAGGAAGTAGAGGAAGTAGCCGTTCGACAAACCCGTGAGCGCGAACGCACCCGCGAAGACGGCAAGGCTGCGCCGCGAGCCGGTCGCGAAGTAATCGTGGAGCCCCCACAGGCTCACCGGCATCCAGCCCGACATCAGCACCTGCAGGTGCGGAACGTGCATCGCGCGATGCGGCGCAAAGGCGAACGCCAGCGCCGCGAGGCACGCGGCGTCCGCGCGTCCCCACAGCGACTTCGCGAGCAGGAACATCCCCGCGCCGGCCAGCACGTAGGAAGCCAGCAGCGCAAGGTTGTGCGCGAGCACGGGGTTGCCCGTCACCCAGACGACGGGCGACGTGAAAAGGGCGACGCCCAGCAGGTGCTCCGACAACGCGAGTGTGTCAGGCATCGGGAAGAAGAACGGCGCGGTCCACAGGCCGCGGAATCCGCTCAGGGCGCGGTCGGCGTCCCAGCCGAGAATGAAGGCGTTCAGAAGGGGGTCACCGAGGTCGCTTGGCAGCGCGCCGGCGGACCTCCACAGGAGCGGATGCGTCACGAGCACGGTCAGGGCGGCGACGATGAGCGCGATCCGCCCGGTCTCGCGGCGCATGCCCGATGGTAGCATGCGGTTCATGCGGCCCGACGCTGGGCCAACCCGTCGGGTTGGCGTACGGGCCCCCGCCGATGACATAATCGTGGGAAGGCCCGACACCGCAGCATGACCGCGAGGCGCCCGCCGCTCGCGGCGGATGCGGGGCGGCGTACACGCATGGACAACGGCACCTCATCGGACCACGGCGAAACCATCGCCATGCGGGGCGTCGGGCGGTACCGCGTCCTCGAGGAGATCGGCCGCGGCGCGATGGGCGTGGTGTACCGGGGATTCGACCCGGTCATCGGCCGCACGGTCGCGCTGAAGACGCTGAGCCTGGACCCGGGCCACACGCCGGCGCCGGAGTACCGGGAGCGGCTCTACCGGGAAGCGGCGGCGGCCGGCGCGCTCTCCCACCCGAACATCGTCACGATCTTCGACATCGTCGAGGATGGCAGGGTGACCGCTGTGGCGATGGAGTTCATCGACGGACGTTCGCTCGCCGCGATTATCGGCGAGCACGCGCCCTTGCCGATGGACGCTGCCGTCGACGTCATCGCGCAGGTCTGCTCGGCCCTCGACTTCGCGGGGAGCCAGGGGATCGTGCACCGGGACATCAAGCCGGCGAACATCCTGCTCACGCCGGCGGGGCGGATCAAGGTCACCGACTTCGGCGTGGCCAGGCTCGCGATGTCCACCATGACGCACGCCGGGACGGTGCTGGGTTCGCCGAGCTACATGTCCCCGGAACAGGTCAGGGGCCGCGCCCTCGACGCCCGCTCCGATCTCTTCTCGGCGGCCATCGTGTTCTTCGAGATGATCACCGGGGAGCGGCCTTTCGCGGGCGACGACGTGGCCACGACCATGTACCGCATCGCCCACGAGGCGCCGGCGCCGCCGGACCGGTTCAACGCGGCGGTCGGCCCCGGCGTGGCGGCGGTCCTCGCGCGGGCGTTCGCCAAGGAGCCGGCCGAACGGTTCCAGACCGGGGCCGAGTTCGTCGCGGCCCTCGGCGCGGCCGCGGGACTGGTCGCGGGAGGCAGGACGGAGGGCGCGCTGGCGGCGCTCGCTGCTTCGCCGCCGCCGATTCCTCAGATCGTGGTGCCCCGGAGCGCCGAGAGCGGCGGGGTTGCCGGGAGGCTGGAGCCGGCATTGCCGCCCGTACTGCCGATTCCCGCGGGCGGAGCCCCAACTCCCGCCGTTCTCGACGGCGACGGCCGCACGCTGGCTCCCATCCGCCTCGCCGCCGGGAATGAGACGCCATCCGCGATAGTTCCGGAGTACGGCGCCACCCTCGCCGCCACCAGGGTGGCCCAGGCGGGCCCACTGACGGCCCCGGCGCCGCGCCCCCTGGTCGCGCCGTCGCCAAGCCGGGCCGGCCGGGCGCGGGCGTCGCGCGTCGCTGTCGTGGCCTCCGTCGTCACGGCCCTGGCAGCGGCCGCTGCCGCAGGGGTGGCCTGGCAGTACGGGCGGGCGTGGCTCGCGCTGACGCCCGATGCCCCTGCCGCAGTCGAGCCGGCCATTCCGGACCCGGCGTCCGGGATCGTTCCCCCCGCCGAGGCTGGCCCTCCGGTGCCAGACGCCACCACGCCGTCGGGCTCGGCCGAACCCGCCGCCTCGGCGCCGTCGCGGCCCGGCGGTGCGCCGCCGGCGGCGACGAAGACCAGGGCCCCGTCGTCCCGGACCTCGCCGTTGCCGTCCCAGCCGCTTCAGACGACCGTGCCCGCCGACGCCGTCGCGGCTCCGGCCCCCGCGGGGGCGGTTCCGCAGGCGCCCCCCGCGGCGCGCGCGGGCCGCGTTTATCGCCAGACGGAGGTTGACGCCAGGCCGTCGGTGACGCAGCAGGTGGCGCCGACCTATCCCGATGAGGCGGCGCGGCAGGGCATCGAGGACGTGGTCGTGCTCGAGGTGCTCGTGGGCCCGACGGGCCGCCCGGAGGACGTCAGGGTGCTCCGCGGGTCGCGCAAGGCGCCGTCGTTCGACGCCGCGGCCGTGGCGGCGGTCAGGCAGTGGGCGTTCGAGCCCGCCCGCAAGGGCGGCTCGGCGGTCGCGTGCTGGTACAACGTCGGGGTGCCGTTCGCGCTCCCGCGATGAATCCCGTGAAACAAGCACGAGGGCGGCGGCCCTGAGGCCGCCGCCCTCGTGGTGTCTTCCGGGGGCCCGACGCGGCCCCGTTCCCGACTACTCCTCCGTGTCCGGCGGCAGCGCGATCACGCCCTCCGGCTCGGCCATGTAGTCCATCTCCCGCTCGAGCTCCAGCTCCTCCTCCGTCGGCGGCGGCGGCGGCGGCGGCTCGTCCGCCGGGATGTGCACGGTCTTGTAGAAGTCGAAGCCGGTGCCGGCCGGGATGAGGCGGCCCATCGTGACGTTTTCTTTCAAGCCGCGGAGGTAGTCGATCTTGCCGGAGATCGACGCTTCCGTCAGGACGCGCGTGGTCTCCTGGAAGGAGGCC
>CAZBIP010000114.1:0-3378 GCA_964491885.1 uncultured Vicinamibacterales bacterium
CGGTGCCGCTCGGCATCGTGCCCATGGGCACGGGCAACGACTTCGCGCAGGACCGGGGGATTCCGACGGCGCCCGCGCGTGCCGTGCGCCGCGTCCTCGACGGCCGCACGACGGCGGTCGATCTCGTCCGCGTCAACGGCCGCGTCTACTGCACCGTCGGCGTGATCGGCATCGCGGCCGACAGCGCGCTGACGGTCGCGGACCTGACCGAACCCGGGTCGCTCCTGCGGCCGGCCGTGCGCCTCCTCGGCGACTCGGCGTACCGGGCCGCGGGGCTCTGGCACGTGCTCAAGCCCGGCAGTTTTGCCGAGGCGTTGACCGTCACCGCCGAGGGTGGCGATGTCGCGCTGCCGGCGACGCCGGTCCACTGCGTGTTCGTGACGAACACCGCCCGGCTGGGCGGCGGCCTCGTCGTGCCCGTCGGCGCGGACCCCTCGGACGGCCTCATGGAGATTGCCGCCGTTCCGTTGATGTCCCGGGCGCGCCTGCTCTCGGCGTTCGCGCGATTCGCCAGCGGCCGGCCGCTTCCGCCGGGCACGCTTCGCGTCTGGCGCGGCGCCCGCGCGGTCATCACCTGTCCGCGGGCCGTCCGCTTTTCGGCCGACGGCGATTTCATCTGCGAGAGCGACCGCTTCGACCTCGAGGTCCTTCCCGGAGCCCTCACGCTCATCGCGTAGCGCACCTCTGCCTCCGCATCAGTCACGCTGTCCAGCTGTCGAGTTGTCGAGCCCCAAGAACGAGCGCCTAGCGCCTAGTCCCTAGCCCCCGGTTAGTACGTCCAACTCTCCGTGTCCGCACTGGCCACCGGGTCGGGAGTTGACCGGTCGCCTTTGATGATATATAAGTAATCCTAGTAATATAGACAGGTATACATGGCGCTCAGCATCAAGCATCCAGAAGCGGATCGCCTCGCGCGCGCGCTCGCCGCCGAGACGGGGGAGACGCTCACCGACGCGATCGTTGTGGCTCTGCGTGAGCGGCTGACCCGGACGCAGCGGGCCCGCCGCCGCCCCTCGCTTCGGGACGCGCTCCTCGACATCGGCAGGAGGTGCGCCGCGCTCCCCGTCATGGACGGCCGGCCAGCCGACGACATCGTGGGCTACGACGATGCCGGGGTGCCCCGCTGATGGTCGTCGATACGTCGGCGCTCCTTGCCATCCTCATGAACGAGCCGGAGGCCGAGGGCTTCGCGGTCGCCATCGAGGCCGACCCGGTGAGGCTCGTGTCTGCCGGGACGCTGCTCGAGACCGGCCTGGTGGCCGAAGGCCGGTGGGGCGACGCGGGGGGACGCGAACTCGATCTGCTCGTCGCGAAGGCCGCCATCGACGTCTCGCCCGTTGACGCCGAACAGGTGGAGGTCGCCCGCCGGGCGTTCCGCCGTTACGGCAAGGGCCGGCACCCGGCCGGTCTCAACTTCGGAGACTGCTTCGCCTACGCCCTCTCGCGCGTGTCGGGCCAGCCGCTGCTCTTCAAGGGCAACGACTTCGCGCAGACCGACGTCGATCGCATGATCGTAGAAGAGATCCCGGATTGACACGCCGGGCCTGCCTTCGACTCCGTTCCCTTCGGCACGCTCAGGCCAGGGAAGGCCCGGCCTCGGCGGGGCAGGATCAGGAGTCAGAAGTCAGAAGTCAGAAGTCAGAATTCAGAATCCAGAATCAGTCACGCTGTCGAGCTGCCGAGCTGTCGAGTCCCGAGAACTAGCGCCTAGCGCCTAGTCCCTAGCCCCTGGTTCCCAGCCCCCAACCCCCAACCCCCAGCCCCCGCTCAGTACCTCCAACTCCTCGTGTCCGCGCCGGCCGGAGCGGTCTTGCGGATCCGCTCGAGGATCTTCGGCACGTACATCTGGTGGTACCGCAGCCGCGACAGCGCGTTCGGCCGCGTGTGATCGCCGTTCCAGCAGTGCTCGGCGCGGTCGCCGTAGTCGATCTCGCCCTCGTACGGCGGGTTCGCCGTCTTCAGGAACTCCTCGACGAGGTAGACCGCGTTGTTGAGGTAGTAGTTGTCCATGTCGCCGACGTAGATGTGCAGCTTGCCGCGGAGCTTCGGCCCGAGCGTGGCCCAGTCGCGCCGCAGGATGTAGGACAGGTCGTAGTGATCGCGCCAGTAGCGCGCGACCTCGCGGTCGATGACGCCCGTCCGCTTGTCCCAGATCGGCTTCGGGTAGCCGTCGGCCCCGGCCGGCGAGAACACCGCCTGCCAGATGTCCCACTGGCCGCCCGAGCGCGCGTTCGTGCCGAGCACCAGTTCGAGCGTGTTCATGTCGCGGACGGTCGTGTTGACGTGGCCGAGCCAGTTGCGGTGGCCGGGCCGCGCCACCTTCCGCCACGGGCCCTCGCGGTCGTACGCGTTCGCGTCCTCGTAGATGTTGACCGACGTGTACGCCCGGAAGTCGATGGGATCCGGGCACGCGATGAACGCGCCGTTGAACTCGTCCGGGTAGAAGACCTGCGCGCCCATGGCCTCCCATCCGCCCGTGGACCCGCCGTACATGAAGCGCGCCCAGCCCTGCCCGATCCCCCGGAATCGCCGCTCGATGTACGGGATGAGCTCCTTGACGATGGCGTCGCCGTAGGGGCCGAGATTCGCCGAGTTCACGGCGTACGAGTCGTCGTAGTACGGGTTGGCGTGCTGGATCTCGACGATGAGAAAGCGCGGGAAGCCCGGGCCGGTCCACTCCTTGTAGAACTGGTACGCGTGCTCCTGCTGAATCCGGTTATAGCCCGCCAGCTGGAACCGTTCGCTGTAGTCGGGCTTCAGGTCCGGGTCGGGCGGCGTCTCGCGGATGTCGGTGAAGTCGTACGGGAAGTGCCCGTGGTTGACGACGAGCGGGTACCGCGCGTCCGGGTGGGTGTCCCAGCCTTCGGGCACCAGCACGTTCGCGCCGAGGTGCATCGGCCGGCCCCAGAACTTCGTCAGCAGCTCGCTCTGGATGCGGACGTGCTTGACGTACTTGGTGTCGGGCGGGGCGGGGATGGGCGGGATCACCTGGTCCAGCGTGAGGCGGACGGTTCCGCCCTTTGCCGGATCGATCGCGACCTGCTGCGGCGTGCTGAAGAGGTTCCCCGGCGCACGGCTCCACTGCTGCCCCTCGCCCCGGTCCATCGGCAGCTTCACCGTGTGGCCGTCCGATCGCCGGAACGTCTCGTACTTGTGCAGCAGGGCCTGGACGGTATACGTCCCCGCCGGCACCTGCGCAAGGCTGGCCACGGGATAGCCGAGGGCCGCCGCGTCGAAGACCGCCGCCTGTCCCGGCTTCAGCCCCTCTACGTCGACGCCGAAGACCTGCTGGGTCTTCACGTCGTCGCTGATCTGGAAGCGAGGCTCCGCGCTCGGGTCCGTCGACAGCATCAGCAGGACGCGGCCGTCAACGGCCGC
>CAZBIP010000114.1:3478-10542 GCA_964491885.1 uncultured Vicinamibacterales bacterium
CGCTGGCCCGGGCCCCCGATCTGTCGTACCATCGGCCCTATGATGCCGACGCCGCCGGCCCCGTCCCTCGACCTGTTCGCCGAGATCGCGCGGCTGAAGCGCGAGATGAACGCCGTCATCCTGGCGCACTACTACCAGGAGCCCGACATCCAGGACATCGCCGACGTCATCGGCGACAGCCTCGCGCTGGCCCAGGCCGCCGAGAAGACCCGGGCCGACGTCATCGTGTTCTGCGGCGTGCACTTCATGGCCGAGACGGCGGCCATCCTCAACCCCGGCCGGCTCGTCCTGCTCCCCGATCTCGCCGCCGGCTGCTCGCTCGCCGACAGCTGCCCCGCGCCCGGGTTCGAGCGCTTCATCCGCGCCCGTCCCGGCCACGCCGTCGTGAGCTACATCAACTGCAGCGCGGCCGTGAAGGCGCTGAGCGACGTCATCTGCACCTCCAGCAACGCCGAGCGCGTCGTCCGCAGCATCCCGGAGGGGCAGCCGATCATCTTCGCGCCGGACCAGCAGCTCGGCCGCTACATCATCAAGCAGACCGGCCGCGACATGGTGCTCTGGCCCGGCTCGTGCTCCGTCCACGTGATCTTCTCCGCGCGCGAGATCGCGCGGCTCAAGATCCGGCACCCGGACGCCCTCGTGCTCGCGCACCCGGAGTGCGAGGAGCCCGTGCTGCAGCTCGCGGACCACATCGCCTCGACGACGGGGCTGCTGAATTACACGAAGACGAGCCCCGCGCGCGCGTTCATCGTCGCCACCGAGTCCGGCATCCTCCACCAGATGACGAAGGCGAGCCCGGACAAGCTGTTCATTCCCGCGCCGCCGGACAACGGGTGCGCGTGCAACGAGTGCCCCTACATGCGGCTGAACACCCTCGAGAAGGTGCACGCGTGCATGCGCGACCGGTCGCCCGTGGTGACGCTGCCCGAGGATCTGCGGATCAGGGCGCGCGTGCCGCTCGATCGGATGCTCGAGCTGAGCCGGAGCTGAGCCGGGACGGAGCCGGCGCGGAGCCGGCAGCCGCGGGCCAGGACGAACAAGATGGCCAAGGACCCGTTTCACGTGAAGCCGCTCACGGCGCTCGACGAGGCCTTCGTCGAGCGCGAGGTCCGGCGCTTTCTCGCCGAGGACGTCGGCGGCGGCGACGTGACGAGCGATCGCGTCGTGTCGAAGGAGGCCCGGGCGCGGGCGTCGATGGTGGCGCGCCAGCCCTGCGTCGTAGCCGGGCTGCCGGTGGCGCGCGCCGTGTTCCGCGCGGTCGATCCCGCCACGGACGTGTCGTTCCGCGCGTCGGAAGGGGAGGCCGTGCTCGCGGGCACGGTGCTGGCCGCCGTCGAAGGTCCGGCCGGCGCGATCCTCACTGCGGAGCGCGTGGCGCTCAACCTGGTCCAGCGCCTGTCGGGCATCGCCACGATCACGCGCCGCTACGCCGACGCGATTGCCGGCACGGGCGCGTCGGTCTCGGACACGCGCAAGACGACGCCCGGCCTGCGGGCACTCGAGAAGTACGCCGTGCACGTCGGCGGCGGGCGCAATCACCGCTGCGGCCTCTACGACGCGATCCTCATCAAGGACAACCACCGCGCGATCGCCGGCGGCGCGGAAGCGGCCGTCGCGGCGGCTCGGGCCGCGCGCGGGCCGGCGATGCCCATCCAGATCGAAGTGGATTCGCTGGCCGATCTGCGCCGCGTGCTCGACCTCGGCGTCGATGCCGTGCTGCTCGACAACATGACGCCTCACGAGGTGGCCGAGGCGGTGGCCCTGGCGCGGGCGCACCCCCACGGCCGCTACTGCTGGATCGAGGCCTCGGGCGGCATCACGCTCGCCACCATCCGTGCGTACGCCGAAGCCGGCGTCGACACGATCTCGTCGGGCGCGCTCACGCACTCGGCGCCGGCCGTCGACATCGCCCTCGACTTCGATCTGCCCAGCCCCGCGGGACCCATTGAGCCATGACCAGCCGTGAGACCGACGTCCTCGTGATCGGCAGCGGCCTCGCCGGCTGCGCGGCCGCGCTCGCCGCTTCGCGGCGCGGCTGCCGCGTCCTCGTGCTCACCAAGAGCGCGAGGCCGGAGGAGAGCAACACCTGGTACGCGCAGGGCGGCATCATCTACCGCGGCAAGGTGGACTCTCCCGCCACGCTGGCCGCCGACATCATTGCGGCTGGAGACGGGCTCTGCCACCCGCCCGCCGTCGATCTGCTCGCCCGCGAGGGGCCCCGCCTCGTGGACGAGGTCCTGATTGGCGGCGCGCGCGTGGCCTTCGACCAGGTCCACGACGGGACGGGCGATCTCGACCTGACGGCAGAGGCCGCCCACTCCACCGCGCGCATCGTCCATCACGCGGACACGACCGGGCGCGCCATCGAGGAGGCCATGCTGGCGTCGGTGGCGGCCGATCCGAACATCGAGGTGCGCACCGGGCAGACCGCGATCGATCTCCTGACGCTGTCGCACCATTCGCGGAACCCGCTCGACGTGTACGCGCCGCCCGCGTGCGTCGGCGCGTACGTGTTCGACCAGGCCTCCCGCCAGGTCGAGACCGTCATGGCGCGCGAGACGATCCTGGCCACGGGCGGGCTCGGCCGCATCTTCCTTCACACCTCCAACCCCGCGGGGGCCTGCGGCGACGGCGTGGCCATGGCGTACCGCGCGGGCGCGCGCTGCATCAACATGCAGTTCGTGCAGTTCCACCCGACGACGCTCTACGCGGGCGACGAGCGGTTCCTGCTGTCGGAGTCGATGCGGGGCGAGGGCGCGCGGCTCGTGGACGAGCGCGGGCGCGAGTTCATGCGCGACTACCATCCCGACGGGTCGCTCGCGCCGCGCGACGTCGTCGCGCGCGGCATCCACCAGATGATGCACGAGACGGGATCGCCGTGCGCCTACCTCGACATCAGCCACAAGGATCCCGAGTGGGTCCGCACGCGGTTCCCGCGCATCTACGAGCGGTGCCGGGAGGAGGGGCTCGACGTCACGACCCAGCCCATCCCCGTGGTGCCCGCCGCGCACTACAGCTGCGGCGGCGTCGCGGTGGACGAGTGGGGCCGCTCGAGCCTGGACCGGCTGCGCGCGGTGGGGGAGGTGTCGTGCACCGGCCTCCACGGCGCCAACCGCCTCGCCAGCACGTCGCTGCTCGAGTGCCTCGTGTGGGGCACGCGGGCGGGCGAGGACGCGGCGGCGGCCATCGCGTCCGGCGCGGCGTACTACCTGCCCGAGATCGCCCCGTGGAAGCAGGAGACGGAGGGCGTCGATCCGGCGCTCATCGCCCAGGACTGGCTGACGATCCGCCAGACCATGTGGAACTACGTCGGCCTGGTCCGCAGCCGCAAACGCCTCGATCGCGCGCACCAGATCCTGCGCGAACTCCACCTCGAGATCGGCCGCTTCTACGCGCAGTCGGAGCTGAGCGACGCGCTCATCGGCCTGCGCAACGGCATCCAGACGGCGCTGGTCGTGCTGCTCGCGGCCATGGAGGCCAAGACGAGCGCGGGGGCGCATTACCGGGTGGACTAGGGACTGGGGGCTAGGCGCTGGGCGCTAGTCAGTCTGGGTGGCCAGCGTGACACGCCACCCCCGCGGCGACAGCCGCGTCAGACTAGCGCCTAGCGCCAAGTCCCTAGCGCCTGGCCACGAGCGCCCGGCGAGGGCGCGCTTTCTCAGGGCGCGAGCTCGATGACGGCCCGCGCGTGCGGGAAGTACATGTCGCGGATCGTCGAGCCGAGGAGCACGACCGTCATCGCGATCAGCACGATGACCGCCACCCACGCCACGACGTTGTAGAACTTCGAGTTGGTCCACTCGTGCATCAACTCGGCGTTGTTGACCAGCCGCAGCATGAAAACCAGCACGAGCGGCAGCAAAAGCCCGTTGACCACCTGCGACATCAGGATCATCCGGATCAGCGGGAAGCCCGGCACGAGGACGACCGCCGCCCCGATGACGATGAGGCCCGTGTAGAGCCAGTAGAACACCGGGGCCTCGCGGAACCGCTTGTTCACGCCCGACTCGAACCCGAGGCCCTCGCACACCGAGTACGCCGTCGAGAGCGGCAGGATGCTCGCGGCGAAGAGCGACGCGTTCAGCAGGCCCGCGCTGAACAGCAGGTAGGCGTACTCGCCGAACGGCCGCAGCGCCTTCGCCGCGTCCGCCGCGCTCGTGATCTCGCGGGGCCCCTGCGACCAGATGCCGGCCGCGCACGCCACGATGATGAAGAACGCCACGATCACCATCACGACGCAGCCGACGATCACCTCGATGCGCGACTCGGCGTAGTCCTTGACCGTGATGCCCTTCTCGACCACCGCCGCCTGCAGGTAGAACTGCATCCACGGCGCGACCGAGGTGCCCACCAGGCCCACGACGAGCGTGATGTACACCGGGTCCCACCTGACGACCGGGCGCACGCTCGCGAGGGCCGACGCCTCCCAGTCGGGGCTGATGAGCACCGCCGCGATGATGTACGCGATGTACGTCACGCACGCCATCAGGAAGATCTTCTCGACGCTGTGATAGGTGCCCTTCACCACCAGCAGCCAGACCGCCGCCGCCGCGATCGGCACCGAGACGTACCGGCTGACGCGGAACAGCTCCAGCGCGCTGGCGATGCCCGCGAAGTTCGCCATGACGTTCGTCAGGTTCGCGACGACCAGCAGCGCCATGAGCCCGAACGTCGCGCGCAGCCCGAACTCCTCGCGGATGAGGTCCGAGAGGCCCTTGCCCGTCACCGCGCCCATCCGCGCGTTCATCTCCTGCGTCACGACGAGGAGCAGCGCGATCGGCGGCAGCGTCCAGAGCAGCATGTAGCCGAACATCGCGCCGGCCTGCGAGTACGTGTAGATGCCGCCCGCGTCGTTGTCCACCATCGCCGTGATGAACCCCGGCCCGATCACGGTGAAGAAGACGATGAGCGGGCGGGGCAGGCGGTCGAGCACGCGCACGGCTAGTCCTGTCTCAGCATCGAGATGACGTCGTCGGCCGTGACCACGCCGACGAGGGCGCCGGCCTCGTCCACGACGGGCAGCGCCATGAGGTTGTACTTGTCGACCAGCTCCTCGACGCGCGAGCGGTGCTCGGTGACCGGCACCGAGACGAGGTCGTCGGCGCCGGCGAGCGGCTTGAGCATCGCCGTCGGCTCGACGAGCAGCAGGCGGCCCACGGGCAGCGCGCCCGTCAGGCGCCCCGCCTCGCCGACGAGGAACACGTGCGTCAGGTTGTCCACCTGCTCCTCGTTCTCCCGGATCGCCCGCAGCGCGTCGGCCACCGTGCCGCCCTCCGGCACCGCGATGAACTCGCTGTTCATCACGCCGCCCGCCGAGTTCTCGTCGAACTCGAGCAGTTCCTCGACGTCCGTCTTCTCCTCGGCCTCCATCTCCTCGAGGATCGCCTCGGACGACGACTCTTCCATCTCGGCCAGCACGTCGGCCGCCTGGTCCGGGGACATCTCGCCGACGATGTCGGCGGCTCGGTCGGCGTCGAGCGACTCGAGAATCGACGCCTGCGTCTTCGTGTCGTCCACCTCCGAGAGCGTCTCGGCCGCCACCTCGCTGTCGATCGTCTCGAACACCGCCTCGCGCGCCTCGTGGCTCAGTTCCTCGACGATGTCCGCGAGGTCCGCGGGGTGGATGCCCTCGAGGCCCTTCATGTCGATCTTGAGCCGGAGGCGCCGCTGCGGGTCCGGCTCGATGATGTTGCAGAATTC
Organism: uncultured Vicinamibacterales bacterium; assembly: GCA_964491885.1. Classification (GTDB taxonomy): domain Bacteria; phylum Acidobacteriota; class Vicinamibacteria; order Vicinamibacterales; family JAKQTR01; genus JAKQTR01. The sequence goes on from CAZBIP010000114.1 coordinate 9,179, forward strand.
CCACCGGATCGAGTTCGGGGGAATGCGCGCCATCAGGCGCCGGACGAGGCGCGGCGGCAGGAGGCCCTGGGCCAGCCGGCGGAAGATGCTCCGCACGCCGACGTCCACCTCGAGCACCCAGAGCTCGTCGTGGTCGCCAGCCCGGTTCAGCTCGAAGGTGACGTCGTTGACGCGGACGACCTTGCGGCCCTTCGCGTCGATGATCTGCTGGTCGAGGAGGTCCCGCGCCATCCGCAGCATCCACACGTCGTCGTGGTAGGGGACGAGCTGCTCGTCGCGGAGGCGGATGCCGTCCAGGGAGATGGACGAGACCTGGTCGTGGCGGGCGGTCCACCAGTTCCACTCGCCGCCGACGAGGAACTGATGGATGCGGACCCTGTCGTCGCGGGGCGAGAGACAGGCGTCCCGGACGCGGCCGATGCGGCGGCCCTTCAGGTCGTAGACCCTCATGCCCATCAGTTCGGTGAGAAAGAGCAGGTTGCTGGCCATGGCACCGCTCCTCCTGTCATTGGGCCTGAGTGGACGGCAGCCGCCGGGATCTTTCCCTTATAGCAGAACCCGGCAGAACCGTGAGTGAGGAAATTGGGGTCAGACCCCACTGTCGCCGGGGTCTGACCCCAACGGCCCCAACGGCGTGTGATACAGTGTGCCCGCCGCACGGCGGCTTGGAGCCGCCCCTTCCCGGTTCGTGCAGCTCGTTCCCGGCCCCTGCACCTCGTCCGGGGTTCCCGTCCGGGAGTGTGCGCCATGAGCGACAGGAAGTACCGCCAGCGGGGCTACCAGGACGACGACCGCGACCGTGCCCCGCGGCCGCCCGCCCAGGACCGCGAGCGCACGCCAGGGCCGAGGCCCCGCGGCGACCGCCCGGAGGGCCCCCGCACGCCGAACATGCCCGGCTTCCGGGCCGTCGTCCGCTGCCACCGCTGCGGGGGCCTCGTGACGACCGCGATCGTCGTCAGCACGGCCTGCGCCAAGTGCGGCGCCGCGCTGCACTGCTGCGCGCAGTGCGAATCGTTCGATCCGGGCGCCCGCTACGAGTGCCTGCAGACCATCACCGCCCGCGTCACGCCGAAAGACGCCTTCACCACCTGCCCGCTCTTCGAGCCGAGGTCCACGGTCGAGCGCGAGACCGGCTCGGCCAGGCAGGCGACGTCGAGGACGGCGTTTGATGATCTCTTCAAGATCTGAAGAAGACAGAAGTCAGGAGTCAGGAGTCAGGAGTCAGAATTCAGAATACGGACCGCACGGACACGGGCAGGAAGACAGAAGTCAGAATTCTGAACTCTGAATTCAGAATTCAGAACACGGCATGGAGGCCGGGTCTTCAGATGCTATGAGGGCGCCCGGGCTCGCCGCAAGGACGA
>CAZBIP010000115.1:0-10539 GCA_964491885.1 uncultured Vicinamibacterales bacterium
GCATGCCGCTCCGCGAGGCGCGCGCGTCGCTGGACGAGATCCTGGCGTTCGCCGGCCTGGAGCGGTTCGCGGGCATGCCGTTGAAGCATTACTCCAGCGGGATGGCGTCGCGGCTGGCGTACTCGGTGGCGTTCCGCGCGGTGCGCGACGTGCTCGTGCTCGACGAGATCTTCGCCGTCGGTGACCAGGGATTCAAGACCAGGTGCCACGCCAGGTACCGGGAGCTGAGCGCCAGCGGCCACACGGTCGTGCTGGTGTCGCACGACCCGTGGACCATCACGGAGTTCTGTCCGCGGGCGCTCTTGCTGGACGAGGGGCGCATCGCATTCGAAGGCACGGGATCGGACGTCGTGTCCGAGTACGTCCGGCGCCTGAGTCGCGGGTAGCGCGTGGCTACGCGGGCTCCAGGCGGCGACGCGGCGAGGATCGGCTGGCTTCGGACACATCACCATGCCTAGCATCGAACGCTATCTCGAGTGTCCCGTGCCGCATCAGCAGTGCGAGGGAACGCTTCGGGTGGCCGGCTGGGTGTTCTCGCGTCACCACGAGATCCGCGAAGTGGTCGTCCGGCTGAGTGGACGCGAGGCGCGCCTTGCGCGGTACGGCATTCCGCGAGCCGACGTCGCCGAGGCGCACGAGGGGGAGCCGTCAGCGTATCGATCGGGATTCGAGACCTACGTGGACGTGAGCGAACTCCCCCGCGGTCCGCTGCGCGTTGAAGTGCTGGCGCGGTTCGACGGGGCCGCGGAGGCGGCCGTGGCGTCGCGGCGGATCGTCCTGGTTCGCGCGGGCCACGCGCCCGGATCGCGCGCCAGGCGGCCGGGGGTTTCCATCCGTGCGGTTGCCGGGCTGGCCGTCGGCGCCATTCGTGAGGGCCGGCTTGCGCGCTCGGCAGCGGCGTGGGCGCTGTCTCACATGCGCCTGCGCCGCGCACCTGTCCCGGCTGCGGCGCTTCAGGCCTCCGGGCGGGATGCCGCCGACGATTGGCTCCGACTCGATGGCGTCATGCTCCGCCATTTCCTGGCCTCCGGATCGCGCATCCGTTTCGCCCCGGGCGCGGACCCGCAGGTCACGGTTGTCTTGGTCCTCTTCAACAGGGCGGCCTTGACGCTGAGATGCCTCCGATCGCTCGCGGCGGAGCGGAGCGTGTCGCTGCAGGTCGTCATCGTCGACAACGCCTCATCTGACGAGACGGTCGAGTTGCTGGGGCGCGTCGAAGGGGCGGTGGTCGTCCGCAGTCGGAGCAACGAAGGCTTTCTGGCCGGCGCGAACCGCGGGGCCGCTCGCGCGAGCGCGCCGTGCGTGCTGTTCTTGAACAACGACACCGATGTGCTGCCGGGCTCGATAGAGGCGGCGTTGTCGGCGTTGCGCTCGTCGGAGACCATCGGCGCCGTCGGAGGCAGACTCGTGGCGATGCCAGGCGGGCGCCTCCAGGAAGCGGGGTCGATCGTCTTCGGCGACGGTTCGTGCTCGGGCTACGGCCGGGACGACGATCCCGGTGCGCCGATGTACATGTTCCGGCGCGACGTTGACTTCTGCTCCGGCGCGTTTCTGCTCACCACTCGCAAGCTTTTCGAGGAGGTGGGGGGATTCGACGCGCGTTTCTCGCCCGCCTACTACGAGGACGTCGACTTCTGCGCGCGGGTCTGGGACAGCGGCCGACGGGTGGTCTACGAGCCGCGGGCGGTCGTCTTGCACGCCGAATTCGGCAGTGCGGCGTCGCGGGCATCCGCGATCGAGATGCAGGCGGCACGCCGCGTCACGTTTCTCGAGAAGCACGGCGCCTGGATCGGTCGACGCCCCCAGCGGTCTGCCGGCGCTGAATTGCTGCTGCGAGATCGCCACGTGTACGCGCGGCGCGTTCTGTACTTCGACGACCGCGTACCGCACAGCCGGCTTGGCGCGGGCTTCGGCCGGTCGGCGGCGGTCGTGCGCACGCTGGCTGAACTGGGATGCTTCGTGACCCTCTATCCGCTCGCCGTCACGCAGCATGAGTGGCCTGGCGCGTATGAGGAGATCCCCCGGACGGTCGAAGTCATGACCGGCTGGGGCGTCGACAGGCTGCCGCGTTTCATGCGAGACCGGGCCGGGTACTACGACCGCGTGATCGTCAGCCGCCCGCCCAACATGCGCGTGCTTCAGGAGGTCTTGGGCCCGACAGCAGCGTGGAGAGGCAGCGCGCCCTTGATCTACGACGCCGAGGCGGTCTGGGCTGTCAGGGAGATCGGACACCGTCGCGTCTCGGGTGAGACGCTGGACGAGAAAGAGAGCTCGGATCTGATCGACGCGGAGCTCCAGCTGGCGGCCGGGGCCGATGCCGTCTTCTGCGCCTCGGCTGACGAACAGCGCCGATTCCAGGCGGCGGGCCACTCGCGAGCGCTTCAGCTGGGGCACGCTGTGCGCCCGGATCCCTCGAGAACGCCATTCGAGCGCCGCGATGTGGTCTTGTTCGTGGGAAGCTTTACTGGCGACTCGCCGAATGTCGACGCTGCGAGATGGTTCATCCGGGAGGTACTTCCGCGCCTCCGCGAGCGAGTCGGCGATTCACTCGCCTTCCTCGTTGCCGGAGTGGGTTCCGACTCCCTGGACCAGTGGGAAGACCCGGGTGTGCGGCTCCTCGGCCCTGTGGACGATCTCCGTCCGCTCTATGAGCGGGCGCGCCTGTTCGTGGCGCCCACGCGCTTCGCCGCGGGGGTTCCCCTCAAAGTCATCGAGGCGGCGTCACAGGGCGTTCCGGTGGTCTGCACGAGTCTCCTGGCGAATCAGCTGCAGTGGCACGACGAAGACCAGGTTCTGGTCGCTGACGACCCGGCTGCGTTCGCGCTGGCCTGTGAGCGCGTGTGGACGGACCATGAGATCTGGGAGCGGCTGCGAAGCGCCGCCCTTGATCGCGTGTCGCAGGAGTATTCGCCAGCGAAGTTCCGCGAGACCCTGCGCGAGGGAATCGCGATAGCCGGCGAATGAACGTCAGGACGACGGTTCCTTGCCCGCGAACAGGGCCTCGAGCCAGGCGTCGAAGTCCACGCCGCCGACGCCACTGACCTCGCACCTTGGCAGCAGCAGCGCGGGCCAGCCGCTCTCGGCGGGTACGCCGTCCACCGTGACCCCAATCGTGAAGCCAGCCTCCCGGACGGCGCGGACGGTCGTCTCGTTTCGCTCGCCGTACGGGTAGGCGAACGCCTCAACCTGACGGCCGGCCAGGCTCTCCAGCCAGTGCTTGTTGGACGCCGCCTCGTCGCGCTGCACGCCCTCGGGGTGCAGCGGCATGGCGAGGTGATGGCGGCCGTGCGCGCCAATCGTGATGCCCGGCATCGCAGCGAGTTGCTGGACCTCGCCGGCAGAGAGGGGTCGGCGGTCGGGATGCCGTGAGCCGAGGCCGGCCCATGCCTTCAGGTGCGCGGCCAGCGCCTCGCGCTCGGCCCCGGGCAGGCCGTAGAAGCGCTCGTTCAGGCGGCGGCGCAGCTCGGTGCGGTCGTCCGGCGTCGCCGTGGCCAGGTGCCCGAGGCCATGGTCAGGCAGGTGCAGCTCGGGCGGCAGTCGCGTCTCGCCGGCGAAGACCCGCTCCAGCAGGTCCCAGTAGAACTCGGACCCAGCATCTTCGCCACCGCCCGTGACGAAGACCGTCGCGGGAATCCTGCGCTCCGCGAGGATGTGCGCGGCCACCGTCAAGCACTCGAGGTACCCATCGTCCAGCGTCACGATGACCGCGCGTTCCGGCAGACGGCGGTCACGGATCGCGGCGGTTGCTTCGTCCAGGGACAGGACCTCGAACCGATCGCGTAGCCACGCCATTTGTTCCGCGAACCGCCGGGCCGGCAAAACCCACGGTCCGGATTCGTCCCGCTCGCTGATGCGATGGTAGGCGAGGATGACGGCGCCGCCAGCCTTCGCCGGACCCGCTGCGCGTGAACTGCGGTGCTGCTCCGCGCCAGCGACGAGCGCGCCCTCTCCCGCCTGGGCCGCTGCGATATGCCAGCCGCTGTGCTGTTCTCCGGGGGCGACAGGCACGGCGGAGTTCTCACCCTCGAACGCGCCGACCGTCGTGGCGGCGCCCGTCATGCTGGAGGCCGTCCGCTCTCCATCCGCAGATGCGGCCGGCTTGACCGCCCGTATTCCGTACACGAGCGGCAGGGCCTGGTCTGCGATTCTGAACTCAGCTTCCGTGAGCTCCTCCGCGGCGAGCCCGTAGAGGAAGGCCGCGTCTGCCAATACGTTGCCGAAGCCCGCGATCTCGAACGATTCGAGCGGGAACGCCCCGGAGAAGAGCCTGCGGAGCGACGCTTCAGTGAAGCGCCAGAAGTCGCCGTCCGCGCCCCTGTCCTCGTGGGAAATGCGGCCCGCCGCCGGGGCCGTGCACAGGAGCACGCCGCCAGGCTTCAGGATCCTGAACGCCTCGCGAATGGCCGCGCCCGCGTCGAAGATCAACCCGAGCGTTTGCGTCAGGATGAACGCATCGTACGTGTCGCCTGGAATGACGCCGGCCGACGCCAGATCCGCGTGGATGTTCGCCCGTTCGTTGCCTGCATCAATGTCGAGCACATCCGACTGCGTGACCCGCTCGCCGCCGAACAGGCGCGTGTAGCCCGCGTCTTTGATCTCCAGCACCCGGCCCCGGATATCCGCCCGGTGCCGGCCGAGGAAGACCTCGATGTAGTGCCGGTCAACCGGCAGGCCCCGTTCCACGCCCCACTTCTCGCTGAACGGTGCCGTGCGGCGCAGTTCCCCCATGTCCACCGCGGGGCGTCCCAGTCGTTCGAGTTCCGCGCGCATCGCGGCTGCCTCCGCGCGCAGCGCTTCCAGTTCGCGCTCGGCCTCGGCTATCTGGTTCACCACGTGCGCCTGGTGCTCGTGCTGCTCGATGAGGAACGCCTCCTTCCCCGCGAAGACGTCCTCGGCGTGCGACGCGATCGTGTGCCAGTGCTTGCGGTAGAACGCCTGCATGCACTCGGCCGTCGCCGCCGGCGTGATGGTCGTGTGGTACTGCGAGTCCGGCCGCACGCGGTAGAGCAGGAGCGGCTCGTCCACCACGCTCCCGCGGAACCCATGCTCGAGCACCGTCGTCCAGAAGTCGAGCACCTCGTTCCGTGGAATCGTCTCGTCGAAGCCTCCGACCGACTCCCACACGGCGCGGCGCATCATGCTCGACGCGTGCACCACGCCCCGGACAATGGACTCGGGAATGCTTGGGTCGGGCGGGCGCCAGACGTACGACGAGGCGCCGAAGCCCTTCTGGGCGCACGACACGTAGTCGAGGTCAGGGTTCGCGTCGAGTCGCGCGCCGAGCGTCTCCAGGTACGTCGGAGCGAGCAGGTCATCTCCGTCCAGGATGACGACGAGCGGGGCGCTGGTGCTTCGGACGGCGGTATTCCGCGCCGCGCAGACGCCTCGGTTCGGCGTCCGCACCACGCGCGTTCCTGCCCGCTCGAGTGCCGCAAGCACCTGGAGCGTGTACGCGTCGTCCGAGCCGTCGTCCACGATGACGAGCTCGGCGGCGGGGCGGGTCTGGCGGAGCACGCTGTCGACGGACTCCGCGATCGTGCGCCCGAGGTTGTAGCAGGTGACGACGACGGCGACGGCGTCGCGGGTCATGAGCGACCCCGTGGCCGCACGGCCGGCCAGGCGTCGCAGATACGGCGGAGCGGCGCCGTGACGCGCCAGCTCATCGAACTTCGCAGGGCGCGCACTTCGTCGCGGGCGCGGTTGCACTCGGCGCGCAGTTCGTTCAGTTCGGCCGCTTGGTTTGGCGCTGCCGCAAGACCCGGCGCCAGCCCGACGCCGGTGACCTGCTCCGCTCCTGGGCGCGCGGCAACGGCCGACGCGGCCACGCGTCGGGCAAGCCGGTCCCGCTCGGCGCGCAGCGCCGCGAGTGTCCGCCCCAGGTCGCTGTCCCGCCGGCGCTCGAGCGCGTCGTTCTCCCGCAGGGCTGCGGCAATGCGCTGATCCTGCCAGAGCAACACGTCGCGCAGGTGCTGGCGGTAGGCGTCTTCGTGCTTGCGGAACAGGTACCTGACAGTTTCAAGGTGAACGTCCCGCGACGTGCAGGCCGCGCTCATCGAGTTCGGGCGTTTCCGGTAATAGAACAACTCCTCGGGGATGATCGTCCCGCGGTGGCCGGCCTTCACGACGCGGATCCAGAGGTCCCAGTCCTCGTTGCCCGGCGACGGCATGTGCTCGTCATAGCCGCCCAGGGCGACGATGACGTCGCGTCGGACCAAGGCGGCGGTGAGAACCGTGTCTTCGGCCAGAAGCGTCGCAAGGTCGCAGCGGTCCTGGCGCCAGACGCCCTCCTGCGAGCCGAACTCCCGCAGCCAGGCCGAAACAAAGGTCAGGCCCGGGTCTGCGGCAAAGCGCTGCAGGGCTTTCGCGAAGTACTCCGGGTGAAGGCGGTCGTCCGCATCGAGCGCGCAAAGAAACTCACCCGAGGCGCGAGCGATGAGGAAGTTCCTGGCTGCGGCGAGGCCCCGGTTCGGCTCACGGCACACTCGTGTCCCTGGATAGCTGAGGCTGGCCAGGCGCTCGACAGTCGCGGCATCCGTCGATCCGTCGTCCAGGATGAGGATCTCGAAGTCCTGGAACGACTGCGCGAGCACGCTCTGCACCGCCTCGTCTATGAAGTGGCCAAGGTTGAAGCAGGGGATGATGACCGAGATGCGCGGCACCGGAGTAGCGTAGCGGCGCGCACGCCCGCCCGCAAGGGGAGCCGGAAGGCCGGCAGCCTGGGCGGGGCGATTCGCGCTATGGTGGAAGGAGGAGGCCAGCGCGTGAGCATCCCTACCGGGCAAGCGGCCGATGGCGGCCAGGCACGCATCGAGATTCCCGGGTTCTGTTACACGCTCGGGGACCACTGCAACCTGGCGTGTCGTGGCTGCGATCACGACTCGCCGTTCGCGCCGGTGCGGGAGACGTCTGTCGAGGAGTTCGACCGCGACCTCGGCTCGCTCGCGGCCGTTCTGCACGCGCACGACTTGCGCATGGGCGGCGGGGAACCGCTTCTGCACCCGCGTGTCGAGGAGTTCTTCGAGGTCGCGCGGCGTCGCGGCGTGGCGGACAGGCTGACGCTCGTCACGAACGGTCTGCTGCTGCACAAGGCGTCGGAGCGCCTCTGGTCGCTCATCGACGGCGTCTATCTCAGCGTCTATCCTGGCGTCCGCCTTCCGCGGCCGCTCACCGAGTATGCCGACACCGCGAAGCGGCACGGCGTGTACTTCGACACCGCGGACCAGTCCACGTTCGTCCATACGCTGTTGAACCGGCGGATTGACGACCCCGCTCTTGTCGAGGCCATCTACCGCGAGTGCAAGATGACCGGCGAGTGGTGGTGTCACACCGTCCACGAGGGGCGGTACTACAAGTGCTCCATCGCCCCGTTCTCGACGCGCCGGATGGCGCGGCTCGGCGTCGCGTACCGGCCCGAGGACGACAGCGTTCCCCTGCACGGGAATCCCGACCTCCGCGCCGATCTCGAGCGCCTCCTGGCCCGGCGCGAGCCGCTGTCGGCGTGCGCGTACTGCCTCGGAACGAGCGGGCCGGAGCTGCCGCACCGGCTGCTCGACCGGCGGGGCGCCGAGGAGTGGCGGCGTGAAGACCACGCGGCGGCGATCGCGGCCACGAGCGCGAAGCTGACGCCGAATGTGTAGGTCCGGGTCGTGCCGCTCTACGTTTGTGGGGGGTTGGTGCGTTTTTGTATCACTTCTGCTACACCCACAGAGGGAGAAGAAAGTCTAGCTTGCGGCAGACATCTCCGAGGAACCCCGGCCTTGCGGGGCAGCGTCGAAAGGGACAGCGAGAAGCCGCTCTTGCCTCAGGGCCTGGACTTTGGCCCGATCGAGCCGATTCCGGTTGAATTCCTGGGGATGCGGCTGCAGCTCGCCGCGGGATGCGGAGGTAGCGCCGGGGGAGTCCGCGCGGCCCGTGGTGGCAGCGTTCTTGCTGGCTTATGCACTTGGCGGACCGATCCGATAGTCCCGACAGGGATTGCCGTAGTGCGGTGGACGGAGCAGTGGGGCTACAATCTGGATTGGGTTGGCCGCGGGCTCGGCTGGCCTGGTTCTCCAGTTGACCCCCCCGGGCGCATGGCGGGATGCGCCGCGCGCGGACGGAGCGCTGGCATGAAGAGACTGAGACGGCAGAACGGAAGCAACCTCGTCGAATTCGCCTTGGTGTCGCCGCTGCTGCTGATCCTGGTGTTCGGCATCGTCGACTTCAGCCTCGCTCTGTACGACAAGGCGGTCGTCACAAACGCCAGCCGTGAGGGTGCGCGCGCCGGGATGGTGTTCCGGCACCCTGCCCGTGTCGACAATGCCGAGATTCAGGCCGTCATCAACAACTACCTGGGCAGCCGCCTAGTGAACTTCGGGGGCAGCGCGCCGGTAGTAACGGTCGAGCGCAACGGCCCGGGTGGCGGCACGCTTAGCGGCGACACACTGACGGTGACGGTGCAGTATTTCTACAACCATGTCGCCATTGCGAATTTCATCCCGGGGCTCGGAAGCTTGAACCTCACCGCCACGACCGTCATGCGGATGGAGTAGTCTGCCTGAGCGCCGCGCCGCTCGCGCCGGGTTCTGTTCGCAGCCGACTTTGGCGGGTGTGATGCGCGGTGTGTCCGGGCTTCCGGCAGACGCAAGTCGCCAATAGTGTGGAGCACGAGTGCCATGACTCTCCCAAGGGCTCTCCGCCGGTTGCGCGGGCACCGGGGCGCGACGCTGATCTTCGTGGCCGTGGCGCTGGTGGCCCTGCTCAGCTTTGCTGCCCTCGCGGTCGATCTCGGTTACCTCTACGTCGTGAGGAACGAGCTCCAGAATGCCGCGGACTCCGGCGCGCTTGCCGGGGCGCAGGTGCTCTACAACGACCAAGGCACGTCGGTGAATGCCGGGGCGAATACTGTCGCGGCGAATTACGTTGCGAGCAACCACAGCGAGCACGCGTCTGTCACCGTGGAAACTGTCAAGCGCGGACACTGGAGCTTCGCGAGTCGTACGTTCACGGAGAACAATTCGCTCAATCCCGTCCCCCTTTGGGACGTCACGACCGAAGAGCTCGACGCAAACCCTGCCTTCATCAACGCGGTTCAGGTCATCACGAGACGGACGCCAGAAGGAACGGCTGCGCCTCAGCACTTCTTCGCACGGATCTTCGGTGCGGACCCGTCTCAGGTCCGGGCGAGCGCGGTCGCGTACATCGGGTTTGCGGGAAATCTCAAGCCCGCCGAGGCTGACCAGCCCATTGCGATCTGCCGGCAGGCCATCCGTGGGGGCGAGGGCGAATACACGTGCGGCGTCGGCCGTATGCTCAACAGCGGGCAGAACGCGGGTCACCAGACGGCGGGCTGGACCAACTTCTCTCAGCCGTGCGAAACGGCAAGCGCCAGCAGCGTCAGGCCGTTCGTCTGCGGCTCAGGCAATCCCACTATCCTTAACTTCGGCGAGACGCTCGGGACGACGAACGGGACCGTGCAGAATGTGTACGACGGCATCACGGACTGTTGGTACAACAACCCGGCCTATGACCGTAACAGCGACGGGATCCCCGACCGGCCATGGGCGATGGCCCTGCCGGTCATCGACTGTCCAGGCGGCGCCGTGGGCAACTGCTCCGAGCTCAAGGGCGCGGTGGTCGTGAACGTCGTGTGGATCACCCGCAACGACAAGAACCAGATGAAGGAAGTCCCGAGGCTAATGGGCGACTGGCCGCCAGTAGGAGACCCACTGCGGGACCCGGCGGGCGGTGATTACCCCAAGTGCACGGGCACGGGCCAGCAATGCTGGAACTCCTTCGTGGACTATTTCAACCTCAAGGACATCCTCAACAACAGCAACGCGTTCTACGAAGACAAGACGATCTACTTCCATCCGGACTGCAACTTCCACGACCCGATGGGCGTGACCGGGGGGGAGAACTACGGTATCCTCGCGAAGATCCCGGTGTTAGTGAGGTAGCCAGCGCAGCTCGCGTCTCACCCAGCGTTGTCGCCGTCGTCACGGACCCGGGAAGCACCTCGGACCGGTCCACGCCTTTGGTTGAGCGTAGGTACCGGGTTCACGCGCGTAGATCACGGACCGCGATCCCCAAAACACCGGGTGCCATCCATCGTTTACCAGCGCCGCGTTGACCGGCAACCGCTGCGGCAGCCAGACGTAGTCCGCCCCTATCCGGCGGGCGTAGCTGGCGTCTCGAGGGTTGAGATAGAAGCTCGTGTGCGCGTCCTGAACGAAGGCGGAGTACACCGTTTCACGCCGCCCGTCGTACGACACGAGAGTTCCGGGTGCCAGGTGCCAGATGGCCACTTGGCCGTAGTCGAAGAACGTGAGCAACCTGCCGCGAATGTGGTTGTCCCTGAGGAAGAGGACGGACTCAGCCTCCGGAGCCCATCTGGTGTTGGCATCCGAGTCCGAGAAACGAAGGCACCCGGGACTGACCCGCGCTATCGCGGTCGCCGCGATAGCGACTCCTGCGAGCCAGACGCACCCGACGGCCACGATCTCTCGGTGTGTCGGCACGCGTGACAGCGGCAGGCGCTTCGGGCCGAACGACGCAAGA
>CAZBIP010000116.1:0-1872 GCA_964491885.1 uncultured Vicinamibacterales bacterium
GGCGAGCAGGCCGTGGAGCGCGAATCCCAGCAGGCCAGCGACCAGAAGGTCCAGACCGCGGTGTCGATGGGGGCGACGGTACTCGGCGCCTTGTTCGGCCGGAAGAAGTTCGGCACCTCGACGCTGGGCCGCGCCACGACGGCCGCGCGGGGCATGAGCCGGACCATGAAGGAAAGCCAGGACATCGCGCGCGCGAAGGACACGCTCGCGGCGCTGCAGCAGCAGAAGGCCGAACTCGAGTCGCGGATCCAGGCCGAGATCGACGCCCTCGGCGGCGCGATGGACCCTCTCACCGAGGTGCTCGAGCCGCTCGTTCTCCGGCCGAAGCGCACGGAGATCTCGATCCAGGCGGTGGCGCTGGCTTGGGCGCCGGCGTGGGTGGACGGGCAGGGCATGGCGACGCCGGCTTACCGGTGAGGATCGCGCCCGCCGGCCTCAGGCGACGATGATTCCCTCGAGTTCGGGGATCTCTTCCTTCAGCGCGGATTCCACGCCGAAGTGGAGCGTCATTTGGGCGCTCGGGCAGCCGACGCAGTGGCCGGACAGCCTGACCTTGGCCCTGTTGTCGACGACGTCGATCAGCTCGATGTCGCCCCCGTCGCTCTGGAGCAGGGGCCGGATCCGATCGAGCACGGCCTGCACGTGTTCGCGCGTGACCATCATCACTCTCCCAACTGTCTGTCTAGTATACTGTAGGGACACACGGCAGCCTGGCGCCGCGCCGATCCACTGCCCCTGACACATGGCTGGTTCGTCCCCGTTTACCGTCGATGACGTCGTGGTCGGCCGAAGCGCCCGCATGCGGGCCGTGTTCGACTTCGTGCGCGTCATCGCCGACAGCGACAGCAGCGTGCTCATCACGGGCGAGACGGGCACGGGCAAGGAGATGATCGCGAACCTGATCCATCAGTCCAGCCCGCGGCGGAACAAGCCGTTCGTGCCCGTGAGCTGCGCGATCCTCACCGAGACGCTGATCGAGTCGGAGCTGTTCGGCCACGAGCGGGGCGCCTTCACCGGCGCCGTGAAAGACCGCCCGGGACGCTTCGAACTGGCGCAGGGCGGCACGATCTTCCTCGACGACGTCGACGACGTCCCGATGTCGATGCAGGTCAAACTGCTGCGCGTCCTCCAGAACCGGACCATCGAACGCCTGGGTGGCACGCGGGCGATCCCGGTCGACGTGCGCGTGATTACGGGCAGCAAGCGCGCGCTGAAAACCGTCGTCGCCGAGGGCAGGTTCCGGGAAGACCTCTTCTACAGGCTGAACGTCATCCCCATCAACCTGCCGCCGCTCCGGGAGCGCCGGGAAGACGTGCCGGTGCTGATGGAGCACTTCATCCGGCGGTTCTTCCGTGCGCGGAGCGAAGAGCCCAGGCCGGTGGCCCCGGCCGTCCAGCAGGCCTTCCTGCGCTACCCGTGGCCCGGGAACGTCCGCGAGCTCGAGAACGCGTGCGAGCGGATCGCCCAGACGTGCACCTGCGACACCGTGCGGATGGGATGCGTGCCCGTCAACGTGCTCTTCCACCGCCACGTCGAGGACCAGCAGCCCGTCGTCGAAACCCACTCTGAGCCGACGGCGATCTCCCTCGACGACAGGCTGCGCGAAGTCGAGGTGAATCTCATCGGCTGGGCGCTCAAGGCGAGCGGCGGGAACAAGTCGCGGGCCGCCGAACTGCTGCACATCAAACGCTCGACGCTCGGCGACCGCGTCAGGAAGTTGGGCCTCGATCACCTCGGAACCGGGGGCTGAACCCGTGGCCTGCGCCGGACCATGAAGCGCACGTGGTCCGGGCCGGCGGTGAGCAGGCTCGCGCGGGTCCGGCGCTCGATGCCGGGATTCCGCCGTCCATGCACGCAATTCTGACAGCAGGG
>CAZBIP010000116.1:1972-3304 GCA_964491885.1 uncultured Vicinamibacterales bacterium
GGACGGCCGGATCCTGGCCATGTGCGGCCCGCAGGTGGTGGGGCTGGTCGCATACGAGCAGAGCGACCGCGAACTGCGCGTGATCGAGTTCGGGATCGACACGACGTCGGAGTGCGGCACGGCCCAGATTGCCGCCCAGTTGCTGGAGGCCGTGGAACTGGCGTGCGTGGCCGGCAGCGTGCCTCGCCTGGTGCTCGAGCCGCCTTCGGAGCTTTTCGACGAGGTGCTCCTGGCCCGCGGCTACCGCGCGGTCGGGGGGGCCTCTCCGGGCTTCCGCTACGAGAAGCACTTCGCCTAGGTGACCCCGTTCAGGCCTTCGACGATTCCGGTGGCGCGTCGGGTAAACCGAAGACGTCGCAGCGGAAGCCCGCGAGCCGCACGCGCAGCGCGATCTCCAGAAGGCGCGCTGGCGCCACCTGCTGCAGGTAGGGGAACGCCGGCGCGCGGTCGATCGTGTAGACCTGGACGGCCTTCGGCTTGATGCGATCGAGCGCGCCCACCCAGTTGATCACGGTCAAGTCGCCGGTGTTGTCGATGCGGCCCGTCCGGTCCTTCACGAACATCGACTGGATCACGATGTCCGGCACCTTCTTGAGGCCCGCGACGAGCTGCTCGATGGTGACCGTCGCGCCGTTGACCGTCCGGAGCGTCGCCGTGTCGCCAGCGTCCAGTTTCATGTAGCGCTCGTCCAGGCCGGCCAGCGCTTCGCGCACGTCCGCGCGCTCGAGCGTGCTGGCATTGGACAGCACCGCCAGCGGGACGCCCGGGGCCAGGTCGTCCCGCACCGCCCGCAGGGCGTCGACGACATCCTTGAACTTGGGGTGCAGGGTGGGTTCGCCGTGGCCGGCGAGGGTGAGGCGGTCGATGCGCTCGCCCTGGCTCGCGAGCGTCCGGATCGCCGCGCCGACGGCCTTCGCGACGGTCGCCGGGCTCGGCCAGTGCTCGAACGAAGGCGTCACCGCCCGACGCGAATGCTCCGACCAGCCGTATTGGCAGTACGAGCAATTGAACGTGCAGAGCTTGAGATGGGCCGGCGTGAGGTTGATGCCGAGCGACCGGCCGAGGCGTCGTGACCTGACCGGCCCGTACACGATGCCCTCGTGCAGGGGCATCAGCACCCCGGTTGACGAGGCGCGCGTCGAGGCCGCGCCCGCCCTGACGACTGGACTCCGGGGGGCCGCACTCTTCGGACGGACCGGAGCGGGCTTCGGCCTGGCGGCGACGGCAGCCGGCCGCGCCGGGGCGGGCTTCGACTGGGCTGACGCGGACTTTGGCCGGGCGGCGACGGCAGCCGGCCGCGCCGGGGCGGGCTTCGACTGGGCTGACGCGGAC
>CAZBIP010000116.1:3404-10525 GCA_964491885.1 uncultured Vicinamibacterales bacterium
GGCGGCGACGGCAGCCGGCCGCGCCGGGGCGGGCTTCGACTGGGCTGACGCGGACTTTGGCCGGGCGGCGACAGGGGTCGAACGGGATGGCGCGGCCTTCTTGGGCAGAACCTCGGCGAGCCCGCGCGCGCGCGAACGCGGTGCGGGCGGCTTCCTTGAGCCTGCGGTCGAGGGCTTCGCTGCGGACTTCTTCAAGGACACCTCCACCTCGCCGGGAACCGCGCGCCTCGCACGCGATCGAACGAACCCGCTTGGGGAATCCCGTCACCGGCTGCCGCCGGGCGGGTGCCGGACGTTCGGTGCGCCGCCGGGCCGGGCAGCGCCTCGAAGGTATTATCTCACGTCCTGAGGCCGCGCGGCCTCCGCCGGGCCCGCAAGCGGATTGCGCCCCTCCGCCGCGAGCTGCCGGTACCGCTCGAAGGCGCGCTCGAGTTCCCTGACGGCCTCATTCCGCTGGATGGGCGACAAGATGATCTGCCGCGACAGCACGGCGGCCATCGTCCCGGAGGGGCTCCCCAGGAAACGGGCCACGGACGCGCCGAACCGCTTCTGCGTGTCTTCGACGGCTGTCGAGAGGTCCGGGCCAATCGGGGTTGGGCTCACGACCTCGAGCACGGCCACCGAGTGACAGACCGAGCACCCCATCCGGGCGAACCATGCGCCTGGCCCCTGCCTCATCCGATCGCTGGCCCGCCGCTCTTCGTCGGACGGCGGCTCCTCGCCCGGTGCCCCCGGCACGTAGGCCGCGCCGAAGTCCCCCCTGCGCCAGGAGAGCACCAGGAGCGACAAGGCCCGGCACTCGCGCGCGGACAGGTGGAAGTTGGGCATCACGGTGTCCTGGACGATCGACCGCGGGTCCTTCAGGTGGGCCAGGTGCCACGCGAAGACCGTCCGTCGGCCCTCGACCCGGCTGAAATCGTACTGCTCGGGCGCCTTGTCGCCCGCCCACGTCAAGTCGGGTCCCACGAACCCGCCTCGGCCGTCCACGACATGACAGGCGCGGCATCCCTTCGTCCGGAGGAGGGCCTTGCCCAGGTTGATCACGTCCGCGCCCTTCGTCACACGGTCGTACCGGTGGCAGCGGTTGCAGTTCATCTGGATCAGCGTGAGCGACGACCCGGAAATGGCGTAGGTGCGTTCGAGTCGCCTGCCGAGCAGGGGCTCTCCCCAGCCTCGAACCTCGCCGTGGGAGTCGGGGAGGGTGACGGCCCACCCCTGGCCGCCGTGGCAGATGCTGCAACCGAAGCGGTCCGGGGGATGCGCGTCGAGGGGGCCGCGCGGATGAGTGCGGTACGGTTGCGCCGCCGACTCGAATCCCTTCCAGGAGACCGCCTGGTGACAGGTGACGCAGCGGTCGGCACGCGCGAGCGCCGGCACCCAGATCTGCAGGGGGCCCGCCGCCAGGCTGACGTCACGCCGGGGACCGCTCTCCGCCCCGACGAGCCGGCTGAACTCCTCCTGGAAGCGCTCGAACCCGCGTCGGCCGTCCAGGTAGAACGCCAGGGCCGTCGCCCCGAGCAAGGCGAGCCCGGCAAGCGCCAGCAGCGCGCGGTCGGCGTTCGCGGTTCCGGATCCCTCGCGCATCGGCCCCTCAGAACCTCACGGGGACGCCTGGCCTGGCCTCCCATGGCCAGGAGAGCGCCCACGACGGGCCGCGCAGCCAGAACCCGGCGGCCGTCAACAGCACGATGCAGAGGGCCACGGCCACGAAGGCCGCGCACTGCGCACGCCGCCTGTGCGGAAGCCAGCGGCCAGCCGACTCGGGTCCCGACCGATCGATCCAAGGCCAGAGTGTCGCGACGAGCAGCAGGACGCCGGGAACGAAGAGGCCCCCGACGGCCGCCCCGTTGACGACCATAGGCCCAATCCGGAGCGCTAGGTCCGTCACCAGTTCCTGAATCCACAGGAAGTACCAGGGCGCCTTGGCCGGGTCCGGCGCGGCGAGCGCGTTCGCCGGCTCCTCCAGCGGCGCCGGCACGACGAGCGCGAGGGCCGTCACGACGGCGAAGGTCCAGAGCACGACGACCGCCATGCGGCGGACGAGGTCCGACGGTGCGGCCGGCACACCGCCGGCCATGTGCTCGTGATCGGCGGCCGCCAGGCCGCCGTCCTTGCGGATGCGCCACATGTGATACGCGAACAGCACGCCGAGGACCAGCGGGAGCACGAAGACGTGGAGGGCGTAGAAGCGGCTGAGCGCAGCCTGGCCGATCGTGCGTCCTCCCACGAGCCAGTCGCGGATGCCGCTTCCGACACCCGGCGCAGCCGAGACGATGTTCGTACCCACCGTGACCGCCCAGAAGCCGAGTTGGTCCCAGGGCAGCAGGTAGCCGGTGAAGGACAGGAAGAGCGTCGCCAGCAGCAGGCCCATGCCGATGACCCAGTTCCACTCGCGCCGCTGGCCTGGACCGAGGCCGTTCTTGTAGGCGCCCGTGAGGAACACCCGCGCGAGATGCAGACTCACGGCGATGACCAGCAGGTGCGCCGCGAGCCGGTGCATGGCCCGCAGCCACCAGCCGAACGCCACGACGTGATCGAGGTCTTTCACGGACTGGTAGGCGTGCTCGGTCGACGGAACGTACAACAGCATCAAGGGCAGGCCCGAGAGCATGAGCAGCAGCAGCAACGCGCCGGCCACCGTGCCAAGCCACGCCGACGCCCTCCAGGACAAGGACGCCCGGCTGACGCCCGCGGGAAACCAGTGCAGCAGCAGGTTCGCGGCCTGGCCGCTCCCTCGGCCATCGGCGTCCCGGACAGCGATGGCACGGTCGCGGCCAAGGCTCCGCGCCGCCGGCCGATCGCCGGCCGTGACGGAGGCGGCTCGCGTCTTCGCGGGATCGGTCACGACAGCGTCACGTAATGGCCGGCGGGTACTTCGGCGGCCGTGTCCACCGCCAACTGCCCATCGTCGGGCGTCACGAAGACCTTGAACCAGGGCAGTGGCGAGGGCGCCGGGCCCGACAGGTTCGCGCCGTCGCCCCGATACCGGGAACCGTGACAGGAGCAGGCGAAACAGTGCGTCAGGCGGACCATCCGGCCCCCGACCGCCCGGTCCTCCGGCTGCGACAGCGCTTCCGGGCGGACGGTGCAGCCGAGATGAGTGCAGACCGCGGAGATGGCGTGGAAGGACCGGCCGGAGCGGACGACGAAGACCCGCGCGTCCGGAAGGAACGTCAGGCCATCGGGCAGTTCCCCGGGCGGTCGGCCCGACCTGATCACGGGCGGCGGGTCGTAGGTGACGTCCGGGACGAGCGCGCGCAGCGCGGCCGCTGCCTGGGCCGCGAGACCGGCGACTCCCGCACCCGCGCCGAGCTTGAGCAGGAAGTCGCGCCGGCCCGCCGGGATGGACGATCGGGGATCAGGCATGACGAGGGCGCATTCTATGACCTGTGACGGGCCTGATCAATAATGCGCCCTATGGCGCTCAACGCGTGTGAGCTCGAAATCGACCTGTTCTGCCGTGGCATGCGGATTCCGGAAGACGTGTCGCTCGAGGGCGCCCGAGGCATCGCGCGCACCCGCGCCGGGCTCGGATCCGGGCTCGAACTCGTCTTGCCGACGTCATCGTGGATGAAGCCCGAGGTCTGGGTCAACGCCCCCGTCCTGGAGTCCTTCGCGCGTCAGTCGCCCTACGTGCTGTCGGGGTCGCCGGACGCGGGCTACGTCGTCACGAACGAGCAGAGCCAGGACGCGTACCCCGTCCGGATCCCTCGCGAGCCCTCGTGGTACGCGAGGCAGACGTCCCGCGACATCCCGATGAATCACATCGGCGTGCTCCAGGGGACGTACCTCGGCATCTACGTCAACCTCGTCTGCACGTTCTGGAACTACAGCCCCGCCATGAACTGCCGCTTCTGCACGACCGGGCAGAACGTGGGCGAGAGCGAGGCGGCCGACAAGGCCGTCTCCGATGTGATCGAGACGTGCTGGGCCGCGAAAGAGGAGTCGGGTGTGACGTTCGTGCACCTCAACGGGGGGTTCCAGGGCACGCGCGGCATCCAGTTCACGGAGCCGTACATCCGGGCGATCAAGGAAGAAGTCGGGATGCTCGTCGGCGTCCAGCTGGCGCCGGAGAAGGACTTCAGCCGCTACGACCGCCTGATCGATCTCGGGGTGGACCACCTGTCGTTCTGCGTCGAGTTCTGGAACCCGAAGTGGTTCGCGGAGGTGTGTCCGGGCAAGGAGAAGATGCTCGGCCAGCGCCTCTTTCTCGACGCGATGGAGTACTGCGCGAAGCGGATGCCCAAGGGCGCGGTGTCGGGCGAGATCATCGCGGGCCTGGAACCGCTTGATGACACCATGG
Source organism: uncultured Vicinamibacterales bacterium (assembly GCA_964491885.1). Classification (GTDB taxonomy): domain Bacteria; phylum Acidobacteriota; class Vicinamibacteria; order Vicinamibacterales; family JAKQTR01; genus JAKQTR01. The sequence goes on from CAZBIP010000116.1 coordinate 7,708, forward strand.
CCGCGATCGAGTACATCGCCGGCCTCGGTGCGTTCCCGACGGTCTGTGTCTTCCGGCCGACGGTGGGCGCGGACATGGAGTCGTGGGCGCCGCCCAGGTACGCGGACATGCGGGACGTCATGCTCCGCGTGTACGACGCCTGCCGCCGGAACTGGATCCCGATTGGCGCCGCGCCGAACATCGAAGTCAGTCTCGTGGTCAACCCCGACGATGCCGCGCTCCTGGCGCCGAGAGACCGGGGGTTCTGGGCCTACGAGGCCTATCGCCGGGCGGCCAGACTTGCTGCCACGCCGCTTTTCGCGTGGCGCCGGCGCGCGCGGACGCGCCGGAGTCCGCGGGCGGGCGAAACGGGGCAGGGGACGAGACCCGGCATCCGCGATGCGGCGTCGTAGGTGTGCGCGCGGGCGAAGGGTGAAAGGCGCTCGCGTCAGAGCGTGAGAGGCGGCGTCGATGGGAGTGCCAGCAGGGGTGTCGGATTCCCGTCAGCACGGATGGTCCGAACGACGCATTCTGCCGGTGATGCGACACATCCGCGAGGCAGCTCGCCAGTTGGCCGGTGTTTGCGGATGGTATCCAAATTGCAACACCAGAAGTCGCATGGGCCACATTGTTCGTTTCAGAGGCCCGTGGTGTGGAGTCGCAGAGCTAGAACGCAACGATCTCGCCGCTCGGGAGGTTCGCGCATACGACACCTCTCATACCCACCGCGGTCTGCCAGCCCATGAAACGGCGGACCGTGACGACCTGCTCTTTTCAGTCCTTCCCGACCCTGAATCCACAGGGCGATTCTTCCGAGCGGCAGATCGATTGCGAGCGACGATGGAGGCGGCCAGGCAGAACCTGGCCGCCATGCGCGCGCCGACCGGCTGAAGGGAGCCCCATGAAGACCGAACGGATGCCATGGACGTGCCGCTGGAGCGAGTTCAAACCCGCGTCCGACGCGCCGATGTGGATGGATGCGTGGCTGACGCAGTGGGTCTGCCTCGCAGAACACCGGAAGGGCGGCGAAGGCGAGATCGGCCGGTGTGCTGACTGCCAGAAGTACGAACCCCGCGAAGAGGGCGCGCCGGAACCCGTCCAACTCGCCCGGCCGTAGAGGGCAGGTACCGTGCCCGGTCCGCCCGCTCGACGCCCGCTTCATCGTAACGGCCTCACTATCGTCGGCGCGCTGCTGACGTCCGCCGGGGCAGGACTGTTCCTGGTCTTCCTCGTGCTGGAGTTCCTGGGACTCCGCGGCAACCCTTACATGGGGCTGCTGTTCCTGCTGGTGTGCCCGACTCTTTTCGTCGCTGGCCTGCTGCTGATGCCCATCGGCGTCTGGCTGGAGCATCGGCGTCGGGCGGCCGGCCGCGCGCCGACCGACTTCCGCTGGCCGAGGTTCGACCTCAATGACGGCTACCAGCGCAGGACGGCCTTCGCGCTCGCCGGCTTGACGGCGGCGAACCTGCTCATCGTCGGCATCGCGGCGTACTCGGGGCTCGAGTACATGGACTCGCCGGAGTTCTGCGGCAAACTCTGCCACGAAGTCATGGAACCGGAGTGGGCCGGATACCAGGAAGGGGCGCACTCACGAGTCGCCTGCGTACAGTGCCACATCGGTCCCGGCGCGCCCTGGTTCGTCAAGTCGAAGCTGTCCGGGCTCCGGCAGGTCTATGCCGTGACGTTCAACACGCATTCACGGCCCATCCCGTCGCCGGTGACCGATCTTCGCCCCGCGCGGGACACCTGCGAACAGTGCCACTGGCCCGAGAAGTTCCACGGAGACGTGGTGCGGTCCGTTCGCACGTATGCGGATGACGAGGCGAACACCGAGACGGTGACGTCCGTGCGGCTGCACATCGGGGGCATCAACCCGATGCGCGGGACCGCCTCCGGTATCCACTGGCACGTGTCCGCGGCGAACCGGGTCGAGTACATCGCGTCGGACGAGCGCCGTCAGGTCATTCCGTACGTGCGCCTCGACGACGGCCGGGGCGGCGTCAAGGAGTTCTTCGCCGAGGGCACGAGCGCCGGGGCCTTGCCGGCGGGGGAGCGGCGCGTGCTCGACTGCATCGACTGCCACAACCGCCCGTCGCACACCTTCGCCTACTCGGTGGCGCGGGCGGTGGACGAGTCGATGGCCGCCGGCGGGCTGGATTCGGACTTGCCGTTCGTCCGGCGCGAGGTCGTCAAGGTCCTGTCGGAGCCCTACCCGGACAAGGCTGCGGCATTCGCGGGCATCGAGCGTTCCCTGTCGGCCTTCTATCAGGGCCGCGAACCCGCAGTGCCGGTCGAGGCCCTGTCCCGGACGATCGAGACGGCGAGGCGCCTCTATGCGCGGAACGTCTTCCCGTCCATGCGGGTCACCTGGGAAACCTACCCCAACAACGTCGGCCATAGCTTCCCCGGGCCGAGCCCCTACGCAGGCTGCTTCCGCTGTCACGATGACTCTCACCGGACGAGTGACGGTGCCGTCATCTCCCAGGACTGCGGGCTGTGCCACACGATTGAGTGACGCGCCCTCAGGGCCTTCCGCCTGGCAGGCACCGCCCCGGGTGCCGGGATTCCGTCACGGTCGCGGTGTCGGCAGGGTCGGCACGCGGGTTGCTCTCTTTACTTATTCGGCCGGACTTCTGCCGGATTCCCGTAGACGGCGGAGTGCGTGACGGGTGCCGGGTGACGTGCGATGCGATTCATGGACATTCTTCTGGAAGACCACAGGCGGTTCGCTGCGATGCTCGGCGTGCTGGACGTCCTCGCTTCCAGGCTGCCCGAGGAAGGCGTTGCCAGGCTGGACGCCTGGAGGGATGTCCTGGAGTTCTTCGATCAGTACGCCGTG
>CAZBIP010000117.1:0-7321 GCA_964491885.1 uncultured Vicinamibacterales bacterium
GACACGGAAGGCGGCTGGCACAGCATCGAGGTGCGGGTGCCGGGGCGCGACGTCCTCATCAGGGCGCGGGACGGCTACTACGGCGGCCGGAAGACCGGGACTCGGGATTCGGGATTCGGGACTCGCCCTTCGACCCTTCGAGATCCTCAGGGTCGCCCCGAGCACGAGTCGAGGGGCTCAGGGTGCGCCGTGCCGGCGCAGGGCTCAGTTCTGAATTCAGAATTCTGAATTCTGGATTCTGACTTCTGGCTACTTCCCCATCGCCCCCGCCATCGCCTGGCCAATGTCCGCCGGGCTCTGGACGACGCGCACGCCCGCCGCGGAGAGCGCGGCCATCTTCTCGGCGGCCGTCCCCTTGCCTCCGGCGATGATCGCGCCGGCGTGGCCCATGCGCCGCCCGGGCGGGGCGGTCTGGCCGCAGATGAAGCTCACGACGGGCTTCGTGACGTGGCCCTTGATGAAGGCGGCCGCTTCTTCTTCGGCCGTCCCGCCAATCTCGCCGATCATCACGATGCCCTCGGTGTCCGCGTCGGCCTGGAAGAGCCCGAGCGCGTCCACGAAGGTCGTGCCGATGAGCGGGTCCCCGCCGATCCCGATGCACGTCGTCTGGCCGAGGCCGAGCGCCGTCAGCTGGTGGATCGCCTCGTAGGTCAGCGTCCCGCTGCGCGACACGATGCCGACGCGCCCGGGCTGGCAGATGTGGCCGGGGATGATGCCGGCCTTGGCCTGCCCCGCGGTGATGACGCCCGGGCAGTTCGGCCCGACGAGGCGCGTGGCGGTCTCCTTCAGCACCGCCATGACCCGCATCATGTCGAGCGTCGGGATGCCCTCCGTGATGCAGACGACGAGCGCCACGCCGGCGTCGGCCGCCTCGAGGATGGCGTCAGCCGAGAAAGGCGGCGGCACGAAGATGACCGAGGCATTCGCCCCGGTCTTCCGGACGGCCTCGGCCATGGTGTTGAACACCGGCCAGCCCTCGTGCGTCGTCCCGCCCTTGCCGGGCGTGACGCCGCCGACGACCGTCGTGCCGTAGGCGGCCGCCGCTTTGGCATGGAAGGTGCCCTCGCGGCCGGTGAGGCCCTGCACGAGCAGGCGCGTGGACGCGTCGATCAGGACTGCCATCTGCCACCCCCTACCCGCGCGAGAGCCGCACGACCGTGGCGGCGCCGTCGGCCATCGTGTCGGCCGTGGTGAAGTTGAGCCCGCTCGCTTTCAGCATCTGCTTGCCCTGCTCGACGTTGGTGCCTTCCATCCGGATGACGATGGGCACGGCCACCGACAGTTCCCTGACGGCGGCGATGACGCCCTCGGCCAGGATGTCGCACCGCAGGATGCCGCCGAAGATGTTGATGAAGACCGCCTTCACGTTCGTGTCGGACATCAGGATCTTGAAGGCGTTGCGGATCTGCTCGGCGTTGGCGCCGCCGCCCACGTCGAGGAAGTTCGCCGGCTCCCCGCCCGCGATCTTGATGATGTCCATGGTCGCCATCGCCAGGCCGGCGCCGTTCACCATGCAGCCGATGGTGCCGTCGAGGCGGATGTAGTTCAGCGAGAACTTCGACGCCTCGACCTCGAGGGGATCCTCCTCGCTGACGTCGCGCAGTTCGCGCAGGTCGGGGTGCCGGTAGAGGGCGTTGTCGTCGAAGTTCATCTTCGCGTCGAGCGCCAGCAGGTCGCCCTCGCCGGTGAGGATGAGCGGGTTGATCTCGACGAGGGAGGCGTCGGTGGCCTTGAAGGCGGCGTACACGGCACTGACGAGCTTCACCGCCTGCTTGACGGCGGGCCCTGTGAGGCCGAGGGCGAAGGCCAGCTTCTGGGCCTGGTACGCCTCGAGCCCGGCGGCCGGGTGGATGTACTCCTTGAAGATGAGATCCGGCGTCTCTTCGGCGACCTTCTCGATCTCCATGCCGCCGGCCGGGCTGGCCATCAGAACCGGTCTCCCGGCCGCCCGGTCGAGGACCAGGCCGAGATACAGCTCGCGGGCGATGGTCAGCCCCTGCTCGATGAGCACCCGCTGCACCACCCTGCCCTCGGGCCCGGTCTGGTGCGTGACGAGCGTCATGCCGATCATGGCGCCCGCCAGGGCCTGGACCTCCTCCATGGTCTTCGCGACCTTGACGCCGCCGCCCTTGCCGCGGCCGCCGGCGTGGATCTGGGCCTTCACGACGACGGGCAGGCCGAGCCGCTGGGCGATGGCGACGGCTTCGTCGGCGTTGAACGCCACGTCGCCGCGCGGGACCGGCACGCCGTAGCGGGCCAGGATCGCCTTCCCCTGGTACTCGTGGATCTTCACGGGACGCCAGCCGTGACGGGCCCTCGTTCGCGGAGGCGCCGGTTGGGTGAAGGGGCCCGTCGTCCACTTCGCCCGGACGCCGAGGGTTCGGGTGAAGCGCATCGTAGCGAGCGCGCGCGCGCGGCGTCAAGGCGCCGCGGGCCGCGGCCCGCCGGGAAGTGGTTTGGCGGGAAGTGGTTGCGCCGCGCCGGGTGCCTGCATACAATCCCGTCCTGACCTCGCCGGCCGCCGCCGGGCGGCCCGGGCCTCCACCCGTGCACCGCGGGGCGGCGTGCGCCCCGCCGGAGAACGACATGGCACCGCGCCGGCAGTTCCTGTTCTCGACGGTCGCCACGAAAATCCTGATCGCGGCGACCGGCCTCAGCCTCGTGGGCTTCCTGTGCGTGCACCTCGCCGGCAACCTGCTGCTCTACGTCGGGCCGGCGGCGTTCAACGCCTACTCGCACGCGCTCATCTCCAACCCGTTCGTCGTGCCGCTCGAACTCGGGCTCGTCGCCCTGTTCGTCGTGCACGTGCTGCAGGCGGTGACGATGTGGTGGACCGACCGGAGCGCCCGCCCGGTGGCCTACCAGCTGAAGCGCCCGGCCGGCGGCCGCAGCCGGAAGTCCCTCGCGTCATCCTGGATGATCGTGACCGGGCCGATCCTGTTCGTGTTCGTGGCCGTGCACGTGGCGACCATGAAGTACGGCCCGTGGTACGTCGCGGACGTCCACGGCGAGGAGGGCCGCGACCTCTTCCGGCTGGTGCAGGAGACGTTCCGCCGACCCTGGTGGCTGGTGTTCTACCTGCCCGGCCTCGCGGCGGCCGGTTTCCACCTCTGGCACGGGTTCTCCAGCGCGTTCGAATCGCTCGGCCTGCACGGCCCGCGGTTCACGCCGAAGGTGCTGGCGGCCGGGAAGGCGCTGGCCGTGCTGGTCGGCCTCGGCTTCCTGTCCATTCCCATCTGGATGTTCTTCATCGGGGGCCGATCATGAACGGCGCACCGCGCGTGGCCACGGCCGGGACCCGGCAACTCGACGCGAAGACCCCGCCGGGGCCGATGCCGGAGAAGTGGTCCCGGTATCGCTTCGACGCCAAGCTGGTGAACCCGGCGAACCGCCGCAAGTTCACGGTGATCATCGTGGGCACCGGCCTGGCGGGCGGCGCGGCGGCCGCGACGCTGGGCGAAGCGGGCTACAACGTCCTGAGCTTCTGCATCCAGGACAGCCCGCGCCGCGCCCACAGCATCGCGGCGCAGGGCGGCATCAACGCCGCGAAGAACTACCGGAACGACGGCGACAGCATCACCCGGCTGTTCTACGACACGGTCAAGGGGGGCGACTACCGCGCGCGGGAGGCGAACGTCCACCGCCTCGCCGAGGTGAGCGTCTCGATCATCGACCAGTGCGTGGCGCAGGGCGTGCCCTTCGCGCGGGAGTACGGCGGCCTCCTCGACAACCGCTCGTTCGGCGGCGCGCAGGTGTCCCGGACGTTCTACGCACGGGGCCAGACGGGCCAGCAGCTGCTGCTCGGCGCCTACCAGGCGATGATGCGGCAGGTCGGCGCGGGCACGGTGAAGATGTTCCCGCGCCACGAGATGCTCGATCTCGTCGTCGTGGACGGGCGGGCGCGGGGCATCATCACCCGCGACCTCGTGTCGGGCGAGCTGCGGCGCTACGAGGCCGACGCGGTGCTCCTCGCCACCGGCGGGTACGGCAACGCGTACTTCCTCTCCACGAACGCGGTGAACTCGAACGCGACGGCGATCTGGCGCGCCTACAAGCGCGGCGCGCTGTTCGCGAACCCGTGTTTCACGCAGATCCACCCGACGTGCATCCCGGTGTCGGGCGACCATCAGTCGAAGCTCACGCTGATGAGCGAGAGCCTGCGCAACGACGGCCGCGTCTGGGTGCCGACGCAAAAGGGCGACCGGCGGCCGGCCTCCGACATCCCCGAGGGCGAGCGGGACTACTACCTGGAGCGCCGCTACCCCGCCTTCGGCAACCTCGTGCCGCGCGACGTAGCGTCGCGCGCCGCGAAAGCGGTCTGCGACGAGGGCCGGGGCGTGGGCGACACGGGGCTCGCCGTTTTCCTCGACTTCGCGGACTCGATCGGCCGGCTCGGCGAGCACGTCATACGCGAGCGGTACGGCAACCTCTTCCAGATGTACGAGAAGATCACCGACGAGAACCCGTACAAGACGCCGATGCGGATCTACCCCGCCATCCACTACACGATGGGCGGACTCTGGGTGGACTACAACCTGATGTCCACCATCCCCGGCCTCTTCGTCCTCGGCGAGGCCAACTTCTCGGATCACGGCGCGAACCGCCTCGGCGCGAGCGCGCTGATGCAGGGGCTCGCCGACGGCTACTTCGTCGCGCCCGCCACGCTGCCCAGCTATCTCGCCGGGACGCCGCTCCCGAAGGTGACGAGCGATCACGACGCCTTCCGCGAGGCCGAAGCGGGCGTGCGGGCGAAGATCGACCGCCTGCTGGCCGTGAAGGGCAAGGAGACGCCCCGCCAGATCCACCGCCGGCTCGGGCAGCTGCTGTGGAACGACGTCGGGATGGGCCGCACCGAGGCCGGGCTCACGGACGCGCTGGGCCGCATTCCCGCGCTGCGCGAGGAGTTCTGGCAGAACGTCTCGGTGCCGGGCTCCGGCGCCGAGCTGAGCCAGGTCCTCGAGTACGCCGGGCGCGTCGCCGACTACCTCGAGATCGGCGAGCTCATCGCCCTCGACGCGCTCGAGCGGCGCGAGTCCTGCGGCGGCCACTTCCGCGAGGAATTCCAGACGCCGGACAACGAGGCGCTCAGAGACGACGAGTCGTTCGCCCACGTGGCGGCCTGGGAGTACGCCGGGGACGGCGCGCTCCCGGTCCGGCAGGTCGAGCCGCTGTCGTTCGAGTTCGTGAAACCCAGCCAGCGCAGCTACAAGTAGGCGGGACGGCCATGGCCACTATGAATCTCACGTTGCGGGTGTGGCGGCAGGGCGGCGCGTTCGGCGGGGGCCGCCTCGTGCCCTACGAGGCGCGGGACGTCTCGTCCGACATGTCGTTTCTCGAGCTGCTCGACGTGGTGAACGAATCGCTCATCGCCTCGGGCGAGCCGCCCATCGTGTTCGACTCGGACTGCCGCGAGGGCATCTGCGGCATGTGCAGCCTCGTCGTCAACGGCGTGCCGCACGGGCCTGACCGCGGATCGACCGTGTGCCAGCTCCACATGCGCAAGTTCAAGGACGGCGACACGATCACCGTCGAGCCCTGGCGGGCCGCCGCGTTCCCAATCCGCAGGGACCTCGTCGTCGACCGCGGGGCCTTCGACCGGATCATCGCGTCGGGCGGCTACGTGTCCGTCAGCACCGGGAGCGCGCCCGACGGCAACGCGATCCCGATCCCGAAGGACGCGGCCGAAGCGGCCATGGACGCGGCCGCGTGCATCGGCTGCGGCGCCTGCGTCGCGGCGTGCAAGAACGCGTCGGCCTCGCTGTTCGTCGGCGCCAAGGTGTCGCAGCTGGCCCTGCTGCCCCAGGGCCACCCCGAGCGCGTGGGCCGCGCGAAGGCGCTCGTGCAGGCCATGGACGACCTGGGGTTCGGCAACTGCTCCAACGAGGGCGAGTGCGAGGCGGTCTGCCCGAAGGAGATCTCGATCGGCAGCATCGCGCGCATGCGCCGCGAGTACATGAGGGCGCTGGCCCTCGGCACGGACCGTTGATCGCTCCCGTCCGCCGGCCATTTCTGCCTTGACTCGGCCGCGCGGATGAATAGAGTGGTCGGAGCGTTTCGCATGAAGGCCTGCTGGAAGTCCATCGTGGTGGTGTGCCTCGCGGCGTTGCCGTCGGCGGGCTCCGTGGCCCTTGCCGCCGCGCCGGCCTCCGCCGCGCCGGCTTCCGCCAGCCGCGGCAGCCGCGAAACGCCGTCGGCGCTGCTCAGCCTGACGGACGACGAACTGGCCCGGCGCGTCGAGATCGACGTGACGTCGCTGGGGTCGCTCTCGATCGGGTCGCCGAGCGGGGGCCTGCTGCTCAACCCGGTCGCGATGCCCACGGGGCCCAGTTGGGAGATTGCGAAGACCGCCGAGATCTGGGGCACCGAGGAGACCATCGCGTCGGTCGAGTCGGCCGTCGCCAAGGTGCACGAGCTGTATCCCGACGCGCAGCCCATCCTCCTGGGCGACCTGAGCGATGCCGATGGCGGACGCCTCAAGCGGCACCTGTCGCACCAGAGCGGCCGCGACGTCGACCTGGGTTTCTACTTCAAGGGCGGCTTCCAGCCCCACCTGGTCGCCGGCACGGCGGCGAACCTGGACCTCGCGAAGAACTGGGCGCTCGTCCGCGCGCTCGTCACCGAGACCGACGTCGAAGCCATCTTCCTCGACACGCGCATTCAGCGCCTGCTGTACAAGTACGCGCTGAGCATCTCGGAGGACAAGGCCTGGCTGGACCGCGTGTTCCAGTTCTCGCGCGGCTACAAGGACGCCATCATCAGCCACGAACGGGGCCACCGCAACCACTACCACGTGCGCTTCTACAACCCGGTCGCCCAGGAACTGGGCCGGCGCGTGCACCCGCTCCTGGTCCAGTACGGCATCCTCCCGCCGCCCGTCTACACGGTGCGGCATGTCGTGCGGCCGGGCCAGACGATGGGCCATCTCGCCGCGCGGTACGGCACCTCCGTGCGCGCGATCAAGCAGGCCAACGGCCTGACGTCGACGATGCTCCGCGCCGGGCGCGCGTATCGCATCCCGGTCAAGACGTCGGCGCCGCCAAGCACGCAGCCGGTGGTCGTGCCGGCGCGCCTCCTCCCGCCCTCGACGCCGGTCGCGCTCGCGTCGGCGTCCTGGACGACGCCCGCGCCCTCCGCGTCCACCGCGGGTCCGATCGACGCGCTGACGGTGGACCCGGCGGCGGTCGTCCGCGCTTCCCTTCTCTTCTGATCTCGCTCGACGCTCGCCGTCCGGGCGGCTGGTCTGTACACGGGGACGCCCGTGAGGCTTCTCGACCCCACGGGCGCCTTCATCCTTCTTCGAACCCGAGTCCCCGCCTTCGCC
>CAZBIP010000117.1:7421-8818 GCA_964491885.1 uncultured Vicinamibacterales bacterium
CCGCCTTCGCCAATCGGCCCGCCGGCCTGCCCTGAGCTTGTCGAAGGGCCGGCTTCGGCGCGGCACGCCTTGCCCCTAGCCCCCAGTCTCTGTCTGACTAGCGCCCAGCGCCTAGTCCCTAGCCCCTTGCCCCTGCCTTCGCCGAACGGCCTCGCGGCCGGCTTCGGCGCGGCAGGCCTTGTCCCTTGCCCCTGTCCCCTACGGCACCGCCAGCACTTCGTCGGCGGTCTTCTTCACGGCCGCCACCGACTTGGCGAACGCCGCCGTCTCCGCCTCCGTCAGGTCGACCTCGATGATCTTCTCGACGCCGTGCGTGCCGAGGACGACCGGCACGCCGACGAACAGGCCGTTCACGCCGTACTCGCCCTCGAGCAGGACGCAGGACGCGATGATCTTCCGCGTGTCGTACACGATGGCCTCGACCATCTCGAGGGCCGCGATCGCCGGCGACCAGAACGCCGACACGCCGATGAGGCCCACAATCTCCCCTCCCGCCTTGCGCGTGCGGGTCTCGATGGCCGCCAGCGCCTTCTCGTCGACGAACTTCTCGACGGGCATCCCGGCGATGCGGCAGCAGCTGCGGATCGGCACCATGTCGTCGCCGTGGCCGCCGAGCACCATCGCTTCGACGTTCTCGACCGACACGCCCGCGGCCTGCGCCACGAAGTACCGGTAACGCGCCGAGTCGAGCGCGCCCGCCATGCCCATCAGCTTGTGCTTCGGCGGGCTCAGCTTCTGGTAGAGGCGGTACACGATCGCGTCGAGCGGGTTCGCGATGGACACGACGATGGCGTCCGGGCAGTACTGTTTGATGGCGGCAGCCACGGTGTCCGTGATCTGGAGGTTCGTCGCCAGCAGCTCTTCGCGGCTGGGATACGTGCCGTCGGGACGGACGGTCCGGGGCACCCCCGCCGTGTTGATGACGAGGTCCGCCCCCTCGATGACGTCGTACGTCTTCCCGGCGACGTACTTCACGTCGCTCGCGATGATGGGCGTGCCCTCCGCGATGTCCAGGCACTTGCCCTTGGCCACGTCCGGCCCCTTCACGTCCACCAGAGCCACGGTCGCCGCGAGCTTGCGCCGGAACAACTCCTGCGCGAGGACGCCGCCGATGTTGCCGCCGCCGATGAGCGCGATCTTCTTCAGCATGCGATCGATCCTCCCCGGACCCGGCGGCGCGTCTGGCCTCCGGTCCATCCTGGCGTGGATGTGACGAACACGCCCGCGGTTCCTGCCTACCTCAACCGGCACGTGCGCCGGGCGTGCGAGACGAGATCTTCCAGTTCGACGGCGTCGGCGCCCAGGGCGACGACCTCGTAGCGGCCGATGACGCGCGCGCCGAGGCCGGCCAGCACGAGTTCGCCGCCCGCCTTGAGGATCGCGGTGCGCACGACGCC
>CAZBIP010000117.1:8918-10516 GCA_964491885.1 uncultured Vicinamibacterales bacterium
ACCGAGGCCGACGCCAGTTCCGACGACGCGTCGCTGACGGCCGCCTCGACCGAGGCCTGCCGCGCGGGGCCCGTCTCCGGCGGCGCCATCGCGCGCCCGCCCGCCGCAGCCGCCGCCCAGACGGCCAGCAGGTTCACGCCGACCACGATGACCGCTGTGCGCGACGCGTCCATGCATGCTCCCGCGTTGATGGCGCCATTCTACCCCCGGAACCCGTTCCGGTCGACGGCGATCGATCGCGCGTCCACGCCGGACTCCGCAGGCGGGCCGGGCGCGTATGCTATGATTCGCCGTGCACCCTCCGGCGACCCTCCGGCCTGCCCCCGCAGCGGATCCCCTTCGAGTCACCGTCGTCATCCCGGCCCGTTTCGCCGCCACGCGGCTGCCCGGAAAGCCGCTCCTCGACATCGGCGGACGGCCGATGATCGAGCACGTCTATCGCCGGGCCTCCGCGGCCCGCGGCGTGACCGGCGTCGTCGTCGCGACCGACGACGCACGCATCGCCGCTGCGGTCGAGGCATTCGGCGGACGGTATGTGATGACCGATGCGGGCCACGCGAGCGGCACGGACCGCATCGCGGAGGTCGCCCGGGGCCTGTCGTGCGACCTCGTCGTGAACGTCCAGGGCGACGAGCCCGCGCTCGCCCCGTCCGCCATCGAGGACGCCGTGGCGCCGTTCGCGGCCGACGCGTCGCTGGTCATGGGCACGCTCGGGAGCCCGCTGGACCCGGCCACGGACCCGCAGAACCCGAACGCGGTCAAGGTGGTGGTGGACCGGCAGGGCTTCGCCCTCTACTTCTCGCGCGCCCCGATTCCCTACCCGAGGCACGCGGAGTCCCCCGCGGGCTCGGTATTGAGGCACGTCGGCCTGTACGTCTACCGGCGGGACTTCCTCCTCGTGCTCGCCTCGCTGCCGCGCACGCCGCTCGAGCGCATCGAGTCGCTCGAACAGCTGCGCGCGCTGGAGCACGGTTACCGGATCCGGGTCGTCGGCACCGCGTACCAGTCGGCGTCGGTCGACACCCCGGACGATCTCGAGCGCGTCCGCCGGATGGCGGCGGACGGTCTGCTCCCGTGAGTGTGCGCATGGAACGACCCGACCCGAGAGCGGCCAAGGTGATTTTTGTCACGGGCGGCGTGGCGTCGTCGCTGGGCAAGGGGCTCGCCGCCGCGTCGATCGGCAGTCTCCTGGAGGGGCACGGATACCGCGTCACGCTCCAGAAGCTGGACCCGTACATCAACGTGGATCCCGGCACGATGAATCCGTACGAGCACGGCGAGGTGTTCGTCACGGATGACGGAGCGGAGACCGACCTTGACCTGGGGCATTACCAGCGGTTTACCCACGCGAAGCTGTCGCGCAAGAGCAACGTGACCACGGGCAGTGTGTACAACGCGGTCATCCAGAAAGAGCGGCGGGGCGAATACCTGGGGAAGACGGTGCAGGTGATCCCCCACATCACGGACGAGATCAAGACTCGGATCCGGATGCTGACGGCGGAGCCGGAGGACGACGCCGACGTGGCCATTGTCGAGATTGGCGGGACGGTGGGCGACATTGAAAGCCAGCCGTTTCTCGAGGCCATCCGCCAGTTTCA
>CAZBIP010000118.1:0-4066 GCA_964491885.1 uncultured Vicinamibacterales bacterium
GCGGCGGACGACCCGTGCTGATGGCCCGCTGGCCACCGGCTCGGCCGCGGTGTCTCCGCCGGCAGGAGACCGCCCGGTTCTCCGGTTGACTTACTCGCGGCGGGCGCGATAATCAGCCCCGTGTGTGAGTGCCGCCCCCGCCGCGGCGGCTACGGCCCCGCTGGGGTGACGTCTGACAAGGGACGTTTTGTTTTCCGCACACTGGACCCGCCCGGCGGGGGTCCGCTAATGCGGCCTATCGTCTGGCGAGTTCGAGGGCCTGCAGATGCGCGCGGATGGCGTGTGGAAGTACGGCGTCGGCGACACGCTCACGGGCAAGATCGCGACGACCAAGTGACGGGAAACCCCTGATCGGCCACGGGCCGGGCCGTGCCGGCACCGGCCCGCGGGAGGGCATGGCGGAAACGCCGCATGAGCGCCGGGAACCGCGGGTCCGACCGGAGCGGATCGAAGATTGCGGTGATGGGAATGAAGAACATCACCGGGTCCCGCGCGTCCAGTGCCGCGTCGAGTTCGTCGTAGGCGGCGTCCATGTCGCCGAGCGCCGCCAGGACCGTGACCAGCGGCCTCGTGAGCGAGAGGCGGCTCCCGGCGCGGCGTTCCGCGAGGATCGCGTCCCGTACGTCAGCGGCGGGCCCGCGGTCGCCGAGGCTCGCCGCCGCCGCGGCCACACCCGCGCGCGGTAACAGGTCGTTCGACATGCGCACCGCCGACTCCCACGCCTCGCGCGCCTCGCTCGGGCGACCCTGCGCCTGGTGCACGACCCCGAGCGCCCAGAGCGGCTGCACGGAGTCCGGGAACAGGCCGAGCGCGCGGTTCGCCAGCTCCGCGGCTTTGTCGAACTGGCGGACGAAGACGAAGATCCAGGTCGCCCAGGTGAGCGTGTAGACGCTCAGCGGGTCGATCTTCAGCGCTTGCAGGGCATCGTCTTCCGCTCCATGGCGATCGCGCCGGGCGACCGCGCGGAAGATGCCCCGGTGGATCAGTGCGTCCACGTCGTTCGGGTTGAGCGTGACGGAGCGCTCGAGCTCGCGCTCGGCGCCGGCCACGTCCCAGTCGAGCAACCAGAGCGCCCCGGCCAGTGCTTTGTGCGCCACGCTCGACGCTTCGTCCAGCCGGATCGCCTCCAGCGCGAGCTCCTTCGCGCGAGGGAACGCTGCGCTGATGGGCAGGTGCCCCCAGAACCCGAGCATCGCGAAGATCTCGGCCAGGCTCGCACGCGCGGCCGCGTAGGTCGGGTCGAGAGCGACCGCCTCGGAAAGCAGCGCGATCCCCGTCCGGAAGCCGTCCGCCGTCCAGCGCTGCATGCTGTGGCGCGCCTTCAGGAACTTCTCGAGGGCTGCGGCGCTCGCCGCCACACCGGCCGCCGGGCGCGGGGTCGCTTCCGGCGCGAGAAGCCCCGCGATCTCACGTGCGATGCCCTGCACGATGCCCCTCTGCAGCGCGATGGTGTCGCCCGCGTCAGCCTCCAGAGTCCGCGCCCAGAGGTGCCGCTCGGGGATCGCCTGCACGAGCTGCGCCGTGACGCGTACCCGCCCGGCGTCGTGCAGGACGCTGCCTTCGACGAGATGGTCAACATCCAGCTGCCGGGCGATGTCCGCGAGCGTCCGCTCGCTGCGCTTGAACCGCAGGACCGACTGCCGCGAAATCACGCGCAGGCCCGGCTGCACGCCGCACTCGGTGATGAGTGCGTCGGTGACGCCGTCGGCGAAGTACTCGAGTTCATCGGCGCGGTTCAGGTTGTCGAACGGGAGGATCGCGACACTGACCCCGCCAGGAGGGGCGACACGAGTGACCGGCATCACGAACCGGTAGCCGCGCCGCGGCAGGGTCTCGATGTAGCGCGGCGCATGCCCGTGGTCTCCCAGCACGGCGCGAATCCGGCCGATGCAGTAGTACAGGCCGAGGTCGAACTCGACAAACGTCTGGTCGCCCCACACCTGCCGGCGCAGTTCCTCCTGCGTGACGACTTCGCCCGCCCGGGAGGCGAGAAGAGCGAGAACCTGGAAGGGCTGCGGCGGGAGGCGGATTCTCCGTCCGTGCTTCCGCAACTGCCCGTTCGCGGGATCGAGAGTGAACGCACCAAACGCGAGGATCGAGGCCATCGTGCCTCCGCCGCCTGAGAGCGCGGCCATCCGCCGCCCGCTGCACCGTGCATCATACGCGGACCGGCTGCCCGCCGCCACGAACTCGAGTCCTCTCTGTGACTTGGCCGCTCAAACCGTTGGGGAACAGCCTCTGGCCCGTGGCCGCCGCGTCCGCGTTACGCTTCCTGCCGGCAGACTGACCTGCCGGTTTCGAAAGGAGTCGAGCGTATGGACACTCGTCACCGGTTCCTCAAGGCGGCGGCTGCCGCAGTCGCCGTGGCTGCGGCCCTGTTCGTCGCCTCGCCGTCCCTGGTCGCGGACAATCCGCACGCGGTCGCCGGCGCCTGGGTGACGATGGCGTCGCCGATGCCGGGGATGCAGGTCCCCGTGCTCCAGACCTTCAGCGCCGACGGCTACATCGTGTCCTCGGATGTCCTGATGTTCGGCGGCCTCCCGGGCGTCGCCATCCGCCTCACGCCCATGCACGGCGTCTGGGAGCGCAGCAGTCGCAACGTGATGAAGACCACCAATCTCGCGATGGTCTACGACGCCGCCTCGCACCTCCTGATCGGCTTCGTGCGGTCGCGCGCCACTGGCTCGTTCAACGAAGCTGGAGAGGTTGTGGGTACGGTGATCCCGGAGTTCCTGGGATGCGTGTCGCCGGTGCAGTGTCCGGACCCCCTGTCCCCTGATGCCGAATGGGGGCCGGTCCCCGGATTCCCGCCGAGCATGACGTTCACGAGCAGGCGCCTGCAACTGGCCGAATAGCGGCCGGCTCGGCGGGCCCTCGCTAGTGCCGGGCACCTGCCGCGGCAATCGCCTCCTTCGCGGCGGTCGCAATCAGGTTGCGGTACGAGGGGACCGCCGCGCACTGCTCGAGGAACGCCACCGTGGACGGATCGCCGAGCTTGCCGATGGCGTGGAGCGACTCGGCCCTGACCGCGTCGCTCGCGTCCTTCGCGAACCGCTCCTTGAAGAACCGTGTGTGAGTGCCGCCCCCGCCGCGGCGACCACAGCCCCGCTGGGGTGACGTCTGACAAGGGACGTTATGTTCTCCGCACACTGGACCCGCCCGGCGGGGGTCCGCTAATGCGGCCTATCGTCTGAGGCGACGATGTCTGTGGCGCGTGAAGCGCATAAGGCACGAGGAGAAGTTGTGGCTGGTGAAAGCGCTCTGGAGAGGCTGTTGAAGGAACGCGAAGAGCTTGTGGCTCGGGTCGACGCGTTGGACGCGGAGATCCGCAGCGCCAAGGAGCAGCGGCGAGAGGCGTTGCTCCGGGAGTTGGCGGCGCTCGGCATTTCTGACACGAAGCCCCGGCGGCGGCCCGCCGGTCGGGCCCGCGAGGAGATACGCATCAAGAGGCAGCACGCGTGCCGCCTGTGCGGCTTCACGACGATACCGCCGCACGACGCCCGGAGCCACCGGGGCCAGAAGCCCAAGCGGCCGTTCTCGGATGACGAGCTTGCCCGAAAGGCGCTCGCGAGGGCGTGATGCCCGACAGCCCGTGGCTCCGAGACAGGACGTTCCGCCCCGGGTCTCAGGCTCGAGGCGCAAGGCCCTGGGGTTGGCTCCGCATCGCCGTCGGCGCAGGGGGGCCGCGAGCCGCGTAGACTCCGTTCCGTCGTCCGTGTAGGCTGTACGCATGCAGGCCCCTGTTCTTGATCGGGACGACACGGTCCGGCGACTCGCCGCCTGCGAGCAGGAGGTTCGCGCGCTGGGCGTCGCTCGCCTGGCGTTGTTCGGGTCGGTTCTGCGCGGCGAGGCGACAGGCGAGAGCGACGTCGATCTCCTTGTCCAGTTTGCACCTGGGACGAAGTCCTACCGGCGGTTTCTCGCCCTGTCGGAGTTGCTCGAAGAACGACTCGGCCGCCGGGTCGAACTCGTCACGACAGAGGCGCTCTCCCCCTTCATCGGCCCGCGGATTCTCGCGGAGGCCCAGGATGTCCTTCGAGCCGCGTGACTACCTGCGCCACATCCT
>CAZBIP010000118.1:4166-10436 GCA_964491885.1 uncultured Vicinamibacterales bacterium
GCCTGCCGTCAGAACGTGTATCTCACCGACACCTGCGTCTGGCGCGCCGTGCCGAGGCCGACGGTCCGGTTGAGCGGCCCGAGCATGTAGCCGAACGTGCCCGCCGTCTGGTCCGAGTAGATGCTGCCCGGCGCTGCGCTCGACAGCGTGGCCGCGGGGTTCTCGTAGTTCAGCCGGTTCGTCACGTTGAACACCTCGACGCGCAGCTGGAGGCTGTGGGTGCCGGCGAACCGGAGGTCCTTGCTCGCCATGAGGTCGAGCTGCCAGAACGCGGGGTCGCGCAGCGCGTTGCGCGGCAGGTTGCCGAACGTGCCCGGCTGCGGGACCGAGAAGGCCGCCGGGTTGAGCCAGCGGGCGCCGCTCTTCAGGTACGGGTTCACGCCGGGCACGAGATCCGGGCGCTGGGTGCCGCGGCTGTTGCCGCCCGGGATGTTCGTCACCGTCACGCCGTTCACCGTGATGTTGTCGGGCCGCGTGATCGTCACGTTGATCGGCACGCCGCTCCGCGCGTTGACGATGCCGCCGACGCGCCAGCCGCCCGTCCACAGGCCGGACCCGGGAATCTGGTAGATCAGGGACCCGTTGAACGTGTGCGGGATGTCCTGCGGGTTCGTGCCGTACTCGGCGTCGAAGTCGAAGGTGTTCTGCGCCGTGCCGGCTTCGTTCGACCCCTGCGTGGTGCCTCGGTTGCGCGAGTACTGGTACTGGATGCCCCCCGTCAGGCCCGCGCGGAACCGGCGCGTGGCGCTCACCTGGAGCGCGTCGTAGGTGGAGCGCCCGCAGCCCGAGATGTCGTAGAGGCCAGCCAGGCTGACGCCGTCCACGCAGCCGGCGGTCTTGAAGTCGATCTGCCCGTAGGACGACACCGGGCGCTTCCGCGTCACGGGATCGAGCACGTTTGCCACGCCGCGCAGGAACATGTCCCGGCCCTGGCTGCCCGTGTAGCCGACCGTCAGGTTGATCTCGCCCGGCAGCTCGCGCTGGAGGCTCGCGCCGTACTGGATGTTGTACTCGGCGGGGTAGTGGTGGGTGTAGCCGCGGATCGAAAGCTGGCTCTTCATGAGCCCGGGGTCCACCGGGTACGCCAGGCCGTTGTTCAGTACGTCCGAAGCCTGGAGCCGGCTGCGGCCGATGTAGTTCTCGATCGGCTGGATGCGGTCCTCGAACTGGCCCGGCCCGTAGTAGTAGCCGAACCCCGCCCGCAGGACGGTCTTGCCGTCGATCTGGTAGGCGGCCGACAGGCGCGGTGCGATGTTGTTCGTGTCGGGGTCGTAGAAGCGGTTCGGGTCCGTGCCGAACTCGTTCTCCTCCACGAAGAACGGCTTGGCGCGGCCCTGCGCCTCCCGGACGACCGAGTAGAAGTCGTACCTGAGGCCGAGGTCGACGGTCAGGCGGTCGCTGACCCGCCAGGTGTCCTGCAGGTAGCCGACCAGGTAGTACTGCTCGGGTTCGAACACGGGCGAGTCGTCCGTGACGGCGATCTGGTTCGGGCGGTTGTCGATGAAGTCGTTGATGCTGTTGTAGGTGATTTCGGTGCTGCCGAGGAACTGGAAATCGGACCGGATGCGCCGGTACTCGCCGCCGAGCTTCAGCGTGTGCGCACCCGTCGTCCAGGTGGTCGCGTTGCTGAACGCGAGCGACATGGGGTCGAACATCGACCCGGTCGTGGACGAGGCGCTCGTGGCGCGGATAAGGAGGCCGCTGCGCGCGATGCCCGTGCTCCCTCGCGCGTCGATCGACGAGGAGGTGAAGCTGCCGGAAAGCGAGACGCCGATCGGGTCGTACCCGTCAGGCCCGTAGGCCGTCGCGCTCGTGCGCGGGGCGTTGTAGCCGACGCGGAACTCGTTGACGAGGCTCGAGCCCACGATGCCCTGCCAGGACGCCATCACGTTGGTGGGGTCCTGCTTCGCGAGCACGCGGCGCGGGGTGACCGTGCGATCCGGCGTGTCCACCCGGCCGTTGCTGTAGAGGGCGCGCACGTAGACCGTGTGGCTGTCGCCGAGCCGCTGGTCGAGGCGGAACGAGCCCGTGGACTCGCGCTGCGTCGCTTCGGACGTGGCCGTCAGGAGGGACACGAGCGCGTTGGCCGTCGGGACCGTGCCGCGCGGGAAGCCCTCGAGCAGCGGCAGCACCGCCCGGGTCCGGTCCGCACTCTGGCCGGAGCCGGAGCCGACCGGCAGTCCGTCCGCGATGCGCTGCCGCGCCGCGTCGCTCGGCACCGCCTCGGTGAAGCTCAGGCCGGTGCGCTGCCGCAGCCCCTCGAAGCTGCCGAAGAAGAACGTCCGGTTGCGCGCGAGCGGCCCGCCGAACGATCCTCCGAACTGGTTGAGCGACAGGTCCTGCTTCACGCCGTCGTACTTGCTCGCCGCGTCGAGCGCGTCGTCGCGCCCGTACCAGAAGGCGGCCCCGTGATAGCGGTTGCCGCCGCTTTTCGTGACGACGGAGATGTTGCCGCCCGCCCCGAGGCCGCTCTCGGCGGGCGCCAGGCCCGAGTTCACGCGGAACTCGGCCACCGATTCCATCGACGTCTGCAGCCTGAACTGCGAGCCCGTGGCGTTCAGATAACCCGGGCTGGCGTCCCAGACGTAGCTGCCGTCGACGCCGTCGTAGCTCAGGTAGTTCTGCTGGTTCGACTTGCCGTTGAACCGGACCGAGGACCACCCGCCGTTGCCGTCCGTCGTCGCGCCCGTCGCCAGCGTCATGAGGTTGGCGAAGTTGCGGCCGTTCACCGGCAGGCTCTGCACCTCCTCCGGCGACACGTTGACGCCGATCTTGGCGCCGGTGAGGTCGAGGACCCGGGCGTCGGCCTTCACGGTCACCGCCTCGGTCACGCCCGCCACGGCGAGGGTGACGTCCACCGGCTTGACGTCGGCGACGGCCAGCGTCACCTGGCGCTCGACCGGGTCGAAGCCGTCGAGGGCGAACTGGACCGTGTACGCCCCCGGCCCGAGGTTCGTCACCGTGAAGGTGCCGTTCGACTCCGAGACGGCCGTGCGCGCAGCGCCGGTCTGGACCGACGTCACCGTGACGGTGACGCCCGGCAGCACGGCGGCGCTCGAGTCGGTCACCTTCCCGACGATGCGGGATTCGGTCTGCTGGGCGGACACGGTGCCGCCGGCAACGAGGCACGCCGCGGCGACGAGCGCGGCAAGAACGGGACGGAAACGGCGCATACGAACACCCTCCACCATGAAACACCCGCGCAGCATGCGGGTCTCAGGCAGAGTAGAGGGGCGAGGTAACGTCCGCGTCACGCCGGTGTTTCGGGCGCGTCAACTCTTGCCGGCTCCGGGCCTGGCCCCGCTTCGGACCCCGCTTCTTGAGGTTTTCTCCCCGGCGTGTCAGACTCGGGGGAGTACTGACAGGCTGCTCGTGCAGCCTGTGCCTTCTTGGTTTTTCCCGCGGAGCGCGGCGTCGGAACCCGTGCCGGGCCCCGGGGGTACGCGAGGACACGCCATCATGAACAACGAGATCGTCACCCTGCTCGGCGACAAGGCCGGGTACCTGCTGGAGCACACCTGCCAGACCGTGTCGAAGGACCTGCTGCACCTGCCCGGCCCGGACTTCGTGGACCGCGTGTGGGCCCTTTCGGACCGCAACAATCGCGTGCTCGGGAACCTGCAGCGGATGTACGCCCACGGCCGCCTGGCGGGCACCGGCTACCTGTCGATCCTGCCGGTGGACCAGGGCATCGAGCACTCGGGCGGGGCGAGCTTCGCGAAGAACCCGATCTACTTCGACGCCGAGAACATCGTGAAGCTCGCGATCGAGGGCGGGTGCAACGCCGTCGCCTCGACGTTCGGCGTCCTGGGCGCCGTGTCACGGAAATACGCGCACAAGATCCCGTTCATCGTGAAGATCAACCACAACGAGCTCCTGACCTACCCGAACAAGGCCGACCAGATCATGTTCGGCACCGTCGAGCAGGCGGCCGACATGGGCGCCGCGGCGGTGGGCGCGACGATCTACTTCGGGTCCGATCAGAGCGGCCGGCAGATCGTGGAGGTGGCCGAGGCCTTCGCCCTGGCCCACGAGATGGGCATGGCGACGGTGCTGTGGTGCTACCTGCGCAACAACGCCTTCAAGACAGACAAGGACTACCACGTCAGCGCCGACCTCACGGGCCAGGCCAACCACCTGGGCGTGACGATCCAGGCCGACATCATCAAGCAGAAGCTGCCGGAGAACAACGGCGGCTACAAGGCGCTGAACACGGGCGGCTCGAGTTACGGCAAGCTGGACGAGCGCATCTACACGCAGCTCACGAGCGACCACCCGATCGACCTGACGCGCTACCAGGTGGTCAACTGCTACATGGGCCGCGCCGGGCTCATCAACTCGGGCGGCGCGTCGGGCAAGAACGACTTCGGCGAGGCGGCGGTGACCGCGGTGATCAACAAGCGCGCCGGCGGCATGGGCCTCATCTCGGGGCGCAAGGCGTTCCAGCGGCCGATGGCCGAGGGCGCGAAGCTCCTGCAGACGATCCAGGACGTGTACCTGGACGAAGGCATCACGATCGCGTAAGCGCCTCCTTCCCGGACCGGGTCAGCCGCTTCAGCGCGTGCTCGCGCCTGAGGGCGGCTGACCTGGATTCGCACGCCTCCCGATAGACCACCGTCACCGGCCTCCGGCCGGAGGTGTAGCGCGCGCCCCGGCCCTCGTTGTGCGCGCGCGCCCTGGCGTCGATGTCCGTCGTCGAGCCGGCGTAGAAGGTGCCGTCCGCGCAGCGCACGAGGTAGACGAACCAGGAGGCCGGGCCTCGGTCGGCGCGTGGATGCGTGTTCACGTCGCCCGGATCGTACACCCTCTCGCTTGCATCGCTCTGCCCGGAAGACGGACAATCGGCGCGCCACTGGGGAGGGCCTTCGCATGGACTTCGGTCGCTTCGACGCACGACGTATTGCCGCCGCCGCACTGACGGCCCTGTTCCTGGCCGCTGTCGGCCTCGCCGCCGCTCCCGGCCAGGCTCCGGCGCCCGCCGACCCGCAGAAGGAAGCGCGGCTCAGCTGGTTCCGCGAAGCCAAGTACGGGCTCTTCATCCACTGGGGCCTCTACGCCATCCCGGCCGGCGAGTGGAAGGGCGCCCGCGTCCCCGGGATCGGCGAGTGGATCATGAACCGCGCGAAGATCCCCGTCCGCGAGTACGAGCAGCTGGCGTTGCAGTTCAACCCCGTGAAATTCGACGCCGACGCCTGGGTCCAGCTCGCCCAGGACGCGGGCATGAAGTACATCGTCATCACCTCGAAGCACCACGACGGGTTCGCGCTCTTCGGCTCGAAGGCGAGCCGCTACAACGTCGTGGACGCGACGCCGTTCAAGCGGGACATCCTGAAGGAGCTCGCGGCGGCGTGCGCGAAGCGGAACATGCGCCTCGGGTTCTATTACTCGCAGGCGCAGGACTGGCACGAGCCGAACGGCGCAGGGAACAACTGGGACTTCAAGCCGAACGCCGAAAAGGACTTCGACCAGTACTTGCGCGACAAGGCCGAGCCGCAGGTGCGGGAGCTGCTCACGGCATATGGCCCCGTGGCCCTCGTCTGGTTCGACACGCCCCAGCTCATGACGGCCGAGCGCTCGAAGCGCTTCACCGACCTCGTGCGGTCGCTGCAGCCGATGACGCTCATCGACGGCCGGCTCGGCGCCGAGGGCGACTACGTCAGCACCGGCGACAACATCATCCCGGGCGAGAAGCGCACGGAGGCGTGGGAGACGCCGGCGACGATCAACCACACGTGGGGCTACCGCAAGGACGACGTGGACTGGAAGAACCCGGGCGAGATCGTCTTCAAGCTCGTGGACATCGTGAGCAAGGGCGGCAACTACCTGCTGAACGTCGGGCCGATGGCCGACGGGATCATCCCCCAGGCCAGCCAGGACGTGCTGCGCGCGGCGGGGCGCTGGCTGAAGGTGAACGGCGAGTCGGTATACGGCGCGATGGCGACGCCGTTCGGCGAAGAATTCGGCGAGCCCAGCGCGAAGGGCACGAAGGACCTGCGGGGGACGCCGCTCTTCCTGTCGTGGAACGACTACCGGGTGACCGCGAAGCCCGGCAAGCTGTACTTCACGTTCTTCATCGAGCCGCGGGTGCCCTTCGAGCTGCCGGCGATGAAGAACGCGGTGAAGCGCGCCTACTTCCTGGCGAGCGGCGCCGAACTCCCGCTGACCGTGAAGGACGGGCGGACGTCGTTCACGCTGCCGCGCCCGATCCTCGACCCGATGGGGACGGTCGTCGTCGTGGAGTTCGAGGGGGAACGGGTCGCGCGATAGGGC
>CAZBIP010000119.1:0-3881 GCA_964491885.1 uncultured Vicinamibacterales bacterium
CGAGCGGCTCGCCACGCACGCCGGTGACGGCCGTGACCCGGCCTCCGCGGAACGGTCCGATGCACCGGAACTCGAGGCCGGGGAACTGATCGGAAAGCGGCGTCGGCTTCGCAGACGGCGTGTCGGCACCGAGTGCGGCAGCCAGGGCCGCGACCACCAGGATGATCAGGGCGAAGCGGCGAGCGTGCACGGGAAGCTCCTTGCTGGGGCTCGCCGGGGCGCGGCGCCGGAGCGCCGCCCGCCCGGCGTGAGTGGCAAGAGCGTAGCCGATCGGGCCATCGCACGGAAGAGGCGCTGCGGCTCGCGATGGCGCAGGCCGGGAACTCCGCTCCCGGCGGTCCGGCTTGCCCTCGTTGTCAGGAGTACTCAAGAATGCCCTTGACTGGAGGCTTCATGTCCTCGAAACCGACGGTATTCATCCTCGTTCTGGCCACCCTGATGCTGGCCGGCGCGGGTTTTGTCGCCACGCAGGCCCCGCCGAAGGCGGGCGACGCGGCCCTCGGCACGCAGAAGTACGACAGCTACGAACGCCCCGCGGCCTGCGCCACGTGCCACAAGGACATCGCGCGCCAGCACGAGCAGGCGATGATGTCGCAGGCCTACACGCACCACTGGGACGAGATCGAGTACTTCGGCCTCGCGGTGCCGCACGCGAAGAAGGACCCGTCGTTCAAGGGCGCGGCGGACGGCTGCAACGGCTGCCACGCGCCGCTGGCGTTCCTGGCTGGCGACGTGCCTCCCCCGGTGCCGGCAGCCAACAGCCGCGCCAACGAGTCGGTCTCGTGCGACCTCTGCCACACGGTGGTCGGCTTCGAGGGCGACACGCCGTTCAACTTCAACTGGATCTCGACGCCCGGCAAGGTCAAGTACGGCACGCGCGAGGGCGTCGTCAGCCCTCATCACATCACGAAGAAGAACGACTTTCTCGGGTCGGCCGAGTTCTGCGGCACGTGCCACAACGAGAAGGATCCCTTCGGCATGTGGGTGAAGGGCACGCACCTCGAGTGGAAGGACGGCCCGCACGGCAAGGCGGGCATCGTCTGCCAGGACTGCCACATGCCCCCGTCGCCCGGCCGGAGCGCGACGATGGGATCGGAACTCCCGGACATGCGTCAGCACCTGTTTCACGGCGCGCACGATCCGGGCAAGCTGTCGGGCGTGATCGAGGTGCGGATCCACCCCGAAACGCGCGAGGCCGAGCCGGGCGAGACGATGAAGCTGACGGCGGTGTTCGTGAACGCGAAGGCCGGCCACAGCGTGCCGTCGGGATCGGCCGAGGAGCGCGTGCTCTGGGCGCACGTCACGGCGAAGGACGCCAAGGGCCAGGTCTATCACCTGCCGGTGGACAAAAAGGGGTTCGAGGGCGAGGAGTACACGATCGCGTCGGACGCCCTCGCGTACCAAGACATCGGCCCGGTGAAGGACATCGCGGACTTCGCGGGACTGAAGCGCGACGGCGAAGTGCCGGCCGGCGACCGCATCTTCCGGCTGCCCTACCTCGACCCGCAGGGCCGGATGACGATCATGCAGTGGAACACGAAGAGCTTCGGTCCCGACTACCGCCTGGCGCCGCTCTCGGCCCGCGCGGAGACCTATACGTGGAGGCTGCCGGGCAACCTGCCGGCCGGGCCGGTGGTCGTGACGGCGGAGGTGTATTACTCGCGGCTCGTGTCGTCGGTGGCCGAGTTCATGAAGGTGCCGCGCGAGGAATCGGAACCCGTCAAGGTGAACAGCCACTCGACGACCTTCACGATCCTGCCATGAGGGCCAGAACCGCCATGGACACCATGACCGCCATGTTCAACCTGACTTTCACGAGGCGCCCTATGTCACGGCTCATCACGGTCGCGATCGCGGCAGCGTCGATCCTGCTGCTCACCGCCGTCCCGTCCGACGCGATTCCGGCGTTCGCCCGCAAGTACCAGTATTCCTGCTCGACGTGCCACGCGCCGGCGCCGCGGCTCAAGCCGTTCGGCGAGGAGTTCGCGGCGCGCGGGTTCCGTCTCGAGGACCCGAGCCAGGAGCCCTCGCGCGCGACGTACGACGTGGGCGACCCCACGCTGAAGCTGTCGCGCGACGTGCCGCTGGCCATTCGCCTCGACGGCTACGCGTCCTTCGGCGAGAAGAAGAGCCGGGGCACCGACGTGCAGTACCCATGGGTGTTCAAGGCGCTGTCGGGCGGGCAGATCAACGAGAAGATCTCGTATTACTTCTATTACATCATCGAGAAGGGCGGCCATGCCGGCCTCGAGGACGCGTGGGTCCAGATCAGCAACCCGTTCAAGCTGCCCATCGACGTCGCCGCCGGGCAGTTCCAGGTCTGCGACCCGATGTTCAAGCGGGAGCTCAAGCTCGAGCGCTACGACTACCAGATCTTCAAGACGCACGTCGGCAACGCCGGCGTGGACCTGACCTACGACCGCGGCCTCATCGTCGCCTGGGACTTCCCCGGCGGCGTCGAGTCGGTGCTGCAGATCGTCAACGGCAACGGCATCGACATGGCCGACGACTTCGGCAACTTCGACCGCGACAACCTGAAGAACTTCGCCTACCGGCTCGCGCTGCCGATCGAGAAGGTGCGCGTCGGGCTGTTCGGGTACTACGGGCGCGAGGAAGGGGCCGGCAACGTGCGCAACCGGACCTTCTACTTCGGCCCCGACCTGGTCGTGGACATCAACGACCGCTTCCAGCTGAACATGGAGTACCTGGAGCGGCGCGACGACAACCCGACGTTCCTGCCGAGGAAGGGCGGGTCGGACTGGAAGACGCGCGGCGGGTTCGCGGAACTGGTCTACCTGCCGATGGGCCAGGACGGCCCCTGGTCGATGGCCGCGCTGTACAACAAGGTCACGTCGGACGACCCGAACGCGAAGTACCACAGCCTGTCTCTGAACGTGGGGCGGCTGCTCGCGCGGAACGTGCGGTTGACGGCGGACATCGGCCGCGAGTTCGAGCGCGAGGGGACGAAGTTCAGCCTGGGGCTCGTGACGGTGTTCTAGCTAGGGGCTAGGGGCTAGGGGCTAGGGGCAAGCTGAACCGGTGAGTCGGGGCCGGGCAACTGCTGCCTAGGCTGGGACCGTGGTGGCGCGAAGGCCGGCGGCCGCCGCGAGCTTGACCTGGCGGGCGTCGAACGACACGAAGCGCGTGCAGCCCAGTTCGAGGGCGGCGGCCACGTGCAGGATGTCGAGGCTGCGCGAGAGCAGGCGACTCGTGTGCCGGGCCGAAAGCGCCTCCGCGCGTTCGAAGACCGAATAGAGATCGACCGGCGTCTGCGCGAGCCTTCCGGCGGCCAGATCCTCGTCCAGGTGCAGCAGGACGGCCTCTGAATCCGACGCGGTTATCCGCTGCCAACCCACCAGCAGGCGGAAGGTGTTCCTCACTTCGACCTTGTGCAGAGGCGTGAACAGGACTCCCGTGCCTGCCGTGACGAGGTGGCGGGCCGAGGATGAACGTGCCTCCCGGACGTAGCACGCCACGAGCACGCTCGAGTCGAAGTAGGTTGTCACCACTCCCCGCGCTCCTGGATGAGCATCTCGGACGCTCCCGGAACGAGAATCCGATCTCCGAAGATCGCCCGGGTGCGCGCCTCGAGATCAGGCCACGGCTCCGCAACTTTCTGGGGCCAAACCGGCACCAGTTTGGCCACGACGCGGCGGCGCTTCGTCAGTTGGACGGTTTCGCCGCGCTCGACACGAGCGATCACCTGCTTCAGGTTCTGCTGGAGCTCTCGCATGGATACGGCACGGGCATTCATGTACTACATGATGCAGTACATAACGAGCCCTGTCAACCGTTCGATACTGATGCACGGCCCGTGCCGACGTCCTCCGTCGAAACCGGGCCCGATTCACAGAGCGAAACCCGGGTTCCCCCGTTGTGGG
>CAZBIP010000119.1:3981-6148 GCA_964491885.1 uncultured Vicinamibacterales bacterium
TCCGTCGAAACCGGGCCCGATTCACAGAGCGAAACCCGGGTTCCCCCGTTGTGGGGTGGCAGAAACCGCGGTGTTCAAGACCGGGTCCTGTGGCAGATACCGCGTACGGGGTCGGCTGTCACCGGCGGTGGCGCCTCCCTGGGCGTAGGGCCTTGTTGGGGGAGGCGGCGGCCCGCGCGAGCGGCGGCCCCTCACGCGGATGGTGAAATGCGTCGATAATCGTGTAGATGCACCGACCTCTCCTCCTGGCCCTGGCGCTCCTGGCGTCCGCGGCGTCGGCATTCGCCCAGTCGGGCGCCAACGTCCTCGTGGTCGCCAACGAGGCGCACCCGGACTCGGTGCGGATTGCCGAGCACTACGCCCGGGCGCGAAGCGTGCCGGCGGACCAGGTGCTCCGCGTCAAGGCCGACGTCGCCGACGAGGTCGAGCGCGCTGTCTTCAACGCGCAAATCCAAGGGCCAATTGCGACGTGGCTGCGGCAGCACGCCGCCCAGGACCGCATCCTCTACATCGTGCTGGCGAAGGGCGTGCCGCTTCGCGTCGAGGGCACACCGGGCCGAGACGGCACGCTCGCGAGCGTCGATTCGGAGCTGACGCTGCTCTACCAGCGCCTGCTCGGGCGCGAGCCGGCCATCGGCGGGCGCGTCCCCAATCCCTACTTCCACGGAGCCGGGTCGATTGCCCAGGCCGTGCCCTTCACCCGCGCGGCATCCGAGCTCTATCTCGTCACCCGCCTCGACGGTTTCACGGCGGACGATGTGATCGCGCTCATCGACCGGGCCTCCGCGCCTTCGCGGGAAGGCCGCATCCTCCTCGATCAGACGGCCGCGCCTGCGTCCACCGCGGGAAACGGCTGGCTGGCCGACGCCGCAGCACGCCTGGCCGACGCCGGTTTCGCCGATCGCGTCGTGATCGAGAAGACCAGCCACGTGCTCACGGGCGAGAAGGACGTCCTCGGCTACTACTCGTGGGGATCGAACGACCCGGCGATCACAAGGCGCCGGTTCGGCTTCGCCTTCGTGCCCGGGGCCATCGCCGGCACGTACGTCAGCACCGATGGCCGGACGTTCAACGAACCGCCGGCCGCGTGGGCGATCGGCAAGTGGACCGACCGGTCAACCTTCTTCGCGGGGACGCCGCAGTCGCTGGCCGGCGACCTCATCCGCGAGGGCGTCACGGGCGTGGCGGCGCACGTGTATGAGCCCTATCTCGACGCCACGGTCCGGCCCGACGTCCTGTTTCCCGCCTACGTGTCGGGCTTCAACCTCGCCGAGTCGTTCTATCTGGCCATGCCGTTTCTGAGCTGGCGGACCGTCGTGGTCGGCGACCCGCTCTGCGCGCCGTTCCCGCGCCGGGCGGCGCCGCCAACCGACATCAGCGCGGGCCTCGACGCGGCCACAGGGCTGCCGGCGCGCTTTGCCGAGCGCCGGCTGCAGGTGCTGACCTCCGCCGGCACGCGCGCCGACGCTGCCCGGGCCGTCCTGCGCGCCGAAGCGCTGGGCGCTGCCGGCGACAAGGCAGGCTCCCGGAAGGCGCTCGAAGAGGCGACGGTGCTCGACCCGGCGCTCGTCGCCGCGCACCTGCAGCTCGCGGGCGAGTACGAGGCCGCCCAGGACTACGACCGCGCCATCGAGCGCTATCGCCTCGTCCTCGGCGCGCAGGCGAACAACGTCCTCGCGCTCAACAACCTCGCCTACGCGCTGGCCGTTCGGAAGGCGCTGCCCGCCGAGGCGCTGCCGCACGCGGAACGGGCGAACAGGCTTTCGGGCGGCCGCAGCCCCGAGATTGCCGACACGTTCGCGTGGGTGCTCCATCTGCTCGGGCGCGACGCGGACGCGCTGCCGATCCAGGAGCAGGCGGTGAAGGGCGCACAGGCGAGCGCCGTGCACCGGCTTCACCTCGCGGCTATCTACGCGGGCCTCGGCCGGCTGGACGAAGCGATGGCCGAACTGAAGGAGGCCGTGCGGCTCCAGCCGGACCTGGACGCGGGAGACGAGGTTAAAGCGCTGCGCGCGAAGATCGGCGGGTAGCGCGGTCCCGCGCGCACGCTCGGCTCCCGGGCTGGCGCGCTGCTGACGAACGGCCGAGACGCAGGGGAAGGGCTTGTCGCTCATGAACGTGGTCGAATGCGGGATTCCGGGCGTGCTGGTCTTCGAGCCGGTGGTGC
>CAZBIP010000119.1:6248-8412 GCA_964491885.1 uncultured Vicinamibacterales bacterium
ATGAACGTGGTCGAATGCGGGATTCCGGGCGTGCTGGTCTTCGAGCCGGTGGTGCACGGCGACGACCGGGGGTTCTTCTTCGAGAGCTACCGTGAAGACCTCTTCCGGCAGGCGACCGGGTTCGGCGGCTCCTTCGTCCAGGACAACCACTCGCGCTCTGCCCGCGGCGTCCTGCGCGGGCTCCACTACCAGATCCGCCAGCCCCAGGGGAAGCTCGTCCGCGTCGTCCTCGGCGAGGTCTTCGACGTCGTCGTCGATCTCAGGCGCCGCTCGCCGGCGTTCGGCCGGTGGGTCGGCACGACGCTCTCGGCGCAGAACAAGCGACAGTTGTGGGTGCCGGAAGGCTTTGCCCACGGATTCCTGGTCACGTCCGACGTGGCGGAGACCATCTACAAGACGACCGACTACTACGCCCCCCAATACGAGCGGTCGCTGCTATGGGACGATCCCGGCGTGGGCATCGCGTGGCCGCTGACGGCCGCGCCGGCGCTCTCGGCCAAGGATCTCGCCGGAAAGCGACTCGCTGAGTGCGAGGTCTTCGACACCCTATGACCAAGGTACTCGTCACCGGCGGCGCCGGATTCATCGGCAGCAACTTCGTGCGGTACGCCCTTCGGGAGCACCCCGACTGGCACGTGACCACGCTCGACAAGCTGACGTATTGCGGGCGCATGGAGAACCTGCACGACGTGCTGAACGATCCGAGGCACGCCTTCGTCAAGGCCGACATCCGCGACGCCCCCGTCAGCGGGCCGCTCGTGCGCGAGTCGGAGATCGTCGTCCATTTCGCGGCCGAGACGCACGTGGATCGGTCGATCGCGCACGCGGACGAGTTCATCCAGACGGACGTGCTCGGCACCTTCGCGCTGCTCGAGGCGGCGCGGGACGCGAAGGGCCTTCGCCGGTTCGTGCAGATTTCGACCGACGAGGTGTACGGGTCGGTCCCGACGGGCGCGTCGAAGGAGACCGACGAACTCCTGCCGCGCAATCCGTACTCGGCGAGCAAGGCAGGCGCCGATCGGCTGGCGTACAGCTACTGGGCCACCTACAAGGTGCCGGTGGTCATCACGCGCGCGTCGAACAACTACGGGCCGTACCAGTTTCCCGAGAAGGTGATTCCGCTCTTCATCACGAACGCCCTCGAGGATCAGTCCGTGCCCCTCTACGGGGACGGGCTGAACGTCCGCGACTGGCTGCACGTCGAGGACCATTGCCGGGGCATCGACGCCGTGATCGAGCGCGGCGGCGACGGCGAGGTCTACAACATCGGCGGCGGCAACGAAGTGCCCAATATCGAACTGACGAAGCGCATCCTGGCGCTCGTCGGCAAGCCGGAGACGCTGATCCGGCCGGTTGCCGACCGGCTGAGCCACGACCGCCGGTACGCCCTCGACACGGCGAAACTTCGGACGCTCGGCTGGGAGCCGCGCCACGACTTCGAGGAAGGGTTGGCCGCCACCGTCGAGTGGTACAGGGCGAACGCCTGGTGGTGGGAACCGATCAAGCACCAGGACGCCGCGTACCAGGCCTACTACAAGAAGCAGTACGCGGAGCGGGGCCCCGCATGACGGAGTCCGGGCTTCCGGAACGCATCCTCGTCGTCGGCTCGCGCGGACAGCTGGGCGCGGCTTTAGTGGCGCGCCTGTCGCCCTTGCGGCACGTCGCCGGTGTCGATCTGGACGAACTCGACATCACCGATCCGGCGCGCGTGCGCGAGGCGGTGCGGTCCGTCGAGCCCGGACTGATTCTGAACTGCGCGGCGTTCAACGACGTCGATGGCGCCGAAACCCGGGCGCTGGATGCGTACCGGGTGAACGGCGAGGCTGTCTGGACGCTCGCGTCGGCAACCCGCGAGAGTGACGCTCTGCTGGTGCACTACTCCAGCGAATTCGTGTACGACGGAAGGCAGGACCGGCCCTATACCGAGGAAGACGAGGTCGCGCCGCAGTCCGTGTACGGCGCGACGAAACTCGTTGGCGAACGCTATGCGGCCGCGGCCCCGCGGCATTACGTGCTTCGATTGTCCAGCTTGTACGGCGGCCACACCGGCAGGACGAATGTCGACTGGTTCGTGCGGCAGGGCCAATCTGGCGCGCCGGTGCGCGCATTCGCCGATCGGACGGTCTCGCCCAGCTGCGTACCCGACGTGGTCGAGGCCACGCTC
>CAZBIP010000119.1:8512-10430 GCA_964491885.1 uncultured Vicinamibacterales bacterium
TCTCGCCCGAATCTGGTGTCAGATCCATTGACAACAACCGCCGACAGGTTCAGACTTTTGTCATCCGACCGTCAGACTTTTGGCGACCAGGAGCGGGACTTCCGGGCCTGAAGCTGTGCAATTCGCGGAAAGAAGTGTCTATTGCAGACACTTCTGAACCGAGCCTTCCGTATGTCGGAAACACGACTCCTGGCCTCTGCTTTGCGTACCGTGCACGAGGCGGTTGTGTGCGCGGCAGCGTGAGCGACGGGGGCGGCTATGCGACTGGCTGACCGGCGAGCGGCGGCACGCTTTGAAATCGTCGGCGAGCTCTGGGGGTCCGTCCAGACCCTCGAGCCCCTGCTGGTTCAGAACCTGACCCCGGAGGGCGCGCTCGTCGAGTCGATCGCTCCGCTGCCGGTGGGGTCGCTCCAGCCGCTCCGGCTCGTCCAGGGCACCCGCACGACGGACATGCGTGCGGTCGTCCGCCACCTCTCGCCGCTTCACCTCCCCGAGGGCGGCCGGCGGTACCGTGCCGGCCTGGAGTTCATCAACGTCGACGAGCGGGCCGCCGAATCCCTCGGCGCCCTGATGGATGACTGCCGGAAACCACCGCTGGCGGACGAGGCCTGACATGGAGAACGGCTTCGTCGAACGCCGCCGGTCGCCCCGCGTGCCCGTGGGCGGCGGCGCCGTCCTGGTCAGGCCGGTCTCGATGGCCGTCAGGGTGCTGGACCTCAGCACGGACGGCGTCCTCATCTCGTGCCCGGACCCGATCGCGCCAGGCGCGGCCGCCCGCGTGATCGCTCGCCTGGGCGACCGGCCCCTCGACGCGGACCTGGACGTCCGGCACGTGTCGAAACAGTGGGATCAGCGCGTCGGCGGCTACCGCGTGGGCGGCCGGTTCCTATCCCTCGCCCCCCTCGCGAGAATGGCCGTCGATCACCTGCTGAGAGGGAGCGAGCACCGTGACTAGGAACGGCTTCGGCCGCCTCGTGGGCCGGAGCCCGGCGATCATCGCCCTCCAGGACGAAATCGCTCGCGTCGCGCTGAGCGACGCGAAGATTCTCATCACGGGCGAGAGCGGATCCGGGAAGGAACTCGTCGCGCTCGGCATCCATTCCCAGGGCCTGCGGGCCGACCGCCCGTTCATCACCGTGAACTGCGCGGGCCTGCCGGAAACGCTCCTGGAGTCAGAGCTCTTCGGCCACGTGAAGGGCAGTTTCACCGGCGCATACCGCGACAAGCCCGGCATGCTCGAGAAGGCAGACGAAGGAACGATCTTTCTCGATGAGATTGGCGAGATGAGCCTGCGCATGCAGGGCATGCTGCTGCGCTTCCTCGAAACGGGCGAACTGCAGAAGGTGGGCGCCGACCGCGTGGGCAGGCACGTCGACGTACGCGTCATCGCCGCCACCAACCGGTCGCTGCAGGACATGGTGGAGCAGGGCTCGTTCCGGGAAGACCTGTACTACCGGATCAACGTCATCAACATCCACGTGCCGCCGCTGCGCGAGCGCCGCGAGGACATCCCGATTCTCGTGGATCATCTCTTCGAGAACATGGGGTCCGGCAACGGCGACCGTCCCCGGATCATGCCCGAGGTCTACGCCGCGCTCGCGGAGTACCCGTGGCCCGGCAACGTCCGCGAACTGGCCAACGTCATCGAGCGCATGCTCGTGTCCGGATGCGGGCCGGTGATCACCGCCGACGACGTGCCCATCGAGATCCGGACGCAGCGCAGCATCAGCCTCCGGCCGAAGCGCGAGCGCCGCCGCACGGTGGCCGACGAACTGCTGAAGCGCATGACGGTCAACCACGAGTCGTTCTGGACCGCGGTCTACCCGCTCTACATGCAGCGCGAAATCACGCGCGGCAACCTGCGCGAGCTCGTCTCGAAGGGACTCGAGGAGGCCAAGGGGAACTACAAGATCGTCAC
>CAZBIP010000120.1:0-4840 GCA_964491885.1 uncultured Vicinamibacterales bacterium
GCCTGCACTCCGATTCCGATGTGATCGTCTACTTCCCGGCGGAGCGCGTGGTGGACATGGGCGACTTGCTGCTGTCGGAGAGCATCCCGGCGCTGGATGACGTCGGTGGCTACCTCGCGTTTCTCGAGGACGTGCTGGACGTGCTTCCCGAGGACGTGACATTCGTCAGCGGGCACGGACGGGATCTGAGCGCCGCGGGCGTCCGGGCCTACCGCGACTCGCTCACGGCGATGGTCGAGATCGTCCGCTCGGGTCTGGCGGCCGGCCGGACCCCGGAGCAACTGGTGAAGGATGATGTGCTGAAGGCCTACAAGCCGCGGTTCTCGCTGCTGACGTTTTTGCCGGCGGATGCCTTCATCGCCCGTGCCGCGGCCGGGTTGCAGAAGGGCACGATCAAGTAGCCTGGCCGAGTCCCCGGCGTTGCAGAAACTGCAAAAGGGGCCAGGCCCCTTTTTACGGAACTTGCCATGTGTTGCGGGCGACTCTGCAGCAACCGCAACAGGGGCCTGGCCCCTC
Source organism: uncultured Vicinamibacterales bacterium (assembly GCA_964491885.1). Lineage (GTDB taxonomy): Bacteria > Acidobacteriota > Vicinamibacteria > Vicinamibacterales > JAKQTR01 > JAKQTR01. Next base: position 517 of record CAZBIP010000120.1, read on the forward strand.
TTGCAGGAATTGCCGCGTGCTATGGGCGGCGGGGCGGGAGAGGGAAGAACGCGCTCGTCGACTCGATGTACTCGCGATAGCCGGGCTTGGTGTCGCGGAGCGAGCGTTCCAACAGGCTCACGCCGCTCACACGGACGAGCAGGAAGGTCATCAGCAACGGGCTGAAGATCGTCCACCATGCTCCGGCAGCCGCCGCCACGAGATAGTGACCCCACCACACGGCCGAGTCGCCGAAGTAATTGGGGTGCCGGGTGTAGCGCCACAGCCCGCCGGTCATGAGCCGGCCCTTGTTCGCCGGGTCGGCCTTGAAGCGCGTCAACTGCCAGTCGCCGACGGCTTCGAACGCGAACCCAACGGCCCAGACGACGACGGCGGCCGCGTCGAGCCAGCCGAGGCCGGCCTGCCCGGCCGTGCCGACCGTCATGGCCAACGGGGCGGCCACGATCCACATGATCACGCCCTGCAGCAGGAACACCTTGAAGTAACTGCGCCACCACCACGACGCGCCGGCTTCCTGGCGCCACTGCCGGTAGCGGAAGTCTTCACCCTTACCGCGATTGCGCAGGTAGATGTGAAGCGCGAGGCGAATCCCCCAGATCGACACCAGGGTGACGAGCAGGCGCGCGCGCGCCGGGAGCGGACCCGGCGCCAGGGCGGCGAGCGCCCAGGCGACGGCGACGTACCCGACGCCCCAGAAGATGTCGACGATCGAACTGTCCCGGAGCCTGAGGCTGAGCAGCCACAGCGCGGTCATGAACGCGATGACGATGAGCGCGGTGAGCAGCCAGGGATGGGTGAACATATGACGGCAGCCCTCGAGGTTGGTGCCGGCATTATAGGCCTGCGCGGGGATCGCGCCGGGCGCTGAGGTAAGATGTCGCGCGAATGGAGGCGCGCGCATGAAGCCGAGGAACACACGGAGGCGCCCCGCTGCCCCGTTCGGAAGGCTCGACGGCCTGGTGGCCGCGCCGTTCACGCCGTTCGATCGGAACGGCGACGTCAACCTCCCCGTGATCGCGCAGCAGGCGCGCCACCTCGTCAAGACCCGTGTCCGCGGGGCCTACGTCTGCGGCACGACGGGCGAGGGAATCTCGTGCACCGTGGCCGAGCGCAAGGCCGTGCTCGAGGAATGGGTCAGGCTGGGCCGAGGCAGACTCGTCATCATCGCGCAGGTGGGCGCGCTGTCGTTGCGGGACGCGCAGGACCTCGCCGCGCACGCCCAGGCGTGCGGGGCCGACGCGGTGTCGATCGTGCCGCCGAACTACTTCAAGCCGGCCTCCATCGAGGCCCTCGTGGCGCACGTCCGGGCCGTGGCCGAGGCCGCGCCGCGGCTGCCGTTCTACTACTACCACACGACCATGTCGGGCGTGGGACTCCCGATGCAGGCGTTCCTCGAGGCCGCCGGCCGCGTGATCCCGACGCTCGCCGGCATCAAGTTCAACAGCCCGGACCTGTACGAGTACCAGAACTGCATCCGCGCGTGCGGCGGCAGGTTCGACGCGATCTACGGCGTCGACGAGTTCTTTGCCGGCGCGATCGCGCTGGGCGCGCGCGCCTTCATCGGCTCGACCTACAACTACGCGGCGCCGCTCTACCACCGGATTCGAAAGGCCGTCGAGTCGGGCAGGCTGGCGGAGGCCCAGGCGGGCATGGCGAAGGTCTGCCGGATCGTCGACCTCCTGGTGCAGCACGGCGGAGTCGCTACGGGCAAGGCCATGATGGCGGTCCACGGCATCGACGTGGGCGACCCGCGCTTGCCGATCCTGCCGCTCCCGCCCTCCCGGAAGGCGGACATCGTCAAACGGCTGCGCGGGATTCTCGCCTGAGGGCACGCGTGCAGGTGCTGGCGGCCGGCATGGACTCCGCGCGCCTCGAGCATCTCATCCGCGTCTACCGCGGCGGCCTGCTGGACGACAGCATCCCGTTCTGGCTCCGCCATGGCGCCGACCCCGAGTTCGGCGGGATCATGACGTGCCTCGATCGCGACGGGGCGGTGATCGACACCGACAAGGGCGTGTGGCAGCAGGGCCGGTTCGCGTGGATGCTCGGCGCGCTCTACAACACGGTGGAACGGCGGCCGGCCTGGCTCGAGGCGGCGGAGCACACGCTTGGCTTCATCGAGCGCCACTGCGTCGACGACGACGGCCGGATGTTCTTCCACGTGACGCGCGACGGGCGGCCCATCCGGAAGCGCCGCTACGCGTTCTCGGAGGCGTTCGCGGCGATGGCCTTCGGCGAGCACGCGCGCGCGACCGGCAGCGCGCGCTCCCGGGAGGTGGCCGAGCGGCTCGCCCTCGCGTTCGACGCCCACGTGCCGGCGCCCCCGAAGTGGTGCGGCACGCGGCCGATGAAGTCGCTCGCCGGCCCGATGATCCGGATTTCCGTCTGCCAGGCTTTGCGGGAGTCGATTGGCCTCAAGGAAGCGGACCGGCGCATCGACGCCGCCATCGACGAGATCAGGCGCGACTTCATGAAGCCGGAGATCCGTTGCTGCATGGAATACGTCGGCCCGGCGGGCGAACGGATCGACCACGCCGACGGGCGCCTCCTGAACCCGGGCCATGCCATCGAGGGCGCGTGGTTCATGATGCGGGAAGGCGAGGTCCGCGGCATCCCGGAATATGTGGCGGCCGGCTGCGACATGCTCGACTGGCTGTGGGAGCGCGGCTGGGACCAGGTGTATGGGGGGCTCCTCTCCTTCGTGGACGTGGACGGCAAGCCCGTCGCCGAGTACTGGCACGACATGAAGTTCTGGTGGCCGCACAACGAGGCCATCATCGCGACGCTCCTCGCATACCAGTTGACCGGCCGCGCCGACTACGCGCGCCTGCACGCCAAGGTGCACGATTACGCCTACGGCATGTTCCCCGACCCGGAATTCGGCGACTGGTTCGGGTACTTCCACCGCGACGGGCGCCTGTCGTCTCCCGTCAAGGGCAACCTCTACAAGGGCTGCTTCCACGTGCCGCGCCAGCACCTGATCGGTTGGCGGATCGCCGAGGCGATCGCCGCGGGACGCGTCGGCCGGTTCGGAGACGCGCGGTGAGCGGCGCAGGCGCCGACGGCCGCCCGGACGCGCCGGGGCCCCCGGCCTCGCGCTACGCGTGGACGGTGGTCGCCCTCCTCTGGGGCGTCGCCCTGCTCAACTACCTCGACCGGCAGATGCTCTCGACCATGAGGCCGGCGATGGTGGGGGACATCCGGGAGCTGGAAAGCGCCGCGAACTTCGGGCGGCTGATGGCGGCCTTCCTCTGGATCTACGGCCTCGCGAGCCCGGTGGCCGGCTTGATTGCCGACCGCGTCAACCGCAAGTGGCTCATCACCGGGAGCCTCGCCGTCTGGTCGGGCGTCACGCTCGCGATGGGGTTCGCGCGCGACTTCGACACCCTGTACGCGCTGCGCGCGATCATGGGCCTGAGCGAGGCGCTCTACATTCCCGCGGGACTCGCGCTTATTGCCGACTACCACCAGGGCGCGACGCGGTCGCTGGCGGTCGGCGTGCACATGACCGGCCTCTACGCCGGGCAGGCGCTCGGCGGGTTCGGCGCCGCCGTCGCCCACAGCCTTTCGTGGCCGCGAGCGTTCCAGGCGTTCGGCGTCGCGGGCATCCTCTACGGCCTCCTGCTCGCCGTCGCGCTGCGCGAGCACCCGGATGCCCGGAGCCGCCCCGCGCCGCGCCACGGGGGACCGGCGGGGGAGCGCGGGGGGCTGGCGTCGATCGGGCGGAGCCTGGGTCTGCTGCTGGGCACCGTGTCGTTCTGGGTCATCCTGTTCTACTTCATGGTCCCGAGCTTTCCGGGGTGGGCCACGAAGAACTGGCTGCCGACGTTGTTCTCCCAGAGCCTCGGCCTCGACATGTCCCGCGCCGGCCCGATCGCGACCATCACGATTGCCGCCGCGAGCTTCGTCGGCGTGTTCGCCGGCGGACTCCTGGCTGACCGGTGGATTCAGCGGAACCTGCGCGGCCGCATCTACACGAGCGCCATCGGCCTCGCGCTCACGGTGCCTGCGCTGCTGACGATGGGGCTCGGCGGCGGTGCGGGAGCTGCCGTCGGGGGCGCGGTGCTTTTCGGTGTCGGCTTCGGGATGTTCGACGCGAACAACATGCCGATCCTCTGCCAGTTCGTGTCACCGCGGCACCGCGCGGCCGGCTACGGACTGATGAACATGGCCGGGGTGTTCGCAGGGGCGCAGGTGACGAAGATGCTGGGCGCCTCGACGGACGCCGGCCGCCTCGGCCGCGACCTCGCGTTCCTCGCCCTGCCGGTCGTCGTCGCGCTGGCGCTCCAACTCGCGCTGCTCCGCCCCGCGGTCGCGAACAAGA
>CAZBIP010000120.1:4940-10383 GCA_964491885.1 uncultured Vicinamibacterales bacterium
GTCGTCGCGCTGGCGCTCCAACTCGCGCTGCTCCGCCCCGCGGTCGCGAACAAGAGCTGCGACTGACGCGCCGGTCGAGTCGTGCGGCCGCGCGCCCAGCCCGAGCGAGAGGGAGGGCTCTCCGGCTCCGGGCGCCGCTCCTCCTTGCGGTATGATCCGCGCCACGGAGGACCCTGATGCGCAGACTGCTCGTGTCCGGTGTGCTGTTCGCCCTCGCGCTCCCCGTCTTCGCCGCCTCGGGCCAGGCGCCGGCGCCGCCGCCCGCCGCCCGGTCCGCCGCGCAGTTGGCTGCCCAGTTGCCCCAGGAGACCCCGCAGCAGAAGCAGGCCCGCCTCCAGTGGTGGACCGACGCGCGCTTCGGCATGTTCATCCACTGGGGCCTCTACGCGCTTCCGGCCCGCCACGAGTGGGTGAAGAACTACGAACGGCTCACGAACGAGCAGTACCAGCCGTACTTCGACCACTTCAACCCCGACCTCTACGACCCGAAGGTCTGGGCGCGGCAGGCCCGCGAGGCGGGCATGAAGTACGCCGTCATCACCTCGAAGCACCACGAGGGCTTCTGCCTGTTCGACTCGAAGCACACGGACTACAAGGCCACGAACACGCCGGCGAAGCGCGACCTCATCAAGGACTGGGTCGACGCGTACCGCGCCGAGGGCCTGAAGGTCGGCTTCTACTACTCGCTCCTCGACTGGCACCACCCGTCGTACACGGTCGATCGCAACCACCCGCAGCGCACGACGTCCGACGCCGAGTACGACGCGCTCAACAAGGGCCGCGACATGGCGGTCTACCGCCAGTACATCAAGGACCAGGTCCGGGAACTGCTCACCAACTACGGGAAGATCGACATCATCTGGCTCGACTACTCGTTCGCCGGCGGGACGCACGGCAAGGGCCGCGCCGACTGGGACTCGGTCAACCTGCTGAAGATGGTCCGCGAACTGCAGCCCGGCATTATCGTCAACGACCGCATGGACCTGGACGACGTCCCGGGCGGGTGGGACTTCCGGACGCCCGAGCAGTTCAAGCCGCGCGAGTGGGTCTCGGTGAACGGCCAGCGGGTGCCGTGGGAGACCTGCCAGACGTTCTCCGGCTCGTGGGGCTATCACCGCGACGAGGCGACGTGGAAGAGCCCCGCGCAGCTCATCGAACTGCTCATCGACACGGTCAGCAAGGGCGGCAACCTGCTGATGAACGTCGGGCCGACGGCGCGCGGCGAGTTCGACCAGCGGGCGAAGGATCGACTGGCCGCGTTCGGCCGCTGGATGCACGTGAACGGCCCGTCGATCTACGGGGCCACGCAGGCCCCGGCGGAGTTCAAGGCGCCGCCGAGCACGCTGCTGACGTACAAACCGCAGGCGAAGCGCCTTTACGTGCACCTGTTGGCGTGGCCGATGGGCGACGTCGTGCTCGAGGGCTACGCCGGCAAGGTGGCCTACGCGCAGTTGCTGCACGACGGGTCGGAGGTGCGGCTCAGCGAGCGCCGGGCGACGACCTGGATGGACGAGGCCAGCAAGACGGGCGACCTCGTCCTGCGGTTGCCGATGCTGAAGCCCGACGTCGAGATCCCCGTCGTCGAACTCACCCTTAAGTAGAGAGGGTGACACTCTCGGATAGGCGCCCTCCGAATGGGTGACACGTTCCAATCCCGGGACATCCCCGGGAATTGGAACGTGTCACCCATTCGTGTCACCGATTCGGCTACGCGACCTCGGGGGCGCCGAAGTGCTGCTGCACGACCAGCGCGACGGCGCCGCGCAGGCGCGGCTGGGTGTTCGGGTCGGTGGCGGCGATCCGCGTCGAGATGGACGGCAGCGCCCGCTCCGCCGCCATGCGCTCGACGATCGCATGGATGTGGGGCCAGGCGGCCGCCACTTCGCCCACGACGACGACCACCTGAGGCGCGAGCCCCGTGATGATCGGCCCGAGCCCCATGCCGATGTAGTGCGCCTGCAGCTCCAGGGCCGCGCGCGCCCGCGCGTCGCCGCGTCCGGCGAGATCGAGGAGATCCGCGTACTTCAGATTGTCGGCCCCGGAAACGGCGTCCGCGCCCGGGCCGTCCGGCTGGGGCTCGCGGTAGAAACGCAAGGCCGCCGAGTTCGACGCGTACTGCTCCCAGCAGCCGCGCTTGCCGCACCCGCAGAGATGCCCGTCTTCGACGAGCGTGGTGTGGCCGAATTCGCCCGCCATCGAGTCGTGGCCGTGGACGAGCTGCCCGTTCACCAGCATGCCGACGCCTACGCCCTCCGACACCGTGACGGCGACGAGGTGCTTGACGTCTTCCGAGTGGCTCCCGAACCAGAGTTCCGCCAGGGCGCAGGCGCTCGCCGCGTTCTCGACGACGACGGGGACGCCCGTCGCGGCCTCGAGCATCTGCTGGAGCTCGACGTCCCGCCAGTGGAGGTTGGGCGCGAAGACGAGGTGGCCGGCGCTGTTCACGCGGCCGGCCACGCTCACGCCCATGCCCTCGCAGGTGATCTCGCGGTGGGCCTGCTTGAAGGCCTGCACGGTCCTGCCGACCTCCTCGACCATCCGGGCAGGCTCGGCCGGCGTCGGCCACGCCGCCTGGATCATGAAACGGGCGTCGAGGCCCGCGAGGCCGACGCGGGTGTGTCCCGGCCGGATGTCGGCGGCAAGGATGCCCGCCCTCTCGACGTTCAGGTGAAGGACGCGCGGCCGTCGTCCCCTCGCGGACGCGGTCGTCGCGCCCTCGGTGACCCAGCCCTCGGCGATGAGCTCGCCGACGATGGCCGACACGGTGCTGCGCTGGAGGCCGGAGCGCCGGGCGAGCTCGGCGCGCGACATGAGCTGATTGCGGCGGATGAGGTTCAGGGCGATCCGGCGGTTGATGTACCGGGCCGTCTCGCTGCTGGCGATGGTGAAGTTCGTGAGATCGATCTTGCGCACAGTGCACCGGAACGGGGCGAATGCCGACGAACACGCGGGGGATTCGTTGCCGGCCAAAACTATAGGAGCCGATTCGCCGGTTGTCAAGACGGCGGGCGAGGCGGCATGCAGGTGCGGTTGGGTCTGCCGGCGGCGGTGCGGTGGTGTTGCCGTGACCGGCGCCTTGGCGTTCGCACTCTGAACAAAAGGCACCGCGGCACGCCGGCAGGCCCCGAAGCCGCCTGCGTATTTCGGTTTGACAAACGGTTTCCCCCGGCGTATAAGGGGGGCGCTTTGGATTCTGTTCTTGGACTGAACTAATCGGGTCGACGGGTCGGACGGTCTTCAGGAAGGGGGAGTGTATGGGTGGGTCGAGGGTCTATCGGCGATTTCTGTGGAGCGTGACGCTGGCCGCCGTGCTGGGCCTCGTCTCCGGCGTCCCGCTCTGGGCGCAGACGACAAGCGCGTCGATCTCGGGGACCGTCAAGGACGCGCAGGGCGGCGTGCTGCCCGGCGTCACCGTGACCCTGGTGAGCGAAACCAAGGGCACGGAAACCGCGATGGTGACGGACGGGCTGGGGAACTTCACCTTCCCCTACATCCCGCCTGACACCTACAAGCTGAAAGTGAGCCTGGAGGGCTTCCAGACGCTGGAGCACCCGAGCATCCGGGTGAACGCGAACGACCGGCTGGCGGTCGGGCCGTACACGCTGGCGGTCGGCGCCGTGTCGGAGAGCATCACCGTGTCGGGGCGCGCCGCGGACATCCAGCTCAAGAGCGGCGAGCGCGCGTACACGATGGAATCGTCGGCCATGCAGAACCTCGCGGTCAACGGCCGCAGCTTCTACGGCCTGGCCTCCCTGGTGCCCGGCGTGGTCACGGGCAGCAGCGAGCCGACGCAGGCGGACGCGTTCAACGTGAACGGCCAGCGGGCGAACTCGAACAACATGACGATCGACGGCGTCGCCAACGTCGACACCGGCAACAACGCCGGCAACATGGCGCAGACGAACATCGACTCCATCGCGGAGTTCAAGATCCTGACGTCCAGCTACCAGGCGGAGTACGGCCGGGCGGTCGGCGGGCAGGTGCAGGTCGTCACGAAGAGCGGCACGCGCAACTTCTCCGGGTCGGGCTACTACTACGCCCGCCGGTCGGACTGGAACGCCGAGACGTGGTGGAACAACCGCAACGGCGTCAAGCAGGCGAAGAGCGAGCGGAACGACTACGGCGGCACGCTGGGCGGCCCGCTCTACATCCCGGGGCTGTTCAACGAGGAGAAGAACAAGCTGTTCTTCTTCGTGAGCCAGGAGTTCCAGCGCCGGAAGGACCCGGTGGGCGAGCAGCGGGCGACGGTGCCCACGGCGCTCGAGCGGAAGGGCGACTTCTCGCAGAGCCGGGATTCGAACGGGAACCCGTATCCGTACATCCGGGACTACACGACGGGGCTGCCCTGCAGCGCGTCGAACACGACTGGGTGCTTCCAGGACGGCGGGGTGCTGGGCCGGATCCCGGCGAGCCGCCTCTACGCGCCGACGCTGGCGGCGCTGGGCGTGTATCCCGAGCCGAACGTCAGCGGGCAGGTGGGCTACAACTACCGCAGCCAGACCGCCGGCAAGAACCCGCTGGACCAGACGATGGTCCGGCTGGACTACCAGGTGAACAACAACTGGCGGGTGACCGGCCGGTACATGTTCCACAAGAACAAGGCCGAGCTGCCGTACGGCATCAGCGGCTGGTCGATCCGCAGCAACCTCGACACGATCCAGGTCGTCTCTGACGTGCCGGGGGACAACTTCCTGGTGTCGTCGACGGGCATCCTGAACAACACGACGTCGCTGGAGTTCTCGTTCGGCCGGGCGCACAACTCGCTCGACCACTACTCGGAGAGCCCGACGATGACGCGGGCCGGGTCGGGGACGGCGTCGATCCCGATGCTCTACCCGAACGCCATCCAGATGGACCTGATCCCGCAGTTCCAGTTCGGCGGCGGCCGCATCGGCAACGCGCCGTTCTTCAATACGGGGCAGGCGCCGTTCACGAACTTCAACACGACGTACGACGTGGTGGCGAACCTGACGAAGATTCTCGGCACGCACTCGATGAAGGCCGGGGTCTACTTCCAGCGGAGCCTGAAGGACCAGAGCGCCTTCGCGTACCACAACGGGCAGTACGTCTTCAACAACAGCACGAACAACCCGTTCGATTCGCAGCACCCGTTCGCGAACGCGGCGCTCGGCATCTACGACTCGTTCACACAGGCGAACGAGTTCCTGAAGCCGCAGTGGCGCTACTCGAACCTCGAGTGGTACGTGCAGGACAACTGGAAGGCGTCCGACCGGCTGACGCTCGACTACGGCGTGCGTTTCTACTTCCTGACGCCGCAGTGGGACCAGTCGGAGAAGGCGTCGAACTTCGTCCCGGAGGACTTCAACAAGTCCTCGGCCGTCCGCCTCTACAAGCCGGCGGTCGTCGACGGCGTGCGCGTGGGCTATGACGCCGTCACCGGCGGCACCGTGAACTCGGCGTTCATCGGCCGCATCGTGCCCGG
>CAZBIP010000121.1:0-7480 GCA_964491885.1 uncultured Vicinamibacterales bacterium
CACTCGGCCGCCAGCGTGTCGTCGTACCCGCGCAGCGCGCGCGACGCGGCGGCAAGGCTGGCGCCGGCGGCCAACTCCCGGCGCGGGTTCTGCTCCGTGAAGACCCACCGATCGTCCGGGGCTCCGACGACGCCGGTGCCGACCGCGGGCGTCGTGGCGCCTGCCTTCGCGCGATCGAACACGGCGTTGTCCGTCTGCGCCGCGAAATCGCCCACCTGCACGTACTGGCGGAGCGTCGGCACGATCATGCCGCGGTAGAAGCGGCCGAGCGCCCGGTAGCTGCCGGCCACCGTGAGCACGCCGTGCTCGATCTGCTGCAGGAGGTCGGGCTTGCCGTCGGGCCGCTGGATCTCCACGTTCCGCGAGGCCTGGTCGATGGTCGTGTTGTCGTACCGAAGCGAGAACGCCTCGTACGCCTGGACGAGGCCGTGCACCGTCGCGGCCTGCGACTCGATCCGGAGGTCGTCGTCTCCGGCGTCGTGCCAGCCGCCGCGGTCGAGGCCCGGTACGTGCGCCCCGGGCGCGAACCGCGTCAGCGTCGAGGGGCCCTGCACGTAGCCGTCGAAGTGGTTCAGGCTCACGGGCGCCATCAGGGCGTCGTCGAGGTGACAGGCGTCGTGCCAGACGCGGTAGCGGTCGTTCACGCGCATGTGGCACATCTGCACCGGCAGGAAGTACTCGAGCGTCGGCTGCCAGACGCCCCTCGCGAACACGTCGGTCGCAATGCGGAACGGGTCGGACGTCACGTCGCCGTAACGGACGACGTACAGGCCCGGCGCGGTGACCGCGGAGAAATCGAGCCTGAGGTATTCGAAGCGCAGGAAGCGGCCCCACGCCTCGCCGGGCTGCTCCACGACGGTCTCGAGAGCGCCGGAGCCGGTGATGCGGGAGACGACGATCCGCGGGCGGCGCGTGTCCGACCGGTCGAGCTCGACGATCGCCCATTTCTGCTGGGCCGGGTGGTAGCCGACCTGCGAGACCTGCACGACCGGGGGCGCGACGAACCCGGGGATGACGTTCGGCGTCACGAGCCAGTTGACGGCGTTGGCCGACGCGCCTCGGGCCAGGGGCGAGCGGACGACGAACCAGCCGTTCGTGTGCTGGCCGCGGCCGTCGAGCAGTTCGAGGCCCGCGCCAAGCGTGTCCTCGATCGTCAGGCGCTGCCGGTCGGACTCGGCGGCGATGACGAGGCGGCGCCCGGCCGCCATCGGTTCCGGGTGGTACTCGCCGCGCGCATCGGTGGTGCCCGGACCGTGGGGCTGGAGGGGAAAGACCCCCGACTGCGCTCCGGCCTGGTACGTCTTCCCGAACAGCAGGCCCGGAAAGAGTTCCAGGTTGAAGCCGACTCGTCCCGCCCATGCCTCCGGCAGGGGCGTCTCGAGGTCCACGACGATGCGGAACGCGGCACCCTCGGGCCTGATCCGCACGGTGTAGGCGAACTTCAGATCGGGGTAGTCGATGGGGTTGAACCCCTTGCGGTCGCGTGCCTCGTCTGGATACTCGGCCCGGACGCTGATCTCCTGCGCCGCGCGATCGACGACGCGGCGGCCGACTTTCGGGATCGGCTGCCACTGGCCAGGCGTGCGGTCGAGCCTGACGTCACCGTTGGTGGCGACGCGAAGGCCGTTCTGGATGATGCCGACGCCGCCTTGGTGTCCCTCGGGGTAGTAGTCGTGGGCGAGCATCACGTTGAGGCCCGGCATCTCGAGATACTCGAGGTCGTTCAACTGCAGCCTGGCCGGCCCTGGAGGGTGGGCTGTCGCGCCCGGCCCGCTTCCGGGGCCGTTGGCGGCCGGGGTGCCGGCCGTTATGAAGCCGGCCGCAACAATGGCTGCGAACGCGGCGCGTCGGGCTCTCTGGCGCAGGCGCATGATGGACCTCCGGGGCGTTGCCCCGGGTGTCATTTTTCGCGATTCGGGCCCCCGGCGTCCATGATAGAGTTCGCGTTTGTCCGGCCCCCGAACAATGCCCGTGCCGGTGCGTCGCACACCGGCCGTCGAGTCCATGAGCCGCCCTTCAAGGGAGAGCCGCATGCGCAGGTGCTTCAACTTCCCGGCCGCCCGGGCCGCCGTCCGTGTCGCCATCGCCTTCGCGCTGGCGTGTGCCGCGCTCGGCGGCGTGTCGAGCGCGCAGGACAACCCGCTGAAGGTGAACGACCGCGAGTACTTCGAAGCCAGGGGGCTGAACGTCCTGGTGTTCACCAACGAGTACAACGGGATGTTCTTCGACGAGAAGACCGCCGGCGTCGAGATCATCCATCACGGCGTGCGCACCGCCACGGGCGGCGCGGTGCGCCTGAGCCCGACGCCGGAGCAGTGGGACCAGATCCCGAAGGTCGTCGAGCGCAAGGTGGACAAGGCCGGGAACACGATCGCGGTCACGCTCCGCTACGAGGGCTACGGCTTCACCTACCGCATGGTGGTCACGCCCGCCGGCGCGGGCTTCACGATCGCCGTGCACCTCGACACGCCGCTGCCGGCGCGCCTCGAAGGTGCGGCGGGCCTGAACCTCGAGTTCCTGCCGTCGCAGTACTTCGAGCGCACGTACCTGGCTGACGGCAAGCCGGGCATCTTCGCGCGGCACCCGGCCGGTCCGGCCAAGACGCGGCCCAACGACACCAAGATCACGCAGTTCGAGGGGTACACGACCTTCGACGACAGGGGCCGCAACGAGTACGTCGAGGTCGACCCGGTGGCGACCGGCAAGCGGTTCGTCCTGGCGCCGGAAGACCCGGCGCGCCGGGTGGCGATCACGGCGCTCGCCGGCGGCGACTTGATGCTGCTCGACGGCCGCAACCTCGCCCAGAACGGCTGGTTCGTCGTGCGCGCCCTCCTGCCCGCCAAGGCGACGGGGAAGGTGGCGGAGTGGTCGGTCGTGCCGAACACCATCCCGAAGTGGACGCGCACCCCGGTGATCGGTTTCTCGCAGGTCGGCTACCATCCCGGCGAGAAGAAGGTCGCCGTCATCGAGCTCGATCCAAACGACACGCCGCTCGCGACGGCCTCCGTGTTCGAACTGGTTCCCGACGGGGCGCCCGTCGAGCGGGTGAAGGTCGCCGTCAAGCCCTGGGGCCGCTACCTGCGCTACAACTACGTCCAGGCCGACTTCTCCTCCGTGGGCGGGCCCGGGCTCTACTTCCTCGAGTACGGCAAGCAGCGCACCGAGACGTTCCCGATCGGGCCGGACGTCTACAGCGGCCTGTGGCACCTGACGGCGGACGTGTGGTTCCCGGTGCAGATGGACCACATGACCGTGAACGAGGGCTACCGCGTGTGGCACGGGCTGCCGCACATGGACGACGCGGTCCAGGCGCCGCTGAACTTCCAGCACTTCGACGGCTACCGCATGGGCGCGGCCACCGAGTCGAAGTACAAGCCGTTCGAGCGGATCCCGGGCCTCGCCGTCGGCGGGTGGTTCGACGCGGGCGACTTCGACATCCAGGGGGGCTCGCACGCCGGGGTCATCACCGAGTTCGTGGACATCTGGGAGACGTTCAAGCCGCTTCGTGACCAGACGTTCATCGATCAGGCCACGCGGTTCGTCGACATCCACCGCCCGGACGGCAAACCCGACATGCTGCAGCAGATCGAGCACGGCGCGCTGCAGATCGCCGCCCAGTACCGGGCGCTCGGCCGCTTGAACCGCGGGATCGTGGACGGACACCTGCACCAGTACCACCACCTCGGTGATGCCGCGACGCAGACCGACAACCTGATCTGGGACCCCAAGCTCAAGCCGTATCAGGTCTCCGCCGACGGCAAGCGCAGCGGCACGCCGGACGACCGCTGGGTGTTCACGGGCCGGTCGCCGTCGCTGAACTACCAGGGCATCGCGTCGCTGGCGGCCGCCAGCCGCGCGCTCAAGGGCTTCAACGACGCGCTGGCCGCCGAGTGCCTCGCGCTCGCGAAGAAGGCGTACGCCGAAGAGCGGGCCACCAAGCCGACGGCGCCGCCGGACGGGTTCGAGAAGATGTTCGGGCAGGGCGCCGACCTCGGTGCGGCGCTCCAGCTCATGATCGCAACCGGGGAGCCGCAGTACGTCGATCGCGTCAACGAGCTGATCTGGCCGGCGCTCAGCCAGCCGGGCGGGCGGGGGCTGCTGGCCGCCGTGAGGGCGCTGCCGTACCTCGACGCGGGCGCGGCCGCGAAGCTGAGGCCGCACGTCGTGAAGGCCAGGGAGGACATGGACGCCCTGTTCACGCAGAACCCCTACGGCGTGCCCATCCGCCTGGGAGGCTGGGCGGGCAGCGGGACCGTGACCGGCTGGGGCACGACGGCCTACCACCTTCACAAGGCGTTCCCCGACCTCGTGGGCCCGGAGTACGTGTACCGGAGCCTGAACTTCATCTTCGGGACGCACCCGGCGTCGAACGTCTCGTTCGTCCAGGCCGTCGGGACGAAGGCGAAGAAGCTGGCGTACGGCAACAACCGCGCCGACTTCGCCATCATCCCGGGCGGCATCGTGCCAGGCGTGATGATCCTGAAGCCCGACTTCCCGGAGAACATGGACGACTGGCCGTTCCTGTGGGGCGAGAACGAATGCACCATCGGGGGCGGGTCGAGCTACATGTTCCTCGCACAGGCGGCCGAGGAACTGGCCGCGAAGGCGCTGCCGAAACAGGCGCCGGCGGCGCCGCCCGCCACGGCAGCCGCGGCGCCGCCCCAGCGCCCGCAGGTCCCGCAGTTCTCGTCACCCGAGGTGCTCCCCGACCGGCGCGTGACCTTCCGGCTGCACGCCCCCGAGGCCGAGAACGTCGCCCTTCGCGCGGGCGACATCCCGGGCTACGGCATGGGTCCCGGCAGCACGCCGCTCCCGCCGATGAAGAAGGCCGGGAACGGCGTGTGGGAGGCGACCCTCGGTCCGCTCGATCCGGGCGCCTATCGGTATTCGTTCGCGGTCGCCGGCGTGCCGGTGCTCGACGCCAGGAACCCGGCATCCTGCGAGAACAACACCAACGTCCAGAGCCTCCTCGTCGTCCCCGGCTCCGACCTGTTCGACGCGAAGGAGGTGCCGCACGGCACGGTGTCCGCGGTGCACTACTACTCGAAGGCCCTCAAGCAGATGCGCCGCATGCACGTCTACACGCCGCCCGGCTACCAGGCGGGCAACGTGAAGTACCCGGTGTTCTACCTGCTGCACGGGGCGGGCGACTCCGACCCGGCGTGGTCCTGCCAGGGCCGCGCGAACTTCATCCTGGACAACCTGATCGCCGCGCGGAAGGCGAAGCCCATGATCGTGGTGATGCCCGCCGGGCACACGAGCGCCGGCGGGTCGATGGGCCGCGGGCCTGACGGCGCCCCGGTGCGCGACCCGTTCCTCGACGACTTCGCCACCGACATCAAGCCGTACATCGAGGCGAACTACCGCGTCCTGAAGGGCCGCGAGCACACGGCGATTGCCGGCCTTTCCATGGGCGGCTACCACACGCTGCACATCGGGATGCCGCATCTCGACTGGTTCGGCTACGTCGGCGTGTACAGCTCGGGCCTCATCGGGCTGGTCCCGATGGGCCGGCCGGGCGCGCCGGCGGCCGCGGCCCAGGCGAACGCGCCGAACCCCGCTCTCGTCTGGGAGAAGGAGAACCTCGCCGCGCTCGACAACCCGGCGCTGAAGAAGGGGCTGAAGCTCCTCTGGTTCGCGACGGGCACCGACGACTTCCTGATGCCGACGACGAAGGCGACGATCGATCTGCTGAAGAAGCACGGCTTCCAGCCGGTGTTCAGGGAGACCGCCGGAGGCCACACCTGGATGAACTGGCGCGACTACCTCGTCGAGTTCGCGCCGATGCTGTTCCAGAAGTAGGCGCGGCGGCGCGCCGGGGCGTCCGAACGCGCGGGCGCCGCTTGTCGTCTAATCTGCTGTGTCCCGAGGGCCGCGCCTCGCGCGGCCCTCACTGTGTAGCTGCCCCGTCCCGGAGGCCTGCGATCATGCGCTTCAGCCGATTCGCCCTTGCGGCCGTTCTCGCCGCGCTCGTCGCCCCCGTCGCGGCTTCGGCCCAGCCGAGCACGCGCGACACGCGCCTGCTGGCCCAGCCCGCGACGAGCGGCACGCACGTCGCGTTCGTGTACGCCGACGACCTCTGGGTCGCCCGGCTGGACGGGTCCGATCTCCGGCGCCTGACGACGGACGATGGCGTGGAGGGGAGTCCGGCGTTCTCTCCGGACGGGGTGCTGCTGGCGTTCTCGGCGCAGTACGACGGCAATACGGACGTGTACGTCGTTCCGGCCGCCGGTGGCGTGCCGAAGCGGCTGACCTGGCATCCCGGCGCCGACACCGTTCAGGGCTTCACGCCGGACGGGCGGTCCGTCCTGTTCACGTCGGGCCGGGCGGCGTTCACCGGCGCGTTCCAGCATCTCTACACCGTGCCGGTGGGAGGCGGGGTGGAGGAGCAACTGCCGATCCCGAACGCGAACCAGGCCGCCTACTCGCCCGACGGCAAGCGAATCGCGTACGTGCCGCTGCCCCAGGCGTTCCAGCAATGGAAGCAGTACCGCGGCGGGCGCGTCTCGCAACTGTGGCTCTACACGGCCGCGGGCCACGGGATCGAGAAGGTGCCGCAGCCGGAGGGACGCGCGAACGACGTCGACCCGATGTGGATTGGCGGATCGGTCTACTTCCGCTCGGATCGCGACGGCGAGTTCAACCTCTACGCCTACGACACGGCGTCGAAACGGGTGCGCCGCATCACGAACCACGACGATTTCCCGGTCATGAAGGCGTCGGCCGGCGGCGGGAAGATCGTCTACGAGCAGGCCGGCTGGCTGCACCTCCTCGATCCGGCCGCCGGGTCGGCGAAGAAGCTGGCCGTCGGCGTGCCGGCGGATCTCCGCGAAACGCGCGCGAGGTTCGTGAAGGGGGCCGACTACATCCGGAACGCCGGCATTTCGCCATCGGGCGCGCGCGCGGTGTTCGAGTACCGAGGCGAGATCGTGACCGTGCCCGCCGAGAAGGGCGATGCCCGCAACCTGACGAACACTCCGGGCGCCCACGAGCGCACGCCGGCGTGGTCGCCCGACGGCACGCGGATCGCGTACTTCTCCGACGCGCCGGGCGAGTACGAGCTGCACGTGGCGGCGCAGGACGGCAAGGGCGACGTCAAGCGCTTCAAACCGGGCGGCGCCGGCTTCTACTCGTCGATCCGCTGGGCGCCCGACAGCCAGAAGATCGCGTTCCAGGACAACTCCCAGTCGCTCTTCTGGGTCGACTTGGGGACCGGCGTCGTGAAGCGCGTCGGCGGCAACCGGGTATTCAGCCCCGCCAGCCCCCTCAGCGCCGACTGGTCGCCCGACTCCAAGTGGATCGCCTACGCCGCCGGCACGGCGCCGCTCGTGAACACGGTGTTCGCCTACTCGATCGAACAGGGCCGGTCGTTCCCTGTCACCGATGGGCTCAGCGAAGTGACCGAGCCGGTCTTCGACAGGGGCGGCAAGTACCTCTATCTCTTCGGCTCGACCGACGCGGGGCCGGTGCAGGACTGGTT
>CAZBIP010000121.1:7580-10293 GCA_964491885.1 uncultured Vicinamibacterales bacterium
TCGATCGACGTCGACGGGATCCTGAACCGGATCCTCGCGCTCCCCATCCCGGCCGGCGACCTGTCGGCCCTGCGCGTGGGGGAATCGGGGCACGTCTACTTCCTGCGACGGGAGGGGACCGAGGCGTCGCTGCACCACTTCGACCTCGCGAAGCGCAAGGACGAGACGCCGCTCGCGGGCCTGGCGAACTACGCCATTTCCGGGGACGCCAAGAAGATCCTGTACTCGAGAAATCGCGAGGTCTTCGTCGCCGCCCTCGGGCCGAAGATCGCGCCAGGGGAGGGCCGGGTCGCCGCCGCCGATGTCGAGGTCCGCATCGATCCGCGCGCCGAGTGGACGCAGATCTTCAACGAGGCGTGGCGCATCAACCGCGACTACTTCTACGCGTCCAACATGCACGGCGTCGACTGGAAGGCGATGCGCGAGAAGTACGCCGCGTTCCTGCCCGACCTCGCCACGCGCGGAGACCTGAACCGCGTCATCACGTGGATGTGCAGCGAACTGGCCGTCGGCCACCACCGCACGGGCGGCGGCGACCGGCTCGAGCAGCCGAAGAGCGTGCCCGGCGGCCTCCTGGGCGCCGACTACGAGATGGCGAACGGCCGCTACCGCTTCAAGAAGGTGTACGGCGGCCTCAACTGGACGCCCGACCTCCGGTCGCCGCTGACCGAGCCCGGCGTGGACGTCAAGGCCGGGGAGTACCTGCTGTCCGTGAACGGCCGGGACGTTCGCCCGCCGGCCAACCTCTACAGCTTCTTCGAGAACACGTCGGGCAAGATCGTCGAGTTGACGGTCGGGCCGGGGCCAGACGCCGCCGGTTCGCGCACCGTGAAGGTGGTGCCCATCGCGTCGGAGGCCGCGCTCCGCAACCGCGACTGGGTCGAGGGGAACCTCGCGAAGGTGGACAAGGCGACGGGCGGGCGCGTGGCGTACGTCTACGTGCCGAATACGTCCACGGCCGGCCACCAGTACTTCAAGCGCTACTTCTACCCCCAGTCCCACAAGGACGCGGTCATCGTGGACGAGCGCTTCAACGGCGGCGGCTCCGTGGCCGACTACTACATCGACATCCTGCGCCGGCCGTTCATCAGCAACTGGCACATGCGGTACGGGGAGGACCTGAAGGCGCCGACGGCCTCGATCCAGGGCCCGAAGGTGATGATCATCGACGAAACCGCCGGTTCGGGCGGCGACCTGCTCCCCTGGATGTTCAGGAAGTTCAAGCTCGGGCCCCTGGTCGGTCAGCGCACGTGGGGCGGGCTCGTCGGCACGCTGGGGTTCCCGGTCCTGATGGACGGCGGCGTGATCACCGCGCCGAACCTCGCCATCTGGACGCCCGAAGAGGGGTGGGTCGTCGAGAACGAGGGCGTGCCGCCTGACATCGCCGTCGAGCAGACGCCGGCGGACGTGATCGCCGGCCGCGATCCGCAGCTCGAGAAAGCCATCGAGGTCGTCATGGCGGAGCTGAAGAAGGCGCCGGCATCGCCGGCGAAGCGCCCGCCGTATCCGATCCGGGGCAAGACGCAGCGGGGGACCTTCAAGAAGTAACGGATCTCCGGCAGACGAGGGAGGCCGTGCCGGCCCCTGGCTCGAAGGCTAGAAGGGGGCCGGCACGGCGCTGTCGGGGCCCGTCGTCCAGTAGCGGGGCCACTCGGGCGTGTGGACGCGTCTCGCGGCCGCCTGCACGGCTTCCCGGAGGCTGGCCGCGGGAGCCCCGGGCAGCCGGGCCCCTGACGATGGCTCGCGCCCGATCCACGCCGCCGCAAGGTGGTACGGGAAGACGCTGTAGTCTTCCGACGACCAGATCCAGAGCGGCCGACCCGAGGCGACGAGCAGCGTCCTCGGCCTGCTGACTCGCCGGAGGAACAGGTCCGAGTGACACTGGGTGGCCACGACGGCCACCCAGCACGATGGCGGGATCGCCTCGCGCAACATCCGATCCAGTTCCTCGCCCGTAAACTCCCCGCCACCCCACGTCATGGCGACCGACGCAAGGCCGCGCTCCCAGCGCAGTTGCCCGTGGCCGGTGATGAACAACAGCATGCTGCCGTTGGCAGGCAGCGACCTCCCGATATCCGCCAGGGTTCGCCGAAGGTCGTCGAGCCGCCCCGTCCCGACGACGTCCTCCTCGCCGTCGCCGTCGAGATCGCGGGGACTGTCGACCACGCGGCCCGTGCCCACGAGCCCGAGGAAGGACCGGGTCTGGCGGTCCGGTGCGGCCGAGATGCCGTCGCTCTGCAGGACGTGCACCGACTCGAATCCGACGGCTCGCAACGTCATCAGCATCAGCGACGCGTTGTTCCAGTACCGCGCGTGGTGCTTGGCCGGCGAGATCGGCCCGTTCAGGATGACGGCGGCCGTGCCCGGCACGACCGGTCTCCGTTCGGCGAAGAGCCCCGCCACTCGTTGGTGCGGCGGCGGGTGGCCGGATCCCTGGAAGCAAGCGCGATCGACGGCCAGCGTCGTGACAGGTGCCGACAGGAGTACCCAGAGCGCCCAGCGCCGCCGGAGCCCGCTCGCGCGGTTCATGGGTTCGCGAACCCCGCGTAACGCACGCGGCCGTCGGCACCCACCTCGACGCGGACGCCGTACCACCAGTTCGATTGCTCGAGCCCCGACATCGAGAAGCGGAGGTCCTCGAGAACGAAGGTCGTGCCATCGCCGGTGTCCGACCGGCTCACGTGAGGAAACCGGGCGAAGGACAGGAACCGCG
>CAZBIP010000122.1:0-10180 GCA_964491885.1 uncultured Vicinamibacterales bacterium
AAGACAGAAGTCAGGAGTCAGAAGAATACGGAAGACAGAAGTCAGGAGTCAGAAGTCAGAATTCTGAATTCAGAATACCGACGGAAGACAGAAGTCAGGAGTCAGAAGAATACGGAAGACAGAAGTCAGGAGTCAGAAGAACACGGAAGACAGAAGTCAGGAGTCAGAAGTCAGAATTCGGCGCCGATAGGCGTCAAGCAGGCGGCTGACCTCCTCCAATAACGGCATGTTCTGGTGACCGCCTACATAGTCCAGGTCCTCCGTCAGAATCAGGTAGTAGCGCAGTTCTTCCAGCGACCCTTGGGCGACGTTGAGCATGCGTGCCTTGTCCGCCCGCCCGGACCGTCGGAATCCTTCTGCGATGTTCGCGGGTACCGACACCGCCGCAGTTCGCATCTGAGCCGACAGTCCGAACACTTCGGTCCGTGGAAAGCGCGAGGTGAGCTTGTAGACGGCCAAAGCCAACTCGTGCGACTTCTGCCAGACGATCAATTCGCGGAACGTCCTGGCTGGCGCCCTGTCTGCGTTCGGCATTCTGACTCCTGACTCCTGACTCCTGACTCCTGACTCCTGACTCCTGACTCCTGACTCCTGCTACCTTCCCCGAACCGCTGCCATGAGCCGTTCGTACTTTCCCATGATGAGCTCCCAGCGGTAGTGCTCGCGGACGTAGGCGCGGCCGTTGCGGCCCATCTGCGCGCGCAGGCGGTCGTCCGCCGCGAGCAGCTTCAGGCACTCGACGAACTCGTCGCGGCTCGCGTAGAAGAGGCCGGCGTTGCTGCGGAGGCAGTGATCCACGAGGACCTCGCAGCGGGCGTTGGCGAGCACGGGCGTGCCGACGGCGAAGGCCTCGATGGCCATCAGCGACAGGCTCTCGAAGGGCGACGGCAGGACGACGACGGTGGCCGCCTCGAGCGCCTGGATGCGCTCGCGCTCGGAGAGCAGGCCGGCGAAGCGGATGTAGGGCTCCTCCGGGAGCGGCATCAGCTTGACGCCCATGAGGGCGAGCGACAGGTGCCCGCCCTCGGCGTGGTAGGTGCTGAAGTACTCGACGAGCTCCTCGCAGCCCTTGCCCTTCTCGATCCGCCCGCCGTACAGCGCGAAGGGGCCGTGGATCTTGTGGCGGGCGCGGAACGCGGCGCCGCGGGCCGACGGCGCCCACCGGCCCCTGACGGCGTCCTCGGCCGGCGGGGCGTCGCCTTCCGCAGGAGCCGGCGCGGGCTCCGCCGCGCGATCCCGCCCGTGCGCCTGCTGCGGCAGGTCCACGCCGCACCCGACCGTCTCCTCGGCCACCGCGCGGATGGGGAAGCCCTGGCCCAGGAAGCGCCGCTCGACCTCGGTGTTGTAGGCGATGGCCGCCGGCAGGGCGAACACCTCCTGGTAGATGCCGAGATGGATGGCCGGCTCGTCGTGGGCGGTGGGCACGAGGATGCTCTTCTGCGGCGCGACGGCCAGGCCGAGCACCGTCGGCGCGTAGAGGTAGGTGAAGAAGATCAGGGCGTCGTACGCGTGGTGGTTCCGCTCCAGGTACTCGAGGAGCGCGGGGCACCACGGCCCCTGCTGCCGCAGCCACTCCAGCTCGTCCTCGCGCGAGTGCGGATGGTGGAAGATCCAGTCCGAGTACCGGTTGAACGCCACGATGTCCCGCGGGTGCGCGACGGCGAACCGGCGGACGGTGACGCCGCGGACGCGGTCCGCGCCCTCGGGGTACTCGTTCCTCCAGGTGATGTAGTCGCGGGCGCAGGTGGTCAGCACCTCGACGTCGTGGCGCTCGGCCAGCCGCTCGGCGATGAGGCGGCAGTGGTACTCCGACCCGCCCAGGATCTCGGACCCGTAGCGCTGGATGACGAATGCGATCTTCATGAGAAGCGTTCCACGAGCCGCCGCAGCTCGGCGTCGATGCGGCCGGCCCGGAAGTCCGCGAGCCGCCGGCGCTGGCCGTCGATCACGGCGGCCCTGAGGCCGTCGTCGAACGCCAGCATGCCGAGCAGCTCAGCGGCATGTTCGAAATCCTTCGGCGCGAACTGCACGCCGGCGCCCGCCAGCGTGTCCGGGACGGCCGTGCACGCGTAGGCCAGCACCGGCAGGTCCGCGGCCATGGCCTCGAGGAGCGGCACGCAGAAGCCCTCGTGCTCGCTCATCGAGATGTAGACGCTCGAGAAACGGTAGTACGCCGCGAGCTCGCGGTCGGGCACGGCGCCGGTGAACAGGAACCGGTCCGGCATCCAGCCCAGCTCGGCGATGAGCGCGCGCAGCATGTTCGTGTACCGGGGCACGCCGTCGTCTCGGCCGACGAAGATGAACCGGTAGTGCGCGTCCACGTAGCGCTTGTAGTGCTCGGCGAGGCGGATGATGTCCTCGACCTTCTTGTTGGGCACCATGCGCCCGACGAACAGGAAGTTGGTGAGGCCGTCGTTCAGCCAGCGCTCGAGGGACGGCGTCCGCGGGGCGCCCAGGATCCGGTCGAGGTCCACGGCGACGGGGAAGACGCCGGTCTGGCCGAAGCCGAGCGCCTCGAGCTCGCGCCGGTTGTACTCGGAATCGCCCAGCGCCAGGTCGGTGCGGCCGGCGAGGGAGGCGAGCTCGCGGCGGCCCAGGACGGCGATGCGGAAGATGCCGGGGTCGTAGGGCGCGTAGAAGCGCGCCGGCGTGATGTTGTGGTACTGGAGGACCCGCCCGCGGGGCAAACGCGCGAAGGCCTCGGTCATCGGCGACGGCACGGCGAAGTGCAGGATGGTGACGTCGCCCGCGGACGAGGCCGGGTCGGCGAAGGGCCGGGCCTCGCCGCGCATGTCGTCGTCGATCTGGAGCGCGAAGAGATCGGACGCGTGGCCCTGCGCGCGCAGGAGGTCGCGGACGCGGCGGGCGCTGTCGCCGATGGCGTCGCCCCGATGCGCCGCCGGCACCCACTGGTTGACTACCATCGCGGCACCACGGCGCCTACCAGCCGAGGCCGCTGGCCCGCGCCGCCGTCGGCAGGGCCTTGTAGAGCGACGGCCGGAACAGGCGCTGCTGTTCGAGGCGCTCGATCGAGTCCACCTGCTGCCAGAAGTCCCAGGCCACGCGGTGCGCCGGCCGGCGCGGCATCGCCAGGACCCGGTCGACGAACCCGAGGAGCGTGCCCGCGAAGTCGCGACGCCGCAGCCGCTCCAGGGCGGCGTCCTGGCCCCCGAGGATCCGTTCCTGCAGGCCGGCGTCGCTCGCGACGATGTCGAGGAGCGCGGCCACGTCGGCCGGGTCGGGCTCGTCGTACAGCACGCCGGCGCCGTCCATCGTCGCGGGCACCGCCGTGCGCGCCAGCGCCAGCACCGGGATCCGCTTGTAGAACGCCTCGACGAGCGGCACGCAGAACCCCTCGTGCTCGCTGGCGCACAGGAAGACGTCGGCCACGTCGTAATACGCCGTCAGCTCCTCGTTCGACACGTGGCCGGTGAAGTGCACGTCGCGCGCGCCGAGCCGCGCGACGTGCTGGTGCAGCATGGCCAGGTAGCGCTCGAACCCGCCGTACGACCCGACGATGAGCAGGCGGGCGCGCGGGTTGTAGCGGGCCTTGTACGCCGCGAAGCAGCGGATCAGGTTCTCGATCCGCTTGTTCGGGATGATCCGGCCGACGAACAGCACGTTCGTCCACTCGTCGTCGAACTGGCGGGCCACGACGTCGTTGGGAGGCCCGTCGAGGTGCGTGAAGCCCGGCACGACGGGCAGGACCGCGGTTTCCGGGAAGCCCAGCGCCTCGAGGTCCTGCCGGTTGAACTCCGAGTCGCCCAGCGCCAGGTCGCAGCGGCCGGTGTACGCGGCCAGCTCGCGGCGGCCGTGGTAGCACAGGCGGACCAGCTGGCGGTGCACGTCGACGAAGTACTCCGGCGGCGTGATGTTGTGGTAGACGAGCACCATCCGGTCGGGCAGGGCGTACGCCACGCGCGACGCCTTCGAGCCGATCGAGAAGTGGTGGATCAGGATGTGATCGGGGTGCGAGGCGTCGGGGAGCTCGCGGAAGTCCCGCGTGAGATCCTCGAGGCGGGGGTCGGCCGTCTCGACGAAGATGTCGGACTCGACGCCCGCGCCGCGCAGCACGCGCTGGATGCCGAGCACTTCGTGGCCGATGGCGTCGCCGTACCCGAGCGTCGCCAGCACCTGGTGGACGGCCGGACGGCGGGGCCCCGCGCTCGCCGCGCTCACCTGCGACGCTCCTGTGTCCGGACGGGCCCCGACGGCAGGCCCTCCAGGACGCTCATGGCCGCCGGGCGGTCCTTCCGCCGGCGGGCGAACCATCCGGGCAGCGGCTCGATGGCGGGGCGCGGCGCGCCTGCCGCGTCCTCGCCCTGCAGCCGGTCCAGCATCTCCATGTACTTGCGGACGATGACCGGCCACGCGTAGTGGCGCTGGTAGTACTCGCGGCCGTTGCGTCCCATGGCCGCCGCCAGCCGCCGGTTGCGGTGGAGGAGCGCCAGCGTCTCAACGAACTCGCGGTCGCTTTCGTAGAAGAGCCCGGCGTTGCTCCGCAGGCACTGGCCCTGCAGCACGTCGCACCGGCCGTTCGCGAGGACGGGCTTGCCGAGGGCCCACGCCTCGAGCGCCACCATCGACAGGCTCTCGTAGTAGGACGGCATGACGAGGGCGTCGGCCGCCGCGATGGCGTCGAACTTGTCCTCGTCGGGCACGAAGCCCAGGTGGCGGATCCGGGGATGGTCGGGGACGGGGATGATCGAGTTGCCGATCAGGACGAGCGACAGGTCGCCCGGCACCGCTTTCGTGTAGTGCTCGAAGTAGCGGAACAGCTCCCGGCACCCCTTGTTCTCGTCGATGCGGCCGACGTAGACGATGAACGGCGAGGTGAGGTTGTGCTTCCGGCGGAACCGTTCGGGGTCGGTGCGGTCGGGGACTTCCGACCCGACGCCGACCACGACGTTCGGCACGGCGGTGTTGCCCGACGCCGCCTGGATGAGCGCCCGCTCCTCGAAGGAGTTGTACATGATCGCGCGCGCGGCGCGGAAGGTCGGGCCGAAGAGGGACAGCCCGATCGCGGCGTCGCGCTCGGCGGTCGGCACGAGGACGGCGCGCGACGGGACGGCCCGGACGCCGTGCCAGGCGTGGTAGTACCGGTAGCTGAAGAAGATGAAGTAGTCGTAGGCGGCTTCGTTGCGGCGGATGTGCGCGACGAGCGCCGGCGAGAGCGGGCCTTCGCTGTCGAGCCACTGCAACTCTTTCGCGAGGGAGTGCCGCGCGTCGAACACGTCGCGCGAGAGGAGGCCGAACGCCTCGGGGTCGCGCTCGCGCCGCACCGGGAAGCGCCGCACGCGCACGCCGTTGACCTCGTCGTCGCCGGCGGGCTTCTCGTTCCGCCACGTGACGTAGTCGCGGGCGCAGGTGGTCAGCACCTCGACGTCGGCCCTGGCGGCGAGGCGCTCGGCCACGTAGCGGGCGTGGAGTTCGGCCCCGCCGCCCACGTCGAGGCCGTACCGCTGGACGACGACCGCGAGCTTCACTGGTCGTCCGGGTCGGGGCCTTCAGGCCGGGCCGGAGGCTCCGGGGCCGCCTCGCGATCGAACGGCAGCGATCCGCCCTCAGCGTCTCCGTGCGGCTCGGGGTCCGCCGGGGCGACGTGCGCGTCGCCCGACGGCTCTTCTCCGGCCGGCGCGGCGCCGGCGCCGGCGGGTGTCGGATGGCCCGTGGAGGCCGCTCCGCCCCGCCCGCGGCGCCGCCGCTTCCGGCGGGAGCGCTGCGCCTCGCCCTTGACGGGTTCCCCCGGCGCCGCTTCGCCCTCGCGGCGGGCGGGCTGGCTGGCCGGCTGGGCGGACGGCGCGGCCGCTTCCTCGGCGGCCGGGCCGGTGCCGGGCTTGTACTGCACCACCGCCTCGAGCGCGCGCGCGCGCCGATCGGTGAAATCGAGGCGGCCCGAGAGGGACTCGACGCGCATCTTGAGGTTCTTCACCTCGACGGCCAGGCGCGTCATCTCGACGACGAGGTTGTGGACGACCTCGTAGTTCAGGGCCGCGAGGTCCGTCCGCACGCGCTCGATCCGCTCGAACTGCTTCTCGTTGTGCGCGTTGATCGCGCTCTGGCGGTTCAGGACGTGCACGATCGGGTTCGGGTTGATGAAGAGCTTGAGCACCGGGTTGAGCAGCTTCCGGATGCCCGTGATGATCCGCCCCCCGACGCCGCGCGCCGAGCCGTAGACGAGGTGATCTTCGAACGCGTAGTTCTCGGGCGGCATCTCGAGCGTCGACACGATGGCCGGATCGTGCGCCCTTCGGTACTGCTGGACGAGGTCCGAGCGCACCCGCGTCGGGTCGAGAAAGGTCTCGAGCTTGACGCTGGCGAGCTGGCGGATTTCCTCTTCGGTGTAATCGACGCCGCGCTTGTCGCGGATCCGCGCGCGGATCTGCCTCATGATCTCGCCGACGTCAACGGCGTCCGAACGCATGGCGAACTCGGGTGGCATATCAGGCTCCAAAGGGCCTGAGGTAGACGATCACCACCACCGCCGCCGCCCAGAGCGCCACGCACGCGAGCAGCGGGCGGTCGGTCAGCAGCATCTGCGACGGGCTCCCGCCGCCCTCGCGCTGGTGCACGAGGTACAGGTAGCGGAAGATGCCGTAGAGCGGGAAGGGAATCGTCAGCCCAAGCATGTCGGTGCCGAACTTCTGCACCGTTTCAGGACTGATGCAATAGAAGATGTACGCGACCAGCGTGGACGCGGTCACGACGGAAATCATCTGGTCGAGCAGGTAGGGGCTGTACTCGCCGAGGATGGGCCGGTGCTCGGTGGCCCCGCCGGCGAGCAGCACCAGTTCGTGGCGCCGCTTGCTGAGCGACAGGAAGAGCGCCAGCAGGATGGTCACCACGAGCAGCCAGTGGCTGATCGGCACGCCCACCACCACGGCGCCCGCCGCCGCGCGCAGCACGAACCCGATGGCGATCGCCAGCACGTCGAGGATGACGACATGCTTGAGCGGCCCCGAGTAGGCGAACTGCAGCAGGACGTAGCCGAGCGCGACGAGGCCGAACGGCACGCCGAGCGCGAAGGCCGCCGCGAGGGCGCCGAGCGCCAGGACGCCTGCCGCCGCGCCGGCCACGTCCGGGGCGAGGGCCCCCGACGCGATCGGCCGGCGCGCCTTCAGCGGGTGCCGGCGGTCCGCCTCGCGGTCCATGATGTCGTTGACCAGGTAGACGGCGCCGGAGAGCGCGCAGAACACCGCGAACGCGGCGATGGCGCGCCAGACCGAGGCCGCGTGGAGCAGTTCCCGGCCGAAGATCAGGCCGGCAAAGACAACGAGGTTCTTCGTCCACTGCCCGGGGCGGAGGGATCGGACTAACAGGGCAGGTACGGATCCCCGCCCGGCACCCCCTTTGTCGGAGGCGCCGAGGGCGGGGTCTTCTGGCGAGGCACGTCGCGCCATGAACGGCAGCGCGGAACCCCGTGATCAGGCGCTGAAGCTGACGACCGCTTCGGCCTCGTTGTCGAACGTCTCGAACACGGTCAGCAGCTTGGTGATCGACAGCAGGTCCTGGATCCGCTTGGTGAGATTCAGGAGCTTCAGCATCCCGTCCTGCTTCTTGACCGTGGTGTAGGTGCGGACGACCTCGCCGAGGCCCGCGCTGTCGATGTAGGGCACGTCGCCCAGGTTCAGCACGATGTGCTTCTGCCCGGCCTGCACGAGCCGGTTGACGGCATTGCGCAACAGCTCGTCCCCGTCGCCCAGCGTCAGCTTGCCCTTCAGGTCGAGGATGACGACGTTGCCGATCTTCCGTTCTTCGATCTGCATCGCTGATCCCTTTCTACCGCGTATCGGGGCGTCCTCCCGCCCGGAGGGACCCCGGAAATGAACCGCTATCAGGGCCTGCATCGTAACGCAGGTCACCGGCCCGGTCAACGACCGGATCGCCAGCCGCGGGGCCTCAGTCGCCGGCCGCGCCGCGCGGCCGGCGCTGCTGGAAGCACTCGCGGCAGTAGATCGGCCGGCCCTGGCTCGGCTTGAACGGGACGGTGGTCTCCTTCCCGCACGACGAGCAGGTGGCCCGCGTCTCGGTCCGGTCGCGCTCGGGCGCCGGCCCGGCCGGCCGGCGCTGGCTCCGCCTGGCCTTGCAGGACCGGCAGCGCTTGGGCTCGTTCGTGAAGTGCTTGTCGGCGAAGAACGACTGCTCGCCGGCGGTCCACACGAAGTCCGCCCCGCAATCGACGCACGTCAGGGTCCGGTCCTCAAATGCCATCGGACGCCCCGGCTCCCGCAGGTCCGCGCCCGGGCCGAAGGGCCCGGGCACGCACCCTCACGCTATTCCGTCTCGCGGCGGAGCTTCTTCCGGCTCCGCTTGCGCGCCAGCGCCTGCTTGGCGCGGCGTTTGTCGCCCGGCTTCAGATAGAACGAGTGCTTCTTGATGTCCTTGATGATGTCTTCCTGCTGGACCTTCCGCTTGAACCGGCGGAGCGCACTCTCTATCGATTCGCCGTCCTGGACTCTCACTTCAGCCACGTGCGCAACACCCCCCTCCGTGGCTTGATCGACACAGCTTTCCACGGCTCCGGCTTGCCCGGCACCATGACCCGAATATGTTAGGCTAGCACAGCTTGCGGCCGCAGGCGGCGGAAATCCCCGCGTGCTCCCCGCGCCGCAGGACGGGAGCGCCGTCATGCGAATCCTCGTGGTGGGCGCCGGCGCCCGCGAGCATGCCCTCTGCTGGAAGCTCCGGCGCGAACCCGGCGTCCGAGACCTGATCTGCGCCCCCGGCAACGCCGGCATCGCCCGCGATGCCCGCCTGGTTGCCGTGGACGCCGCGAAGCCGGACGACGTCGTGGCCCTCGTCGAGCGTGAGCAGGCCGACCTGACCGTCGTCGGACCCGAGGGGCCCCTGACGTCCGGCCTGGTGGACGCGCTCGAGGCGGCCGGGCACTGGGCCTGCGGGCCGACGCGCCGGGCGGCCGAGATCGAGTCGAGCAAGGCCTTCGCCAAGCGCCTGATGGCCGATTACGGCGTGCCCACCGCCCGCTCCGTCACGTGCACGTCCGCGGCCGAGGCTGCCGAGGTCCTGCGTCAGGGCCGGTTCGGCTACCCCGTCGTCATCAAGGCAGACGGGCTCGCGGCGGGCAAGGGCGTCATCATCGCGCCCGACCGGGAGGCGGCCGAGGCCGCCGTCCGCGAGATGATGGTGGAGCGGCGCTTCGGCGACGCCGGGTCGGCCATCGTCATCGAGGAGTTCCTGCGCGGACGCGAGGCGTCGTTCTTCGTGGTGACGGACGGCGTCCGCGCGCGCGTGCTGCCGTCGGCCGAGGACCACAAGCGGGCGTTCGACGGCGACCAGGGGCCGAACACCGGCGGCATGGGCGCCTTCTCCCCGAGCCCGCTCGTCACGGAGGCCATGGCGGGCCGCATCCTGGACGAGATCGTCGCGCCCACGCTCCGCGGGCTCGCGGCCGAGGGGCGGCCGTACCGGGGCTTCCTCTATGGCGGTCTAATGATCACGGACGAGGGCCCGAAGGTCGTCGAGTTCAACGCGAGGCTCGGCGACCCGGAGACCCAAGTCGTGCTGCCGGCGCTCGACGAGGATCTCCTGCCACACCTGTGCGCCGCGGCCGGCGGGACCGTCGAGCCGGGCGCCTTCCGCGTGCGGCCAGACCGGTATGTCGGCGTCGTGCTCGCGTCCGGCGGATACCCGGACGCCTTCGAGAAGGGCAAGGTCATCGCCGGACTGGACGACGTCGAGGCGATGGGAGGGGTCCAGGTGTTTCATGCGGGCGTGTCCGAGCGCGACGGGCGCCTCGTCACGGCCGGAGGGCGGGTGCTGACGGTTGTCGGGAGCGGGGCGGACTTCGCCGAGGCGCGCGCGAGGGCGTACGAGGCGGTCACCCGAGTGTCGTTCGAAGGGGTACACTACCGACACGACATTGGAACGAAGGCACTGGGGGCGGGGAAGTAGTCAGAATCCAGAATCCAGAATTCAGAATCTGAGACGCAGAACGAGGGACGGACGACGAGAGCGGGAAGCAGCCCGCGGGCGGGCCCGAAGGTTCTCGCTCGCAGTCCCGCTCAGCCAAGCCGGTCAAACGCATCTCCAGGGTGCTGTCGGCGGAAGGCGGGGCCCCCCTTCGGCACCCCACCAGGTCTTCGGCCCTTGCGATGCGTTTGTCAAACTGACGCCGAGCGGCTTGCTTCGAGGGCCTGCTCGGAGAACCTTCTGGCCGCCC
>CAZBIP010000123.1:0-1398 GCA_964491885.1 uncultured Vicinamibacterales bacterium
GCCGCTGTTGGAACTGGGGCGGAGCTAAACTGAGACGGTTCTGGCCCTGGCATGGTTATCCCAGGGAATGGAGACAGCGATTGCCCGCCTGCGCTTAGCTCGTCCGCCGACGGCATTCTGAACGTCACTTGCGCGTCCTGCTCAATCCCAACAGGAATGAGTGGCGCTGCTTCTGCGGCGTCCTGTTTCGCTTCGGCGAGAATCTTCCCGAATTTCTTGCCCTTGTGCAGCGGGCTGACGAGGAAATAGTTGTCCCCGTCCTGTGTGACCTGGAGGCGATATTGCCCGATCTGCTTTGTCAGGTCGGCGAGGTACTTCTGTTGAAAGTCAAGCGCCTGGGTCGTCTCCGCGTAATCCGAGACCACGTCGGCCAGCTTCGCGTTGGCGATGTTGGCCGCACCCAGCGCCTTCTCGTCGTTGACCCTCATCGGAACCGGCTTGAACCGCTTGCCGTCGTAGGTGATCATCCCGCGCTCGGATTCAGGCAGTTCCGCGAGGATGTTTCCAGCGCTTTTCAGGACCGCCCGCTGTTGGGCGAGAGCTTTTGATTGCAGTCTGTCGACGGCTTTGCGGGTGGAGTTGTATTCCGGCGCGATGTTCTCCGCCGCCTGGGCGATTTCGTCGAGGTAGGCTTGCTCTTGCTCCTTTTGGGCGGCTGCCTTGTCGGTAATAACTCCGCTCCTGGCCTTCAGGTCTTGCTCGGCCAGCTTCGTGTTGACATCAAACTGCCGGGCGTACTCAGCCCGGCGCGCCGCCTCAACTCCGCGGTTGTAATCCAGCGTATCGGCGCGCTCCGCATACTGGTCTGCCGTGGCAACGTCCTGGCGCTGAAGCTGGTTCAACTGCAAGAGGTAGTTGTTGTAGTCGCGCTGGGCGGCATTGGCGCGGGCAAAGTTGTCGGCATCCTGCTGGCGGTTGAACTGCTGCCACTGGAATTGTTGGGCGGCATCCTGTTCGAATCCACCACCAATGACTGGAACGAATTGAGCGACTGGCATAAAAATACCTGATCGGTTTTAGTAGTAGGGCAGGTTCACTCCACTGGCCCCGTAGCCGGTGATTTGGCCGGTGGTCTTGTCAACGAGCGCCCCCAGCGCCGAATCCCAACGCGAGTTGCTTTGTGTTCCGAGCGGGGTTCCGTATTTCGCGAGATTAGCTACCGGGGCAGCGGGGGTGCGTTGCTGCCACCCCGGAACATTACTGCCGGGAAATGGTGTAGCTGTGGATTGGGTGTAACCGGGGGCATAGCTCGGCACTGCGCTGCCGGGGAACACGGCAGCGTTTGAGGCTAACCGACCCCCTAATGCGGATTGGCCGCTCACATATCCCGGCATCGCCTGCGGGGAATACATCGGG
Organism: uncultured Vicinamibacterales bacterium; assembly: GCA_964491885.1. Classification (GTDB taxonomy): domain Bacteria; phylum Acidobacteriota; class Vicinamibacteria; order Vicinamibacterales; family JAKQTR01; genus JAKQTR01. The sequence continues at coordinate 1,357 of CAZBIP010000123.1, forward strand.
ACGCCGCTGGGATACCCGCCGGATTGGAAGTTGTAGTTCTGG
>CAZBIP010000123.1:1408-9971 GCA_964491885.1 uncultured Vicinamibacterales bacterium
AGCCCCTGATACCGGCTGCCTGCGAATACCGCGTTGAGCGCCCCAGCATTCTGAATGTTGCCGGACATGATCTGCTGTTGGAGTTGCTCGGGCACGCCAAGGCTCTGCATGTAGCGGATGGCATCCTGGTAGGCCATTTGGGAAGCGACGTTGGCCAGTTGTTGGATCGTCTGTTCCGTTGCGGTCCCGCTTTGGAATTGGGCCGCTGCCACCATCGGATCGAAGGTTCCAACCTTAACGGTCTGCCGATTCGCGAGGTCCAGGACGGAAGGCATCGCAAGCTGGTTCAGGATGTTGTAGCGCTGCTGGATTTTGGCCTGCTCCATCGGAACGAGGATTTGCCGGGCGCCGCCCAGCAACATCTGCTGCTCAGTGCTCCCCAGCCCCATTGGTGTCCCGCTGGCAGATTTGTAGCGCCCAATGTTGCGCTGGAGCGCGGCCATCTGTTGGTTAGCGGCGGCTTGGGCGGCGGCGTCGTACATCGGCAGGTAATCGTAGCCCTGCTTCACAATGGCCTGTTCGGCTGCCTTGGTGTTCGCGAGCACGTCGTTGTATCGCTGCGAAGCCGCATCCAAGGCCGCTGAGTAGCCGGATTGCAAACCGCGCAGGTTGGCGGAGACTGGCCCAATGTCGGTAGCCGCATTGGAAAGGCTTTGCGCCCGATTGATCGAGTCGGTGAAATTCTTCTTGTACTCGTTGAAGTTCTGCAGGCCCTGAGTTGCCGTCCGCGTCAAGCTGTCGGCCATCGCCTGCGCCGCGCTGCTGACCTGGGGGTTTTTCTCGGTGCTGACAGCGCGGTACCGCTGGGTTGGGTCGTTCGGGTTGATCGTGGCTCCGGCCCCATACGGAACGGGAACGCCGGTCGGCTGGCCGTTGACGTACTCCTGTCCAGTCGTGCCGTATCTTCCGCTGTAGGGCCTGCCGCTGACCGAGTTGACGTACATGCCGAGATTAGCGTCAAAGACCGGGGCTCCGGCTCCGCCGGGTTGCCCGGACGGGTTCATCTTGCGATACATTTCGACATCCATGCTGGCCTGCGCGCTTTCTGGGGTGATTGCCTGGTACCACCGATTATCCCACGGTCGGTCTGGCGTCGCCGGTCCGCCAGGAATTCCGGCGTACCTTGAGTCATACCCCGGCCCACTGGGTCCCCAGGGCCTCCTCAACGCTTCCAATGATGCGGTTAATGGGGTGTTTAATTGTAGCATAGCTATGTCTTTTCTCGTGATTGGACTATCCGCCGCGAATGGCCTTGATGAGCTTGATGACCCACTCGCGCTGCATCTCTTCGTACTGGTGCATGGACGGGAAACGCTGCTTAACGTCTGACGGGACGGGTGGCATATTCTCAACCAGCTTCGCTGTGTCGTCAAACCCTGCCGAGTTTTGCAACCGCTCCCACTGCTTCAATTCTTCCGCGCTGGGCATATTCGTTAAATCGCTCTGGCCGGGCGCTGCCGGTCGCCTCTTATGTGCTTATACGTCAGGACCCTCCACTTGCGCAAGGGGTTTTTTGGAATTTCGCAATTCCTGGGCTTGACATTTTTCGAGCGCGACATACAAATCGGATTGTGAAACTGTTCCGTTGACATTCCCGCGCTGGCTCCGGGTCGTGGCCAAATTGACTACCCGAAACCAACAGTTCGGGTCGCTTGATGCGTTTCGGCCAAACTTCAAGCGGTTCCTCACCGCAGTCTCATAGCGTTTCGGAGCCAGCGTAGGAATTTCAAAGGAAGCAGAATTGAATTATGAGTAACGAATCCGTCCTCCGAAAATTGTTTGTCAGCGTCTGGTTCCGGGTATTCTACCGCCCCGTGATGCGGATGGCCCACCGCTTCAACTGGCACTACGCGCCGCCGATCTATCCCGACGGTGACACGCTGCTGCGCTGCGCCTGGTGTGGTTTGACTTATGTCGCCCACCGCAAGACGGGCGCGATGAAGGTCGTGACGTTGACGCGCAGCACAGGCCGCAACCCCGGAGACGGGCAGCCTTGAAAAATAATTTCATTCGGGGGTTGACAGCGATGCTCGACTAGGCGATAAACGCCTCCGTGGATTGTCCGTGAAGCGGGTTTTGCGGACGCGGCGCATGGAAAACGCCGAGACAAAGTAACGTGTGATTCTTATGCCGAAGCGGCCTGTTGAATTTTCGCCCCAACTCGTGACGCAAGAGGTCCGTACTGGCCGCCAGGCCCGCACGTTACGCCTTTTTCCACGGCGCGGGTTTGGGGCGATTTTTTCTTCCTATGCCAAACGCATCTATTGCTGAACTGACCCTCCGCGTTGACCGGCTGCTGCGGATTATACGACTCCTCAACCGGATGTATTCGGCGCGCAGCGCCGCCGAGATAGACGATTGCGAACGCGAGCTTCGGAGCCTGCTCCAGGAGATTCCGGCATGAACGAACTCGAATCGCTGCGCTCGGAGATGGCCCAGGCGGGCATCCCCTTCACCGGCCAATTCATCGGCGACGACAAAATCCACCGCTACAAAACCGCCGGGGACCGCGAGGAGAACTGCTGGTACTCGATCCACCAGTTCCCAACCCTGATGGTTGCCGTCTTCGGCTGCTGGAAGCGCAACCTTCAGGTGAAGTGGACAAGCAAGTCGCGCAAGGATTTGTCTCGGGAAGACTGGAACGCTGCCGGTCAGGCATGGCGGGACATGGAGGCCAAGCGCGCCGAGGAGGAGCGCAAGGCGCAAGAGAAAGCCCGCGGGCGCTGCGCCCAGTGGCTCCGCGTGTTTCCGCGCCCCGACGGGCACCTTTACCTGGCCGCCAAGGGCGTTGAGGCGCATGGCCCCCTCTACCAGTCGGACGAGGAGTTGACCCGCGACTGGCTCGCCCTGCCGCTACAGGACATTGACGGCACGGTCCATTCCATGCAGTTTATCGCCGAGGACGGCACCAAGCGCTTCGTTTCCGGCGGACGCGTTGCAGGCTGCTACTACCCGCTGGCCGACGTTCCCGGAGGCCCCCTGCTTGTCTGTGAAGGCTACGCAACCGGCGCCAGCCTATTCGAAGCGACCGGCTGGTCCGTCGTGTGCGCGATGAATTGCGGCAACCTCCTGGCCGTAGTCCAGTCGCTGCGCAAGAAATACCCCGCCCGCACGATCGTCTTGTGCGCCGACAACGACCAGTTCACCGACGGCAATCCCGGCCTGACCAAAGCGCAGGCAGCCGCCAAAGCCGTCAACGGTCTGGTGGCCTGCCCTGATTTCAGTGACAACACTCTGGGGGGAAAGCCAACCGACTTCAACGATCTGCATACCGCCGCCGGGCTCAGAGAGGTTGCCCGCCAGGTTTACGACGCCTTCCCGGTTGTCGCCCGCAGCATCGGAGTCTTCGCCCGCCCCCCCGACAATGACCCCACCGAACTCCTCAAATACCGCTACCTGTGCCAAGGGGGCGGCCTCTTGTTTAATGGCCCAACAGGTGTTGGTAAGTGCCTGCGGCGCGGAACTCGCATTCTGATGTTTGATGGGACGGTCAAGGCCGTTGAGGATGTGCGCATCGGCGATGCCTTGATGGGGCCGGATTCACTTCCGCGCATCGTGCAATCAACCTGCAGCGGCACGGATGAACTGTACGAAGTCAGCCAGAAACGCCGGGGATCGTATGTGTGCAACTCGGCGCATGTGCTCTCGCTGACAATGACTAACGGCATGAATGGCGCTGTTTCGGGCTATTCTGATTCCGAAGTGTTTGACATTCCCCTGTCGGAGTATCTTGGAAAGAACAAGACTTTCAAGCATTGCGCCAAAGGGTTTGCGGTTCCGATAGACTGGCCGGAGCGCGAGGTTCCTTTGCCGCCCTATTTTCTTGGGCTTTGGCTTGGGGACGGGACTCGGGGGCATACCGGTATAACCAACCCGGAGCCGGAGGTGATCCGCTACATTCATGGTTTCGGCGCTTCCCGCCGAATGTTCCGGACAACCCAGATGAAGAACGGATGCAGCACGGTTACTGTCACCAAGGGCAAAGGACAGCGGAATCCTGTCTTGAATACGCTGCGCGAACTGGGCGTCGCCAACAACAAGCACATTCCGCTGCTTTACCGCGCCAACTCCGAATCTGTCCGAATGGCCCTGCTGGCGGGCTTGATTGACTCGGACGGACACGTTTCCAATAAGTGCGCCGAGATAACGTCGAAGTACCAAGCTCTGGCTAACGACATTGCGTTTCTGGCCCGCTCGCTTGGATTCCGAGCGTCCATTTCCCGAGAGTTCAAACGCTGCCAAACTGGCGCTGGAAACTTCTACTGGCGCGTCCTTATCAGTGGGGATTTGTCTCGGGTGCCGAGTAAGGCAGCCCGTAAAAAGGCTTCGGATCGGCGGCAGAAAAAGCGCGTGCTGCTTTCCGGTTTGTCAATCAAGCCGATTGGCCGGGGAGAATACGCCGGGTTCGAGTTGGATGGCGACGGGCGGTTCCTTTTGGAAGACTTCACGGTAACGCACAACTCTTCCCTGAGTGTCCAATCCGCCGCCTGCTGGTGCAACGTGAAGCCGTTCTTCGGCATCCGCCCGTCCCGCTCGCTTTCAACCGTCATCATCCAGGCCGAGAACGACGACGGCGATGTCGCCGAGATGCGCGACGGCGTCTGCAAAGGGCTCAACCTGACCGAGGAGGAACGCTACAACTTCTTCTCCAACGTCTTCATCTACAGCGCGACGAAGGGCGTAGTCGGCGATCGGTTCTGCCAGGAACTCGTCCGCCCCTTGCTCGACCTGCACGACCCCGATCTGCTGATGATTGACCCAATGCTGTCCTTTGTCGGCGGCAACGTGAAGGAGCAGGAGGTCGTAGGAAACTTCCTGCGCGCCTCCCTTAATCCCGTCATCTTCGAGCATGAATGCGGCATGGTTGGCTATCACCACACCAACAAACCCCCATCGGGCAAGGAAAAACAGGCGTGGACGAACGGAGAACTGGCCTACCTGGGCTCCGGCTCCGCCGAGTGGGCCAACTGGGCTCGCGCCGTGCTATCCCTGCAGTCTATGGGCAAGGCGGGCTACTACAAACTGCACGCCGCCAAGCGCGGCGCCCGCATCGGCTGGACCGACGACGACGGCCAACTCCTCTACGAACGCTACCTCGCCTGGTCCCGCGACGGCTCGATCTACTGGCGCGAACCGACAATGGAAGAGGTCGCCATGCTCGACGGCTCCGGCCAGGAAGAGGATAAACTGCAGAAGAAAGCCGACAAGATTCCCGCCCGCTTCCTCAACCTCCTCCAGGAACGCGCCCTGACCAAGGCCGAATGGGCCAAACGCGCCAAATCCGAACTCGGCTACAGCAACGGCAACGCCTACCGCTACATCCAAGACCTGGAGCGCGCCGGTCGCGTCTTCCTGTCCGTCGCCACCGCCCGCTACTCCATCGTCATTGAACGGACAGAGCCCAACGATGCCGCCCCGGCACCGCAGCAGCCAGACCAGCCCGAAGCCCCCGCCGCCACCCCCGACCTGATATGATGAATATGAGCAAGAAGAAAGCCCAAACCATCCGCAGCCTCCTCATCCAGTTCTTCGAGGAACGCGGCCAATCCCAGCAGACCATAGACAAAACTATCATGGAAATGGCCCTGACCCACCCCGGCGAACTCGACAAAATCGTCCCCAAAAACCGCGTCGAAGAATTCTCCCGGTGCCTCTGGAACGCCTACGGCGAAACAAGTTCCATGTCCAAAGAGGAAATCTCCCGCGAGATCGAGAAACGCCGCCGGTCTTGCCCGGCATTCAACTGAGGTATGAGCGCAATCCCCGAATCCGCAATCTACTGCGGAGATTGCCGCGACATCCTGCCCACCTTGCCGTCTCTCGCCGACGCCTGCATTTGCGACCCGCCCTACGGCCTGAAGTTCATGGGCTCCGGCTCAACCGGAAAAGCCGCTATCCTCGAATCCCGATCCTTCATAGGCATCGAACTCCAACCCGATTATATCCCTATCGCAACTGCAAGACTCTCGCATGCCGTAAACACATGGAAAGAATCTTCCAAACAACAACAGTTGCCAATCTTGTGACAAATAACTTTTAATATGTTCTCCGCTTTCCCAAGTTTCCCAACTTTCCCAAATCTGGTAAAAATGGACACAAAAAGGGCGTTTCCCAAGTTTCCCAACTTTCCCACCCCCTACGGGGGGGATGGGAAATTGGGAAACCTTGGAAACCCAAATGCCCTTTTTTTGAAGCTAATTGGAATTCTCCTGATAAGTAACTCTGTACAAGAATTATCCCAATGCCAAAAATTAAATCCACACAACCACCAAAACAATCCACAGACGAATTATTCCAGGAACACCAGCCCCGCTCCATCCATACCATCAACCTCCAGCCCGATCCACCAGAACTGCCTACCCCCAAGTCCGAAGCCGATAAGTCGTCCCTCCTCAACTCCCTCGACCCCATCCTCAATCTCGTCGGCGCCACCCTCCGCTCCATCAACTATCACCCCTCCCAATCCAACTCCGCTATGTCCATCTCCATCATCGCCTCCACCCACTCCGCTAACTTCGTCAAATCACTCCTCCACCATCACCCCAACCAGCATCAACCCAAACCTGAACCCCAAGATGTCCCGTTCTGAAAATGACGTCGGAAATCGAAAGAGTGCATACACGTGCGATGCCGCGGGGGGTGGCACCCCCAAAAGTGGGGCGGGGGGGTCTGCGCGCCGGGCCGGTCCGGGCCGGTAAAAGAATGCTTTCCTGGCCGGGGCTGGCTTTCGGGTTCGACCGCTGCCAGTTGGCGGCCTCCTGGCTGACCAGGAGCCCGGCGGAGTCGCGGCCAGTGGCCTGGAATTACGATTCGACCCCACAAGGGGTAGCGTACGGGGCCAAAAATAGCAAGAAACCACCGGAGCGTATAGTTGTAATGTGCTGCAAACGTGGCACTTGCGAAGAACTGACGCACAATGTATCATGTGTTTAGTACGCTCGAGCCGGGCCGGTTGTCAGATTGACCAGTCGTCCCGCGGCTCGATGAACTGGTCGAAGGATTGCCGGGCCGATCGGCGCCGAGGCTGGCGGTCGCGCCGGAACCGGCCCCAGGTGGCGAGGTCGAACACGCTCTGCAGGCGGGCCGGATGCAGGACCAGACACCAGACAAGCCAGATCATGCGGCGGGCGCCATCACTGGGGCTGCGGATACCCCGCCGCCAGTAGTCAACCGTGAGGAAGGGCACGCCGAGCACGTTGGGAAGCTGGGCACCAGGGAATACCCGGTGAAGATCGACCAGCATAGCGCGCACCTCCGCCGGCGACGGCGCCAGCGCTCGCCCGACCTGAGTCCATTCCCCCCCGAGGCGGGGCGGAGTCTTGTCGGACCGGCGGCGTGACATCGTCCAAAGAGCATACCACGAGATCGAGAGAAGACGCAACGCACAAGCTTATTCCCCCCTAGCATTCGACCCCCCCCTTGCTTGGACACTTGCTTGGACACTTAGGGATGGTCAAGCTATGAGATGCCACACTGGGAGCAATAGACGCTTGACGGTAATTACTATCTTGACGGCAATTACACGCTTGACGTTAAGGGAATTACGTGCTTGACGGGTTAGGACATGGGTTGGGCGATCCGTACTAGTACGGGCTGTGGGCATCCGTATAAGTACTGACAAAAAAAGATGCAGTTAGCTATTGCAAGCCCCTTGTAGTGTGATAAGGTGTCAGCACGATATGAGACAGCAACAACCGAAACCGACCGAAGAGAAAGCGAACGACATGCAGACAACACAAAAGACAGCGACGGCGAAGAGAACTCAATTCCAGATTGCGCGGGCTTGTGCGGTGCCGATTCTGGGAGTTGAGGCGCCAGACCCGGCGGCGACGATGGCGGCGCTTGTGCGTCAACTCAACGGCAAGGCGGAGACGTGCCCGGTATTGGTTCACGACATCATAAACGGTTTGCGGGCCTGGGTGGCCCCGGAGACTGGGAAAGCGAACGCAGCCGGGGAAATGTACATACAAGAGAACGCGCCGGAGCCTGCCTTAACGCAGAACCCGGTTGAATGCTTAGCGCTCCTGGCCCGGAAGCCTGCGCCGCGTGCGCTGTGCTTCGTGCTGGGCGCGCAACGCATCCTCCAGGATGGCGGGCAGGGATGGAATGCGGGAATGATACAAGCGGTATGGAACTGCAGAGACACTTTCAAAGCTTCGGGGATAGGCGCGACGCTGGTATTGCTTAGCGCCACGCTGAGCTTGCCGCCGGAGCTTCAAAGGGACGTGGTAATGATCGAAGAGCCCTTGCCTGACGCCGAGGCCCTGGGCCGGATCATTGACGGGATTTGCTCCGACGCCGACACGCCCAAGCCGGAAGGGGCGGAACGGAAGCGGGTATTAGATTGTGTGCGGGGGCTGGCTGCTTTCGAGGCCGAGCAAGTCTTCAGTATGAGCCTAGACAAGGCGGAGCCGGGCGGGATTAACTTTCCGGCTTTATGGCGCCGGAAGGTGCAAGCGATACAGGCGACTAACGGCTTGACGGTTTACCAGGGGCCGGAGCAGTTAGAGGACGTGGCCGGGCTGGCCAACGCAAAGAAGCTTTACACGGACACGCTGTCGGG
>CAZBIP010000124.1:0-8190 GCA_964491885.1 uncultured Vicinamibacterales bacterium
ACATCGACATGGCCATCACGCACGTCGTGCGCGGCGACGACCACGTGTCGAACACCCCCAAGCAGGTGCTCCTCTATCGCGCGCTCGGCAAGCCCGAGCCTGCGTTTGCGCACGTCCCGCTCATCCTGGGGCCGGACAAGCGGCGGCTGAGCAAGCGGCACGGCGCCACGTCCGTCACCGAGTACAAGCGCCAGGGCTACCTGCCCGAGGCGATGATGAACTTCCTCGCGCTGCTCGGCTGGTCGCCGGGCAACGACCAGGAGCTGTTCACGCGCGACGAGCTCGTCGCGGCGTTCTCGCTCGAGGGCATCGCGAGCAGCAACGCCGTGTTCAACCCGGAGAAGCTGGAGTGGTTCAGCGCGCAGCACATCGCGCGAATGCCGGCCGGGGAGCTCGTGCGCCGGATCGAGCCGCTGCTGCGCGAAGCCGGCTTGTGGCCCGCCACATGGAGCCCCGGGCCTCCGGAAGGGACAAGGGGCAAGGGACAAGGGGCAAGCGGAATGGACTGGAGCCCCGGGTCTTCCTTCGACTCGCACGCAGACGGGGAGCTCGCTCAGGACGAGTTAGACCCGGGGGAGGGGGCATGGCTCGCCCGGCTCGTCGAACTCCTCCGCCCCCGCGCGAAGCGCCTGACGGACTTCGTCGAGAAGGGGAGGCCGTTCCTCGTCGACGCTGTCGACTACGACGCGGCAGCCGTGCAGAAGCATTTGTCGTCGCCGGAGGCGCTGGCGCACCTCACGGCCGTGCGCGACACGTGCGCGGCGACGGAGGCGTTCACCGCCGCGGCGCTCGAACCCGCGATCCGCGCACTCGCCGAAGCGCGCGGGGTCAAAGCCGGCGTTCTCATCCATCCGACCCGCGTCGCCGTCGTCGGCCGCGCCGAGAGCCCCGGCATCTTCGAGGTGCTGGAACTTCTGGGCCGTGAGCGCGCGCTGGCGCGGATGGCCGGCGCGCTGCAGGCCTTTCCGCCGAAGAGTTGACCGGCCGTCCGCGAGGTCCACCCGTCAATGGGCCGACGCCACGCCTTTCGATGGGCCGACGCTGAACCTTTCAGTTGGCCGAACGCGTCCTTTTCAGTCAGCCGACCGGAAGATCGCACATGGCTGAGCCGACTGCCCGCGCCCGCGTTGGATTGCGCCTGTCGGATTTGGTAGACTTGATCGGTTAGTCCCGCCGCAGCGCTCCGTGCTGGGAGGTCGTTCAACGGTAGGACCCGTGGCTCTGAACCACGTTATCGGGGTTCGAATCCCTGCCTCCCAGCCAGCCTTCGCTGTTCTAGCGCTGTTTTCAGGTGGAGGTCGAAGCCGGCGTGGCGTGGCTTCGCTCCCGCGTGGCAAGAAGCCGACAAAATGCGCGGGCGTCGGCCTCCGAAAACGGCGGCGATCGCGGAGTTACCGCTCGCCATAGCCGCGTCGGACGCCATCTGGCGACCCCACGAAGCCAGTTCGGTGCCTGCAGGGGCTGTCGATTGGGACGGCCCAGGCACGCTTGTCACCGCAATCCCTCGGCTGCCCGGGGACTGACGAGCAGCCAGCCGTCCAGGACATCGCGGACCGCGCGTGCCAGTTCACGCGGAGCTTCGCGTTTGGTTAGATAGCCGCGGGCGCCGGCCGCCAGCGCCCGCCGCACGTAACTGGGCTCCTCGTGGGCCGAACAGACCAGCACCGGGACGTTCCGCGCGCACAACGCCGCCACCAACTGCAGGGCGTGGTCGGTTCCGGGCGAGAGATCCACCAGCGCCAGGTCGGGCGGATCACGTGCGGCGTCAACGAGGGCTTCCTCGTACCCAGCGGCCTCGCGGCACTGGCCGACGCCTTCTTCCGCGAGCACTTGCGCCAGCCCCTGGCGGACCGCCACGTGGTCGTCCACAAGCAGAATGCGCCGCGTTGCCTGCGCTTCCATACGTCCTCGCGCCGAAGCACACTCGGTTTCGGTCGCGGCAGTGGACGCCCACACAAGCAACCGAGGCGTATGTGGGGCACCACCGCAAAGCGCAACCGGATCCTGCGCTACGTGCTGCCTACTTCTTGAGGGACACGATCACCGCGCGCGTCAGACCGTCGCCGAACTCAATGCAGATCTGGTACGTACCCGTGCTCAAGGACCTGGTGCCCCAGTTGAAGATGTACTGCCCGGCGGTCGGGTCGTACCGGAAGGCATTGCCGCCGTCCGCGGCCGCCGTCGACACCGCCTCGAATTCGTCGCCGACGACCCCGTCGCTCACGGGCGCGATAGAGATCGTCGCGTACAGGCTCGTGATCGGGGCGCTGTCGCCAGACAGACGGAACTTCACCGGGACGGTGCTTCCGAGCTTGAACACCGATCTGTTGTCGGCGTTCACAGGGTGGAGGTACCCGGACCAGGCGAAGGTCACCGTGACGTTGAAGCTTGCCACCACACGGTTTCCGTGCTGGTCCGTCGCGTCACAGGCCACGGTCGACGTCCCCGTTCCGAACAGGCTGCCCGATGCCGGGGTGCAACCGACCGCAACGGGGCCGTCAACCAGGTCGGTGGCGGACGGGCTGAACGTTACGTACGCACCGCCCGCGACCGTGGCAGTGACGGACATGTCGGCTGGCACCGTCAGCGTCGGCGCGGTCGTGTCCATCACGGTCACCATGAAGGTTCCCTGGCTTGTGTTGTCGTGCACGTCAACGGCCGTGCACGTCACCGTGGTCGTGCCCACCGGGAACGTGCTGCCCGACGTCGCGTCGCAGGTCACTTCCACCGCGTGGTCGGCCCAATCCGTCGCGCTCGCCGTGAAGGTCACCGCCGCTCCCGACGCCCCGGTTGCCTCTGCCGTCTGATCTGGCGGCAGGGTCAAGGTTGGGACCATTTGCGCCTGGTTCAGCTTCACGACGAAGCCGTCGGAGCCGGTGTGGCCGGCGACATACACCGCGGTGTCATCCACCGCAATGGCCTGGGGCTGTTCGTCAAGACCGGTTCCAAACTGGTAAGTCCATACGACGTTGCTCTCGCCGTCGTACTTGCGCACGAACACGTCCGTGTTCTGGCCCGAGTTGGTGTACCCCGGGAAAGCCCCGTAGGTCCGACCGGTGACGTACACGCCCGTGCCGTCGGCCGCAATCGCCACCGCCTCGTCATCGTTGATTGTCCCGCACTCGCGGGTCCAGAGCTCGTTGCCATTCGTGTCGTACTTGCGCACGAAGCCGTGCGAGACACTGCCCCAGGCCACACCCGCGATATACACGCCGGTTGCATCGGTGGATATGGCCCTGGGAATGATCTCGTCGGGCCACCCGACAGTCCAGAGTACCTGCGTGCCATCGAGGGCGTACTTGCGAAGGAACCCGCGGTAGTCCGGTGAGTTCATCTCACCCGTCACGTACGCCCCCGTTTCGTCAATCGCAAGAGCGGGAGAGATTACCTCGGCTCCCGTCGATCCGAACTGATGCGTCCAGAGATGAACCGGGGAGGTTGTACCCGACGACGTGTCAAGCGAACCGGTAGGATCGTACGCCCGCACAAAGGCGTTGCCGGTTTGGTCAGGTACCAACTGGCCTTGGACCAGACCGGCGACATACACGCCGGTGGCGCTGGCCGCTACGGCGGAACCGAAAACCATCCCGCCACTCACGCGGATCGAGTCGCTCCAGGCAGCGCTACCAGTGGTGGTGTCAAACCTCGTCGCGCCGGCCATCGCGCCCGCGCCTGGCATTCGGACCCAATCGTTGCTTGCTGCGAACAGCGCCGTTCCATGAGGTGCTAAGCCCGTGAACCGCTGGGTGCGGTAGTACGTGCACACCTCGCCCGCATGCCACTGCTCGCTCCCGTCTGTGTTGAGCTTCGTCAAGAGGCAATGGCCGCCGACGTATACCCCGGTTGCGTCCACAGCTATCGCGCAGGGAGTCTGCGAAGACGTTCCTGTGAATTGCCAGGTCCATTCGACGGGTGGCGTGCCAGGCGTCAGCGTGGTCTGCGCGTCTGCCAGGCCGCATGAAGCGACGAGCAACAGCAGAATGAGAGCGCACGTTCGGGATTTCATCTTCAGCATCTCCGCTCGTTGTCGAAATCTGCGCCGCCCGATCGCGGCGCCGCAACGGCGGAGAAGAAATTAGCCCGACGCAAGCGGCCTTGTATGCAACGGAGTTTGCCGACAGGCGGTGTGGTGGAACTCCGCTACAGGCGTGTACCGGAAGTCCACGACAAGGCGCAGGAGGGAGCTACGTGTTGTTCTGCAGACCTGCGATGGCGTGGCGGCGCAGTTCGTACATCCCCGTCAGGCCCAGCTTGATCAGGATCCTCGAGTAGTACGATTCGACGGTGTGATTCGTGATGCCCAGAGCGGTGGCGATGTCGCAGGTGTCCACGCCTTGGCCCAGCAGATCGTAGACCTGGCGCTCGTGGGGACTCAGCTTCCCGATGCCGGCGGCCGAAGAGGTCGCGAGGCTCTCCGCCAGCGCGGCGGCTGCGATGGGACTGAGGAAACGGCGGCCGGCGGCAACCTCGTGGATCGCGTGCACGAGGACGCCGTGCAGCTCGCGTTTGGTCACGTATCCGAGCGCGCCGGCGGCGACGGCCGCCTGCACGTGGCGCGGGTCCTTGTGCATGGAATAGACGAGCACCGGGATTCCTTGCTGGTGCAGACAGGCGACGAGCACCATGCCGTCTTCGCCATCCAGCGACAGATCGACAATCGCCAGCTCGGGGCGGCGTTTCTCGAGGCAAACCAGTGCCTCGGCGCGACCGCCCGCCTCGCCAGAGACGACGACGTCTTCGGATGCCAGCAGCAGCGCCAGACCCTCGCGGACCGCGGGATGATCGTCCACGAGCAGGACATGGATACGCTGCGAAGCGCCGGAGTGCCTGGGAGCCGTTGGTGCTTTCATGCGTGAAGTCCCGCAGCCCGCGCGGCGTCGGCGAGTGGCACGTGGCAGACAACGCGCGTGCCGCCGCCAGGCCGGGGTACAACAGTGAGTACGCCGTTCATGATCCGCGCCCGATACGCCATAGTGCGCAGCCCCATCCCGCCGCCGGGCCGTTCGGCCGGGAGCCCCGCTCCGTCATCGTCCACCTGCAACGTCAACCCGCCGCGGCTCGAGCGGAGGTCGACGGCGATGCGGCTGGCACTTGCGTGCCGCACCGCGTTGCTGAGGGCCTCTTGCGCAATCCGATACAGGTGCTGTGCCGCTGCCGGATCGGGCACGCGCACATCGCCCGCCGTGCGGAATTCGCACGGCAACGCGGCCATCTCCTGGGTTCGCTTCGCGAGGGCCCGGAGGGCGGGTGCAAGGGCGTCGGCCTCCGGCTCCAGAGGACACAGTCCGCGTGCGACATCATGCGCGTCGTCGATGGTCTCCGCCAGCAAGGAAGAGATCGGCGTGAAATCCGCGCCCGACAGCGTGCCACCTCGATCGAGCCGACGCTCCAGCGCCTGACACCGGAGCAGCGCGGCGGTGAGCTGCTGGCACACGCCGTCGTGCAATTCCTGGCCAAGGTGGCGGCGCTCCGCGTCGCCCACGCCGGCGATCTCGCGCTCCAGTCGCTGCCGCTCGTTCATCTCGTCTTCCATCTTCCGTTGCGCGGCAATCTGCCGCGCGATCGCGTTCAAAAGGAGGCGGTGAAAGCGACCCAGCAGGACCATCACTGCAAACAGAGACGCCGTCTGCACGGTTGCCCGGAACCACACCACGGTGTGCGGCTCCGCTTCCAACGTTGGGTGGCTTCCCAGGAGGTGGATGACTCCCGGCTGGTCCCGCAGCAGGGGAGATGACACGACGATGGCAGTGCTGGCCACGATGGCGATCCTGCCAGCGGGAGCGCCTAGCAGTACCAACACGTATATGGGGATCGTGATCACCGCGAGCTGGGCATAAACCCCGCTGGGATTGATGAGACTGGCGGCAAATGAGGCCGCGTACAGGGCCCACACGGAGGCCCTTACGCGCCGCCGGTACTCTACCCAGCGACAGAGGGCGCTGGCACCGACGACCAGGTAAACCGCGAAGACGACGGCTCCTGTCTGCGTCTTAAAGGGCGGGCTGTGGCCGAGTATCATCATCAGGATTGCCGGCAGGTAAGTGGCAGCCAGGGTGGCCAGCAGGATGTCGGAGGCCTTGCGGCGCCACGCCTCGAGTGTGGCGTCCACGGTGACGCCCTCCGGATGGAGGTCCGCATCAGGGCCCGGCTGAGAACGTACGCGCTCCGGTGGGGCCACGCGCGCACCTCCTGGCGTTCGGCCCACCCCGCAAGTCCGACGTGGGCCGTTGCCGCGCGTGTATCTTAGATCAACGCGCCACGGTGAACACCACGTGAGGGATTCAACCCGCGGGCCGACGCGGCCGCCCATCCGGATCGGCCACGCTGTCGGAGCGCTCCAATGCGGCTTGGACGAAGCGCCGCTGATCTCTGCGGGCGACTGTGTCCTGGGTTCTCTGCGTCTGCGGCGTCGCAATCGCCACGCAGCGGGGCGATGGTGGGCGATCGTGATTCGAATCCCGGTCCGCGTCGTGGAGCCGCGAGAGCCCCGAGCGCTTCAGTCCCTCGAACTCCGCGGCGTCGGGAGGTTCGGCGGTCAAGGGCTGGCCTGGGCCCGCGAGGCGTTCAAGAGGCGAGGTCATTCTCTGATCCAACTATCCAGAGTTTCGGCAGCCCGAGGATCTTCGTCAAGAACGCGTTCCGAGCCGCGCGCCGTCTTCTGTATTCGCTCGTCGTGTACACCGTCGGATTCACCGGTCGTCCGAGCGTCGAGCCGGCAGCCTCGATCGCTGGGTACACGTCGCCATAGGTCAGTTGGTCGCTCGCGATCATCAGGTCGATGTCGCTTCGAGCTGTGTCGCTCTTCTTCGCGACAGATCCGAAGACAAATGCCGCCACGATCCTCGGAGCCAGCGGCCGAAGTGCGGCCGCAAGCGGTCCGACGACGCCGACGGTCTTGTCGACGATGCTGCGCAATTCGTCGAAGAGCGGGGAGCTCGGGTTCGCCTGGTAGTGGCGCTGGTTGCCCACCTGCTTGACGCTGACGAGTCCGCTCTTCTCGAGGCGCGCCAGTTCCCGCAACACGGTGCCGGTTCCGCCGCGCGCCCGGGTGACGATCTCGGACACGTAGAAGCTTCGGTCGGGTTGGCCGAACAGCAGTCCGAGCACCCGCTGCTTCGTCTTCGAGAACCGCGCGTCCGCAACGCCCTTGCCGGGCGCACGCGATCCCGCTACCATCGGGACCGTGAAGGAAGTCGCCGAACTTCTGAACAGCATGCTTGCGGAGGGAGTCATCAAGGACTACGCGCTGTTCGGTGCGGCCGCCCAGATGCGCTACACCGAGGCGGTGGCCACTCTGGACGCAGACGTCCTCGTGGCCATCGCGACGCCGGACGGCCTCGATCCACTGCGCGCCATCTACGACTACTGCCGTGACCAGGGCTACGCCCCCGAGGGAGAGGCCGTGCGTGTGGGCGCATGGCCCGTCCAGTTCATCCCGGTGTTCAGCCCCCTGACGGAAGAGGCCGTCGATCGCGCGGAGACGGCGGATTTCGACGGGACGCCGTTCCGCGTGGTCGGAGCGGTGTATCTGGCCGTCATTGCGATCAGTGTCGGACGCGCCAAGGACTTCGCGCGAGTGCTCGCGCTGCTCGAGTCCGGCGCCGTCACCCGCGGCGATGCGGGTGCCCTCGCCGAGCGACACGGACTGGCTGGTGCGTGGGCCCGATTCAGCCGGAGGTTCCTCGATGACGAGCCATGAGGAACTGCTCGCACGGCAGGCAGCATGGCAGAAGAGCCGCCAGGCGCTCTCCTGGCCGGAGAAGATCCGGCAGGCGGAGCGGATGCGCGCTTCAGTCGAGGAGATTCGAAAACCACGACAGGAACGACGGCGTCTCGAAGCACCGCCCGCCCGGAACAACGCACAGTCAATTCCAGACTGACCGAATCCTGAACCGCGTTATCGGGGTTCGAATCCCTGCCTCCCAGCCAGCCTTCGCTCGGCTTCGCCGAGCTTCGGCTAGGCAAGCACGTCCCTGCACCGAAGCGAGTTCCTGACAGGCGAAGGCTGTCTCGCCGCAGCCCGTGCCGAAGCGTGCTCAGTGATCGAAGGCCGGGCGTAGGCGGACCCCCCGCAGGGATTCGGACACCTTGAGGCGACAATCGCCTCGCTGTAGCGTCGCCGCAGCCCAAGCCACGTCGCCAGCGGCGAGCCGTGTGACACAGCCGCCACGCTGCCGCCGGCGAACTCGC
>CAZBIP010000124.1:8200-9868 GCA_964491885.1 uncultured Vicinamibacterales bacterium
GGGCTGTGTCCGGGAGCGGGGAAGACGTTCACAGCGGTCGACAATCCTTGACCAAGACAGGGGCCGGCATGATTTCACGTAGAAAAGGGAGTATCACGCGGAGACAGCTCGTGAAAGGGGCTGCCGGCACGGCCTTGTGTCCTGCGTGTCTGCCGCCGGAGGCTCTGGCGGAATCTGACGGGACTCCGGAGAACGCAAAGTCGACAATCGGCGCGCGCGGCTTCGTGAGTCCCATCAAGATCTGAGGCACGTGACAGCCTTCATCGTCTCGTGTCGGGGCGTCACCGCTCCCGCCGTGAACGTTTCCTGGAGACAACCGCCGGTTTCGAACCGCAGGCCGTGGCAGAGCCCACCCGACGAACGAGGACCGCGACATGTTAGCTTGCCCGCTCGACGGAAAGAATAGAGAGGAGGCCGTGGCGTTCCCAGAGCCGGCGTGCGCGCGAAGCCCCGCGTGCAGCCTGCCCATGAGCTGGTGTGACGCCGAATGCACCAGATGTGGAGAACCGAGATCCCAGCAGTTGTTCCCGTTGACCTGACCTGCCAACCCCACAGGCCCC
The DNA here is from genome assembly GCA_964491885.1 of uncultured Vicinamibacterales bacterium. GTDB lineage: Bacteria > Acidobacteriota > Vicinamibacteria > Vicinamibacterales > JAKQTR01 > JAKQTR01. The sequence goes on from CAZBIP010000124.1 coordinate 8,761, forward strand.
GGATGGCGCTATCATGGGCGCCAGAGGCTAGACGATGAGTCCGCATCTGGAAATTGATCGCGAAGCGGTATCCGCGTTGTGCCGGCGGCATCACATCGCGCGACTTGCGCTGTTCGGGTCCGTGTTGCGCGAGGATTTCCGACCCGATAGCGACGTGGACGTCCTGGTGGAATTCCTGCCCGGCCATGTTCCTGGCCTGCGCTTCGTGACGATCGAACGAGAGTTGTCCGCGCTGCTTCAGGGTCGGCGCGTCGACCTGGTGACGCCCAAGTTCCTGAACCCCCGAATCCGAGAGCGCGTCCTGAGCGCCGTCGAGCCGCTGTATGTCGCCGCGTGACTCCGTCTTCGTCGGGCACATGCTCGACATGGCGAGCAAGGCGGTGGCCAAGACCGAAGGCGTCACCCGCGAGGCGTACGAACGGGACGAAAACCTCCGGCTGGCGCTCACGCACCTCGTTCAAGTCATCGGTGAGGCAGGCCGACGCGTGTCTCGCGAGTTCTGTGACGGACATCCCGAGATCCCCTGGCAGGAGATCGTCGGGATGCGCCACAAGGTCGTGCACGACTACCTGGGCGTGGACGAGGACATCGTCTGGCAGGTCGTGACAGGGGACCTGCCGCCGCTGATCGCCGCGCTCCAGAGGATTGTCGAGGAGTCCGCTGGTCCGAGCGGCTGAGTCGGGGTGCGAGGGTCGGGAACGGGTAAGCGCTTACACAGCCCCAGCTGCCGGCCGAGTCAGCCAAGTTGAAGCCCAAGTCGCCAACGTCGCTCGCGCTGCGAATCTCTCTTTCTTCTCATACCGAATGCGCTTACACTCCGGGGGTCTCCCGGTCCGGGCGCTGCCCGTTCATCGGGGTTCGACGCAGGCGCACGGGACTCGCCACCATGCACGTCAGGAGATGACCAGGTGAGAACGTTCCTGCTTGCGATCATCCTCGTCGCGCTGGCGACGACAACGTTCGGCCAGCCGGCCGGCGCGCCCTACCTCGATCCCGCCCTGTCGCCGGCCAGGCGGGCGGCGGATCTCGTCTCCCGCATGACGCTGGAGGAGAAGGTGCTGCAGATGCAGAACAGCGCCCCCGCCATTCCGCGTCTCGGCGTGCCGGT
>CAZBIP010000125.1:0-4316 GCA_964491885.1 uncultured Vicinamibacterales bacterium
AGTAGATGAGCGCCGGCACGATGACGATGCCCCCGCCCACGCCGAAGAGGCCGGCAGCAATGCCGCCGATGAGGCCGATGATGAGAAAGGTCAGCCACGAGACCATGGGCGCCCCCAGGCAGGCCGGCCACGGCCCCGGGGTCGGGGGGGCGGCCGGCGAACCGACAGAATTGTAGCCGGGCGAGGAGCCGTTGCGTAAAAAGACCCGACCCCTTAGTCGAGCTTCCGGAGCTCGATCTTGCGGAAGTCGGTCGGGCCGGTTTCGGCCTGGATGGCGATGAAGCCGTCCGTGAGAAGCGTGCCGTCCACCTTGACCTTTGGATCGACGGGGCTGACCTGGCCCCCGCCAATCTGCGGCTTCGAGTACTCGAGCACGACCTTCCCGTCCACGATGTGCCTGATGACCTCGCCCCCGCGCACCTCCACCTCGACGCGCACCCACTGGTCGCCGTCGTACGTCGGCGACGTCGAGTTGACGCAGTGCGCGGTGTGCAGTTGCCCGTTCAGCACGACGTGCGTGCCGGGCGTGCAGAGGTTGGCGGTGGGCCGAGGCTTGCCGTCGCCCAGCCCGCCGAGCAACTGCACCTCGATGGACACCGGAAAGTCCTGGTCCTGCAGCATCGTCCGCGGATCGAGGCAGTGAATCATGAGGCCGTTGTTGCGGATGGCCCAGGCCGCGCCGCCCTTGTGCTGCTCGCCGGCGAACCGGTACTCGGCGGCGAGCGTGTAGGACGAGAAGGGCGTGTCGTAGAACAGGTGGCCGAACTCGCCGTCGAAGGCGGCCGGCCACTTGTCGTACCGCACCTTGAGGAGGCCGTCCTCCACGCGGAACGTGTCGTGGAGGTTGACGCCGAGCGGGTGCTTCGCGAACTTCGCGGTCCACCCCGTGAGGTCGCGGCCGTTGAAGAGCTGGGTCCACCCCTCCATGGCCGCGCCGCCGCCGGGCCGCTGCGCCCGCGCAGGGACCGATACCCCGGCAGCTACGAAGACGAGGGCGACGAGCGCGGCCGACGCGGCGAGCACTCTACAGATCCGAAGCTTCATTCGGCACGCTCCCCCCGGGTCTAAAGACCCGGGGCTCCATCTGTTTCGCCTCCCCCGGGCCTGAACGCGGGACGCCGTCATGGCGGGGCTAAAGCCCCGCCCTCCACGTGACTAGCCGTTCCGCTGCTTCCCGCCTTCGCCAAGCGGCCTGCCGGCTCGCCCTGAGCGAGCGGCCGCGAGCCGAAGGGCCGGCTACGGCGCGGCGAGCGGAGCCGCGGCGCGCGCATTCTCAGCCGCAGCTCCGCTCGAACTCCCGCATGAACTCGACGAGCGCGTCGATGCCGGCTTCCGGGAACGCGTTGTAGATCGACGCGCGGAGGCCGCCGACGGAGCGGTGCCCCTTCAGGCCGTCGAGGCCGGCCGCCTTGGCTTCCTTGACGAACTTCGCCTCGAGTTCCTCGCTCGGCAGCCGGAACGTCACGTTCATCAGCGACCGGCAGTCCTTCGCGGCGTGGCCCTTGTAGTAGCCGGTGCGGTCGATCTCGGCGTAGAGCTTCGCCGCCTTGCGCGCGTTGATCTCGTGGATGCCCGGCAGGCCGCCAATCGACAGCAGCCACTTCATCACGAGGCCCATGATGTAGATCGAGAACACGGGCGGCGTGTTGTACATCGACTGGTTGTCGGCGTGGATGGCGTAGTTGAGCATCGACGACAGCTTCGGGTCCTCGACGCGCTTCTTCATCAGCTCGCCGCTCACGATGACGAGCGCCACGCCCGCGGGGCCGATGTTCTTCTGCGCGCCGGCGTAGATGAGCGCGTGCTTCGCCACGTCGATGGGCCGGCTGAACATGTCCGACGAGGTGTCGCAGACGAGGGGCACGCCGCCGGTCTCGGGCACGTAGCCGAACTCGACGCCGTGGATGGTCTCGTTCGACGTGAACGACACGAACGCGGCGTTCGGATCGAGCTTCAGGTCGCCCTGCGCGGGGATCGTCTTGAAGTTGTCGGCCTCGCCCGTCCAGGCGATCTTCACGCCGCCGACCTTCTTGGCTTCCTTCACGGCCTTCTGCGACCACGCGCCGGTCACGACGAAGTCGGCCGAGCCGTCGCGAGGCAGGAAGTTCAGCGGCACCATCGAGAACTGCAGGCTCGCGCCGCCGGGCAGGAACAGGACCTTGTAGTCGTCCGGGACGCCGGCCAGAGTGCGGATGTCCTTCTCGGTCTGCGCGAGGACGCCCTCGAAGACCTTGCCGCGGTGGCTCATCTCGAGGATGGACATGCCGGCGCCGGGCATGCAGACGAGGTCCCGCTGCGCCTCTTCGAGGACGGGGACGGGCAGCACGGCGGGGCCGGCTGAGAAGTTGAACACGCGTGACGTGGACATGGTGACTGCCTCCTCGATCCGCGGACCGGGCGCTGGCCCGGCGGTTACTCCACGGAGACGACGTGCACGTCCAGGACGTGCGGGTTGCCGGATTCGATGGCCGCCACCACGCCGGCGGGCGGCTCCCCGGTGATGCCGATGCGCGCCACCGCGGCTTCGGCGTCCGCGAAAATGATGTTCTCGGTCTCTTCGACGTTGATGCCCGCCTCGCGCAGCCGGTCGAACACGTGCGCGAGGACGCCGGGCCGGTCCTGGTGCCGGATGACGAGCACGTGCGTGGCCGGCGTCTTCCGGCTCAAGTTGACGACGTTCGGGACGCGGCCGGTGCGGAGGTAGGTTTCGATGATGTGGACCGTCTCCGTGGCGATGGCCTGCTGCGCCTGCTCGGTGGAGGCGCCGATGTGGTGCGTGCCGTAGACGCCCGGCATGCCGATGAGCGCGTCCACGAAGCCGCCCTCGGGCATCGCCGGCTCCTTCGCGTAGACGTCGAGCGCCACGCGCAGGCCCTTCGCCTTCACTGCGGCCTCGAGGGCTTTATAGTCCACCACTTCGCCGCGCGCGGTGTTGACGAAGCACGCGCCGTCCTTCAGGCGATCGAACACGTCCGCGTTGACCAGGCCTCGCGTCCGCTCGTTGAGGGCGAGGTGGACGCTGAGGATGTCGCAGTTGGCCGCGACGTCACCCGGCGTCGGATAGACGGTCACTTTCGGCTCGGCGACGTCGGCCGTGACGGGACGCAGCCGGACGACCTGCGGGAGGTCCTCCGGCAGACCGTCGCGGCCCATCTCGATGCCGAGTTCGCTCCAGATGGCGAGGTGCATGCCGAAGGCCTGGGCGCGCCGCGCCACCTCCTGGCCAATGCTGCCGAAGCCGAGGATGCCGAGCGTCCGGCCGAGCAGGCCGCGCGACTTCGCGTACTCCTTCTTGTTCCACACGCCGGCGCGAAGGTCCGCGACGTTGTCGGGGATGCGCCGGTCGAGCGACAGGATGAGGCCGAACGTCAGCTCGGCCACGGCCACGGCGTTCTTGCCGGGGCAGTTCGAGACGTAGATGCCGCGCCGCGACGCGCCGCGGACGTCGATGGTGTCGAAGCCGGCGCCGGCCCGCACGACGAGCGACAGGTTGCCCATGTCGAGAATGGCGTCGCTCACGCGCGTGGATCGCACCACCAGGACGTCGGCCCGCGTCGCCTCGAGCGCCTCGGCCAGCGTGGCTTCCTTCAGCTCGGGCTGGTAGATCACGTTCAGGCCCAGCGCCCGCAGCGCCTCGAGGCCGGTCGGTTCGAAGCGGTCGGCGATCAGTACCTTCATCGGCATCTGCCTCAATGGACACCAGGGACTAGGGGCTAGGCGCTTGGCGCTAGTCAGCTGGACTGTCGAGCCGGCCACGCTACCCACGCGGCGACAGCCGCGTCCCACTAGCGCCTAGCGCCTAGTACCTAGCCCCTAGATCAAGTGAATCAGCAATGCATCCCTGAGCTTGGGCTCGAACCACGTGCTCTTCGGCGGCATGATCTCGCCGGCGTCGGCGATGCCCATCAGGTCGCCCACGCTCACCGGGAACAGCGAGAACGCCACGGCCGCCTTGCCGCCGTCCACCAGCCGCTCCAGTTCGGCCGTCCCGCGGATCCCTCCGACGAAGTCGATGCGCTTGTCCGTGCGGACGTCGGCGATCTTCAGGACGGGCGCCAGCAGGTGATCCTGCAGGACGCTCACGTCCAGCCTGCCGATGACGTCCGCGCCTGCCTTGGCGCCGATGTCGAGCGTGTACCATTTCCCGCCGAGGTACATCGCGCAGTCGCCCTGCTTCGCCGGCGACGCCGGGCCGCCCTCGCACACGGCGAAGACGCCGCGCACGGCCACGAGAAACGCCTCGGGCGTCAGCCCCGCCAGGTCCTTCACCACGCGGTTGTAGGGCAGCACCTGCGTCTGGTTGTCGGGGAACGCCA
>CAZBIP010000125.1:4416-9581 GCA_964491885.1 uncultured Vicinamibacterales bacterium
TCCTTCACCACGCGGTTGTAGGGCAGCACCTGCGTCTGGTTGTCGGGGAACGCCACGGCCAGGAACCAGTCGGCCTCGACCACGCCGTCCTTGCCAACTTCGCGCGGGATGGCCTTGCGCGATCGCGCCGCGCTTGCCGCGCGGTGATGGCCATCGGCGATGTAGAGCGCCGGCAGGCTGCTGAACGCGCCGATGACGGCATTCATGTCGGCGCCGGTGATCTTCCACAGGGTGTGCGCCACGCCATCCGGCGCCACAAGGTCGTAGATCGGCTGGGTCTTCGCCACGCGCGCGGCCACGGCATCGACGGCTGGCGACGCCGCATACGTCAGGAACACGGGGCCGGTCTGCGCCCGCAGCTCGGTGATGTGGCGCGTGCGATCGTCTTCCTTGTCGCGGCGCGTCTTCTCGTGCTTCTTGATGAGCCCCGCGTCGTATTCGTCCACCGAGTAGCACGCGGCCAGGCCGGTCTGCTCGTGCTCCCCCATCCGCAGCTTGTAGAAGTAGAGCGCCGGCTCGGCCTCCTCCAGCATCGACTGTCTCGTCTTCGCGAACCGCTCGGCCGCGGTCCTGTAGACGATGTCCGAATACGGATCGGTGCCGGGCGGCAGGTCGATCTCGGCGCGCGACACGTGCAGGAAGCTCAGTTCGTCGCCGGCGGCCAGCGCGCGCGCTTCCTCGGTGTTGACGACGTCGTAGGGGACGGAGGCGATGCGCGAGGCGAACGCCGGCTGGGGCCTCAACGCGCGGAAGGGTCGGATCTTCGCCATGTTGTGCTCGCGTTCCGCGCCGCCGCGTCCCCACTCTGGTCGCAGCGCCGCTCGAGGAGAACCGATGACCCAGCGTGCCCCGGACCGGTGATGAGCGGTCCGCAACCGTCCGCTCGCCGGCACGGGACGTGAGAGACGAGGTGCCGGGCGGCCCGACTCGGCCGCCTGGCCCAGCTAGTTCAGCAAGAAGGGGCGGGGAAGTCAAGAGCAGGCGCTAGGGGCTAGGCGCTAGGCGCTAGGCGCTAGTGGGACGCGGCTGTGGATATAGGCGCTAGAGGCTAGGCGCTAGGCGCTAGTGGGACGCGGCTGACGCCGCGTGGGTGGACGATGCAGCGTGACCGCTGATCAGACTAGCGCCTAGCGCCCAGTCCCTAGTCCCTAGTCTCAACCAGCAGCGTCAGCGCCGACCCGTGATACACCCGCTGGGTCGCCTTGCGGAAGTCGGCGGGGCGGGCCTTGGGGATGTCCATGAACCGCTGCGGGTTGCGGTCCACGAGCGGGAACCAGGAACTCTGCACCTGCACGATCACCCGGTGGCCGGACCGGAACACGTGGTACACGTCCGGCAGCTCGAACTCGAGCTCAGTCGGCCGACCCGGGACGAGCGGCTCGGGCTTCTCGAAGCTGCGCCGGAACTTGGCCCGGAACGGCTCGCCGCGCACGAGCTGCTGGTAGCCGCCCATCCGGACGTAGTTCGACGGCGGCCGCACACCCGAGCGGCCGCGGCCGGCCCCCTGCTCCTGCCCGGGCTGCGGATAGCCGGGCGGGTAGGCGTCGATGAGCTTCACCACGAAGTCGCTGTCGGTGCCGGTGGACGACACCCTGAGCGACACGCGGATGGGCCCGGCAACGGTCAGGTCTTCCTCGAGCGGCGGCGTCGCGTAAACGAGCACGTCGGGACGCGTGGCCGCGAACCGCTGGTCCTCGGTCATGTAGTCGGACGTCATCCCGGACGCGACGTAGCCCACGTACGGCACCGGGCGGTTCGGGTCGCTCACGTACTCGTCGAAGGTCGTCCGCGCCTGACGCGCCGTCTTCGCGGCCGCATCGGCCACGGCAAGCTTCCCTCCCGCCTCGAGCGACAGCGCCACCTGGCGCACGCCCTTCGGCGGCCACGCGTCGTGCCTGCGGAACTCGTTCACCCCGGTCGCAAACATCCACGCCTTCGGGAACCCGGCCGGGAGCGGCGTGTCCTTCAGGTGGTGCATGAAGAACGCGAACTGCATGTCCTCCCGAAACACCTCGCCGGTCGGCACCGCAAAGCCCACGTTGCCTAGACGGTCGCCCGCGCCGCGGCTCCAGCCGCCGTGGGACCACGGCCCCATCACGAGGCGGTTGTCGGTCTGCGGGCTCAGCCGCTCGATGGCGCGGTACATGTGCAGCGGGCCCATGGGATCTTCGGCGTCGAACCACCCGCCGACGTGCAGCACGGCAGGCGTGATGTTCTTCGCGTACTTCCACACGGACCGCGACTGCCAGAACTCATCGTAGTTGGGGTGATCGACGATCTCCTGGAAGTAGCCGGCGCGCCCGCCGAAGAGCTTCGCGTTCACCTCGGCCAGGGGCGGGATCGACAGGAAGAACTGGTAGGCGTCGGGATTCCCGGGATCGAAGCGCGGCTCGTCCGACGGAAGCTGCGGCCCGCCGACGCGCGGCCTGAAGCTCGAATAGAACCCGAAGTTCGCCCCCAGCATGAACGCCCCGTTGTGATACACATCGTCGCCCATGTAGTAATCGGCGGTGGGCGCCTGGGGCGAGGCGGCCTTGAGCGCGGGGTGGGCGTCGATGATGGCGGCGGCCACGTGGAAGCCGCCCTGCGACACGCCGACGAGACCCGCGCGGCCGTTGTGGCCGGGCACGTTGGCGAGCAGCCACGCGATGGTGTCGTGCATGTCGCTGCTCTCGTCCACGTCCTGCGGGCCGCGCTTGACGGGCACGTGGGGCCGGACCTGCTTGAACTCCCCTTCCGACATGTAACGGCCGCGTGCGTCCTGCGAGACGAAGATGAAGCCCTCGTTCTCGAACTCGGGCGACGGGCCGAGCGACGTGCGGTAGTTGTCGACGCCGTACGGGGCCACGCTGTACGGCGTGCGCGAGATGAGAAACGGGTAGCGCTTCGAGGCGTCCTTGGGCACGTAGACGGACGTGAAGAGGCGGGCGCCGTCGCGCATGGGCACGCGGAACTCGTACTTGGTGTAGCGCTCGCGGACGCGCTCCTCGGACGGCACCGGCGGCGGTTGCTGCGGGGCCTGCTGCGCAGCGAGGGGAAGGACGACAAAGGCCAGCGCCAGCGGCGCAAGGGCACGGACGAACGGGCGCACGATCGGACGTCTGCTAATCATCGGTCGGAGTATACCTGACGGGATTCGGGGTTCGGGATTCGGGATTCGCCCGCCCGGGGGCGGGTTCTGTCCGGGACGTTTCCAGGTTCCCTCGGCAGAGCGACGCTCCTGGATGCGGTTGGAGGCACATGGGGCCCAGCCGTCGGAGAATCTTACAGATCGAGTGAGCCCACCTCAGAGTACGCTCCTCACAACCATCACTGTATCTGATTAGATACACAACCCTTAGCTTTTCAATAGGAGTTGTTCTCGGGGGTTGGCATGCTGTCTGCTAGACGGATTGCCTTGGGATCCAACTAGGTCTTCGATGGGGGCTCTTCCCAGGGGTTGGCATGCTGCCTGCTCAGTGGGGTGCCTCGGGATCCAAGAGGAGGGTGTACTGGTGCATCGACGTCTCGTACTCGCGATAGCGCTCAGCGTGACGCTGCTCGGAGGAGCGGCCGCGCAGGCCGACCCGATCGGAGTCGATCTCGAGCTCATTCTGGCCGCGGATGTCTCCGGGAGCGTGGACGCCGCCGATTTCGCACTGCAGCGCGAGGGGTTTGCGGCTGCGTTCCGCAGCGCTGGCGTGATCTCGGCGATAGAGAGCGGGGCCATTGGCAGCATCGCGGTGACGCTCTGGGACTTCGCCGATAGCGTGGCCGTGGCTGTCGACTGGACGCTGGTCAGCGACGCCGCCAGTTCCAACGCATTCGCCGACGCCGTCGAGGCGGCTGCGCGGGGTGTCGGGGGAGTCCGCGACGGCCAGAGCAACCTGATCAATCAGGCGCTCGCTGCGCTCAACACCAACAACTTCTCGGGTACCCGCGGTGTGCTCGATATCGCGTCCGAGGGCGCGCAGGACGTTGCTGGCTGCACTTCCAGCAACGTCGACTGCCTGGCCGTGCGGACCGCGCGCGACAACTTCCTGACCGGCGGCGGCACGGCGATCAACGCCATCTGGTTGAATGACCGCAACTTCTTCGGCCTGGACGACGACGACCGCATCAACGCGTTCGAGTACGGAAGCCTGAACGTCATTGGCGGGCCTGGCTCCTTCCAGATGTTCGCGCAGGATTTCACGGCGTTTGGCCCGGCCATCGAGGAGAAGCTGATCCGTGAGGTCAGGCCCGTCCCCGACGCCGGTTCCTCACTGCTCCTGCTCGGCATGGGTCTTGTCGCGCTGAGAGCCTGGAGGCAGCGGCAGTAGCCGCATGCGTCGTGAGTTGCGATTCTCCGAGGGCCGCCTCGTGCGGCCCTCGTCGTGTACGGCGGTCGGAGTCCGTGGACGGCATCCGACCCGGAGGTTCGGCCTCCCACGAATTGGTGACACTTTCCGATTCCCGGGACCGCAGGCCTGACGCCCCCCGAGTCCCCGCATCGCCCGCCCGGCAGCGGGTCCTGTCCGCGACGTTTCCAGTTGTCCTCGGCAGAACTGACGTTGACTGGCCTGCGCCCTTCGACATGCTCAGGGCGTCCTGAGCCTGTTGAAGGACGAGCACATGGAAAGCGCCCCGGCCACCCGCGTATGGCGGGCGACCGCGCGGAAGCACATCCCGGCGCGACTTCGAGCGAGGGCCTTAGTTACTTGGACGCGCCGAAAAGAGCGCCGCGGCCTTGTCGCGAGCGATCATGAAGTCGGCCATCAGGGCGGCGGGGATGGGGTCGCCGGGCGGCATGCGGCGGTGCTCGGTGATCGGGTTCACGTACGTGCCGTTCTTGCGCAGCCGGTAGTCCAAGTGCGGCCCGGTCGAGAGGCCGGACGAACCGACGCGGCCGATGACATCACCCTGGGAGACGCGCTGGCCGGCGCGCACGGCGATGGACGAGAGGTGCATGTACATGCTCTCGTAGCCGCTCGCGTGGCGGATGGCGACGAGGCGGCCCGCGTCGCCCGAGAACCCGGCGCGCGAGACGGTGCCGTGCGACACGGCGACGACAGGCGCGCCAATGGGCGCGGCATAATCGACACCCAGGTGGGCGCGGCGGATGTTCAGGATGGGGTGCCGGCGGCTGTAAGAGAAGCGCGACGTGATGCGCGGCTCGAACTTGAGCGGCGACTTCAGGAAGAAGC
>CAZBIP010000126.1:0-2245 GCA_964491885.1 uncultured Vicinamibacterales bacterium
GTTGCAGCAACGTCAAGAACGTCCCGGACGCCTCCGCCGTTCGGGTGGCGATCGACGAGGTGAACGAGGAACTCGTCGGCTGCTGGAACTCGGGCGAGTACGAGTGCGTGGCGGCCGCCTTCACGGAGGACGGCTGGCAGATGATGCCGAACACCCAGGCCCGCGCCGGGACGGACGACATCCAGCGCTACTGGCAGCTCGCGTTCGGGTGGGGGCAATGGGAGGTGACGCTCTCGACGAGCATCCTCGAGGCGAGCGGGCCGGTGGCCGTCGAGCGCGGCAAGTACACGATCCAATTCGCCGCCGACGCCGCGGCGCCAGCCGGGCGGCCGTCGTCTCAGGATCGCGGCAACTACGTCACCCATTGGCGGCTGGACTCGGCCGGGAGGTGGAGGATGGCCGCGCAGGCGCTCGTGAGCGAAGTCGCCGTGCGGTCGATGTCAACACCGCCGGTTCTGCCGGTGCAGCCGCCGGCGTCTCCGGACGGGATCCAGTAGAGCCACGGTCGAGAGCGCGGCGCCTTGGGAGCCCCCGGGATTGGAGAGTGTCACCAGTTCGGTGAAGGCGGTCAGTGACCGGCTCGGCGCCGGGTGGCGAGTTCGACGAGGGCTCCCCCGACTCGGGGGTGCGCATCGAAGCGCGCGACGAAGTCTGACTCGCGGCGGCTGCCTTTCGCCCTGATCACGTCAGCCAGCGCGCGCTTCTCGCCGATCGTCCAGCCGTCCAGGCCAGGCATCAGCGCCACCAGCGGCGCCCAGCGCTCCCAGAACAAGCGTTCGCCGCCGGTCCACTTCTGCAGGCCCTGCGCACCCAGCCGCACGGCCGCCTCCTCTGCCAGGACCTTCGCCGCCCGCTCCCTGTCCGCACCGAAGCGCCCGTTCACGTAGTCGGTCACCGCCAACCCAATGGCGCCGGCCGGAATCGCGCCGATGACGTCCCGCCTTGGCTGGCCCGCCTGCAGGAACAGGTTCGCGCCGACGAGTTTCTCGAGCGTCGCGCGCCCGGTGCGGTAACCCTTTCGTGCCGCCACCTTGCGCGCTTCGCCCGCTGCGAGGCGCATTGCGGCCGGGTCCCAGGGCCGGAACCCGAGCTTGTAGTAGAACCACCAGGCGCCCGACTCGAGGCCCTCGTCGTTGTGATGGCCGAGCTGGTAAGGATCGATCGTGAACGTGTCGGCACCGAACATCGCGCGGATCGAGGCGAGCAGCCGGCCGTAGATCCACGCCGACTCGCCGCCGCGGAAGCTCTCGAAGACGTTGTAGGCCACCTCGGAGGACCGCCAGAGCGCGCTGAACAGGGCGTAGCCCACGGGCACGCCGTTCCGCAGCGTCAGCGCCCCGTAGACGGCGTCCAGCAGCAGCCGCTGCTCCGGGTCCACGCCGATGCAGAAGAACTCGAGTCCGTCGCCGCAGTCCACGAGGCAGGCGTCCTTCGCGTTCGCGGCGGTGAACGTGTAGAGGTCGCGTTCCCGCGTCACCATCGACTCGCGCGCGAGATCCAGCATCGCGAGCGCCTGCCGCTCGCCAACGCGGCGGATGCGCAGCGGCGGCTTCACGATCTCGGCGGCGAGATCCGGCCTCGCCGTGCGCAGCGGGACGCGCTGGACGACCAGCCGGTGCCCGGGCACGCGGGCCGTCGTTCGATCGGGGGAGCCCGGCCCGGCCGCCACCCGCAGCGACAGTCCGAGTTCGTCGTAGAGGTGCTCGCGCGCCATCCCGCGCACGGGCAGATCCGCGCTGCGCCGGACGATGAAGGCGGCGTCGGTCGCGCGGCCGCGAAGCCTCTCCAGCCACGCGCGGCCGTCGAGCGGCGGCTCGTCGAAGACCGGCCGCTCGGCCCACAGCGCGAAGAGCGGCAGGCGCGATTCGACCATCGACGGCTGATCCACGCGCGGCCACTCGACGGTGATCCGATCGCCGCAGCGCGCGACGAGCCACGCGGCAGTCGAGAGGCCGAACGGGTACACCGTGTCCGTTCCGGCGATGCCGGAGCTCTCGAGGGCCCGCCGGAACCGGCGGAGGTCCCTCCGTGACGAGAACACCTGCAGCATCCGCGACGTCCGCTCGAAGACCGCTCTGTCATCCGGGTAGGCGTGCAGGAAGCACAGCGCCTCGTGCAGCGCCCGGACTGCGCCGGCGGTCGGCAGACCGGCGGCCTCGAGCACTTCGAGAAGCGCGAGGCGCTCGCGGGCGACGCCGTGACCGTACGTGCCTCTGAGCTCGGCAAGGCGGGCGAGAGCGCGGGT
>CAZBIP010000126.1:2345-6448 GCA_964491885.1 uncultured Vicinamibacterales bacterium
AGAAGCCGACGGCGGTGATCGGCTTGCGATCGACGACGGGCGCGTACTTCTTCGCGAGCGCTTCGATCTCCGAGGCCTTCCCGATCAGTACGAACACCAGGTCGTCGAGCGGGAAGTACTGCTTGATGACGCGATTGACGTCGGCCATCGTGGCGGCGTCGATCCTGGCGTAGTACGTGTCGATCTCGCGCTCGTCGAGGCCGTTGAAGACCAGTTCCGACAGCACGCCGGCCAGCTGGCCGGCGGTTTCGATGTCGGGCGGGAACTGGCCCTTGAGATACGTCTTCGCCGACGTCAGGTCGTCTTCGGAAATGCCCTGCTGGTGCAAGCGCTGCAGCACGTCCAGCGTGAGGTCGAGGGCCTTCTCCGTGTTGGCGTTGCCGGTGTAGCTGCTGATGAAGAAGGGCCCCTTCGCCTTCCACTGGACGAAGCCCGAACTGGCGCCGTAGGTGAGGCCGGACTTGATGCGCAGCTCGGTGTTGATCATCGACGTGAACCGCCCGCCGAAGAGCGTGTTCACGATCTCGATCGGCACGCGGTCCGGGTTGGACCGCCTGATGCCGACGTTGCCGATCCGGAAGTACGTCTGCGTCGAGTCCGGCTTGTCGACGAGCAGCAGCTTGCGCCCCCTGGACGCGGGCGCGTCAGCCACATCTGCCACGGCCGGCGCCTTCGCCGCCCGCCAGGCGCCGAACACCGCCGCCAGCTGCTTCTCCATCTCGGCGGTCACGAAGTCCCCCGCGACAGCCATCACGGTCCCGGCGGGCGAGTAGTTCGCGCCGTAGAACGCGGCGACGTCCGCGCGCGTGATGGAAGCGGCCGTTGACTCGTCGCCCCCCGTGGGCCGGCCGTACGGGTGCCTGCCGTAGAGGTACGCGTTGAAGTACTGCGGCAGGACGCTCGCCGCCCGGTCCTTCGCGCCCTTGATCCCATCCACGCGTTGCGCGGCCAGCTTGGCGACTTCGTCTTCAGGAAACACGGGCCGCAGCAGCGCGTCGGCGAGGAGGCCCAGCCCCTTCGCCAGATCCTTCTTCATGAACTCGGCCGACACCTGCGTGCTGTCCACGGTGGCGCCCGCGCCGAAGCTGCCGCCGATGAAGTCCAGGTCGGCGGAAAACCGATCCGCGCTCCGCGCCTCGGTGCCCTTGCGCAGCAGCGCGGCGGTCATCGAGGCCACGCCCTCTTTTCCGGCGGGATCGGCCACGGACCCGGCGCGCACGAGGACGCTGAACGACACCTTCGGCACCTCGCGCTGCTCCATGAGCAGGAGCGTCAGGCCGTTCGGCAGGACGGTCTTCTTGTAGGCCGGCAGCTTCAGGGTGCCGGGCTGGGCGAACCCGGCGGCCGGCAGGGCGAGCGCGGCAGCGAAAAGGCAGGCGGTGCGGATGCGTGCGGCGCGTGTCATCTCGTCCCCTCCTGCGTCTTGCCGTCACCATCGCCCGCGTCCGGCACGAGCGTGGCCACGGTCCGGTTGTTCGCGGCGAAGTACTGCTTCGCCACGCGCTGCACGTCGGCCTTCGTGACCTTCGCCATGTCGTCCGCGGCCGCGAAGAGCTTCCGGTAGTCGCCGAAGAACACCTCGTAGGTGCCGAGGGCGTTGCTGCGGCCGCTGATGGTCTCGATCTGGTCGTAGAACCCGGAGAGGAGGATGTTCTTCGCCTTCTCCAGCTCCTCGTCCGTCACCGCGTCCGAGGCCACCCGGTCCAGTTCCTCGTAGACGGCCTTCTCGACCGCGGCGGGATCGACGCCGGCCTTGGGCTGGGCGCTGATCGTGAAGATCGACGGATCGAAGGACCAGTCGGTCCCGCCGCCGATGGACAGCGCCAGCTGGTCCCTGTCGACGAGCCGCTTGTACATCCGCGAGCTCTGGCCCGAGAACAGGATCGTCTCCAGCGCCTGCAGCGGGTAGTAGTCGGGGTGCGCGGTCTCGGGCACGTGATACGCCATCATCACGATGGGCAGCTGCGCGGCCTTCCGCACGACCACGCGCCGCTCGCCGAGCTGCTCCGGCTCCTTCGTCATGACCTTCGGAGGCGGGGCGGCCGCCGGGATGGGCTCGAGGTGCGTCTGCGCGAGCCGCACGATCTCGTCGAACGTCACGTCGCCCGCGACAACCATCGTCGCGTTCGACGGCGAGTAGCCCATCCGGAAATGGTGCTTCAGGTCGTCCATCGTCCAGGCCTCGATGTCCGACATCCAGCCGACGACGGGCCACTGGTAGGGATGGGCGGTGAACGCGGCCGCGGAGAGCTGCTCGCTCAGCAGGCCGAAGTTGTTGCCGTCGACGGCCATCCGCCGCTCGGACGCGATGACGCCACGCTCCGACTCGACGATCTGCGGGTCGAAGGAGAGGTGCTGGATGCGGTCGGCCTCGAGATCGAAGATCAGCGGAAGGGCGGCGCGCGGGAACCAGTCCTGGTAGACCGTGACGTTCTCGCTCGTGTAGGCGTTGTTCGAGCCGCCGTTGGCCTCCATGACGCGGTCGAATTCGCCCGGGCCGTACTTCTTCGCGCCGTTGAACATCATGTGCTCGAAGAAGTGCGAGATGCCCGTGATGCCAGGCCGCTCGTTGCGCGAGCCGACCCGGTAGAAGATGTACAGCGCCACGTTCGGGATGGAGTGGTCCTCCTGGACGAGGATCTTCATCCCGTTCTTCAGCGTGTGCGTCTTCACGTCGAATCCCTGCGCGGCGGCAGGGACGGCAGCCGCGGCCAGGAATCCGGCCGCGACCAGGACCACGGCCAGGGCGCGGGCGGCGAGGCGATGCGTCGCTCTTCTCATGCCGGCACTCCTCACGCGCGCAGCAGCGCGAGCAGGCGATCCACCAGGTTTGGCGTGAACACACCGCCCGCTTCCAGCACCGGCCGGCTCGCCGCGAGCGCGTCCGCCACCTCGGGGAACGTGAGGGGCACGCGGTTCTCGGCGGCGGCATGGCCCTGCGCCGTGACGGCCGTGCGCGCGAGGCGCTCGTCGAGATCCGCCATGGCGTGGCCGTCCGCCATTGCCTGCGCGATGCCAGCGAGCAGCAGGTGCGGATGGGCCGACCCGTCCGGCAGCCTGAACTCGATCGTGCCCGGGCTGGTCTCCCGGCCGTCCCGGTCGACGGGGATGATCGGGATCCGCACGAGCGCCCGGCGGTTGTAACGGCCCCACGTCACCGCGTTCGGGGCTTCCTTGGCCTGACTGAGGCGGACGAACGAGTCGCGGCTCCGGTTGCCGAAGGCCATCAGCGCCGCGCCGTGGGTGACGAGGCCGCCGATGAGCCACTTCGCTTCGGGCGACAGGCTGCCGTCCGCCGCGGTGTGCGCGAGGTACGCCTGGCCGGCGGAGGCCGGGGCGAAATGGAAGTGCATCCCGCTGCCGGCGTGCCCCTTGCGCGCCATCGGCGCGAAGCTGCAGAGCATCCCGGCCCGCTGCGCGAGGTTGCGCAGGACCCACTGCGTCAGGATGACGGCGTCGGCGGCCTCGGGCAGCGGCCGGAGCCACAGCTCGATCTCGTGCTGCTCCCACACCCGCGCGTCGGCGGCGTCGGCCTCGACGTAGCCGACCTCCGCGTGGCCGTACTTCACGGGCACGCCCATTTCCGCCAGGCGCACCAGCGCCGCGCGGCGCAGCGACTCGCCGAACACGAAGGGCGAGGCGGCGTGGTAGCCGCGCTCGTTGGCCCCGTAGATGGACGCGTCGCCGGCCTTCGCGCCGAGGAAGAACTCGATCTCGCCGAGCGCGTGCAGGTCGACGCCGGTCTCGGCGACGAGCCGGCGGTAGGCCGCGCGGACCAGCGTGTCCGGCGACTCGGCCAGCGGCGTGCCCTGACGGTTGTAGTGGCTGCAGAGCAGGGCCAGCGACGGCTCGCTGGAGAACGGGTCCAGGAACGCCGTCGAGATCCTCGGGCGAAGCATGATGTCGGACGCGCCCACCGGGATGCCGAGGTCGCCGAACAGGCTCGACCCGTCGGCCCGCTCGCCCCCGAGGAGGACGTCGATCAGGTGCTCCGAGTCGCGGGGCACGAAGTCCAGCGTCTTGAGCCAGCCGTCGCCGCCGACGTGCATGAGCGACAGCAGCCTGACGTTGCGGTCGCGGACGAACGCCGCGATGTCGTCCGC
>CAZBIP010000126.1:6548-7812 GCA_964491885.1 uncultured Vicinamibacterales bacterium
TCGCCGCAAGGCCTGTCCGACACGTGGGACCGCGAGCGCGTGTCGTGGCCGGCACCGCCGCTCGTCCGCCACGCGGACGTCGAAGCCCGCCTGCGGGACGTCCGGGCGCAAGCGCCGGACCTGTTTCAAGTCGAGGAAATCGGCCGCTCGGTCGAGGGGAGGCCGCTCAACCATCTGTGGTTCGGCCGCGGGCCGCTCCGCGTGCTGCTCTGGTCGCAGATGCACGGCGACGAGCCCACCGCCACGGCGGCGCTCTTCGACGTGTTCGATCAGTTCCGCCGGCACCGCGCCGAACCGGCGTTCGCGCGGATGCTGGACTCGCTGACGATCCACGCCGTGCCGATGCTGAACCCGGACGGCGCCGAGCGATTCCGGCGCCGCAACGCCCAGGGGATCGACGTCAACCGCGACGCGCTGCGCCTGCAGACGCCGGAGGGCCGGGCGCTCAAGGCGCTGCGGGACCGCCTCGACCCGGCCATCGGCCTCAATCTCCACAACCAGGGCTGGCGGACGTCGGCAGGGAAGACCGGTCAGCCGGCCGCCATCTCGCTGTTGTCGGTGGCCTTCGACGAGGCGCGCACGACGAGCCCGGGGCGCCTCCTGACGAAGAGGACGGCCGCGCTCATCCGCGACGCCCTGGAGCCCCTCGCGCCCGGCCGGATCGCGCGCTACGACGATGAGTTCGAGGTGAGGGCGTTTGGCGACAACCTGACGAAGTGGGGCACCAGCGTCGTGCTCATCGAGACGGGGCCGTGGCCGGCTGCCGACCCCGATCCGTACCTCGTCCGGCTGAATTTCGTGGCGCTGATGACCGCGCTGGACGCGCTCGCCACCGGCAGGGTCGCGCAGGCTGACGCGCGCCGGTACGAGTCGCTGCCGATCAACGAGACGAACCTGTTCTACCTGCTGATCCGGAACGCCACCGTCGTCGCCGGCAACGCGGTCCCGCCCTTCACGGCCGATATCGGCATTGTCGCGTCGAGGGCCGTGCGGACGGAGGACGGCAGCCGGAAGGCGCGCCTGACGGCACGCATCGAAGACCTTGGCGACCTGCACACCATGGCGGGACTGGAAGAGGTCGACGCGCAGGGGCTGTTCGTCGCTCCCGTCTGGGACCCGTCGCTGAGACAGGGCGAGACGGTCGTCCTTCCGGACTTCGCGGCCAGGCAGGCCCCGCGCCTCGTGGCGCCGGGGGAGCCGGCCGAGTTGGTGATCCTGCGGCGGGAGGGTGAGCGGTACAAGGTGGAGAGGGTGGTCAAGTACT
>CAZBIP010000126.1:7912-9509 GCA_964491885.1 uncultured Vicinamibacterales bacterium
CCTGCCGCGCCGAAGCCGGCTTCGGCGTGGCAAGCGGGATACGGAAGAGGCAACGACGAATGACGAGACGAACACTGGCGCTCTTCGACCTGGACGACACGTTGCTGGACGGCGACAGCGACTACGAGTGGGGGCTGTTCCTGATCGAGATCGGCGTCATCGACGAGGCCACGTACAGGGCGCGCAACGACGAGTTCATGGCGCAATACCGCGCCGGGACGCTCGACCTGGACGCGTTTCTCGGGTTCCAGCTCTATCCCCTTTCGCAGTTCACGATGGCCGAACTCGACGCCTGGCACACGCAGTTCATGGAGCGGAAGATCCTGCCCATGATCAGGCCCGGCGCGAG
Organism: uncultured Vicinamibacterales bacterium; assembly: GCA_964491885.1. Classification (GTDB taxonomy): domain Bacteria; phylum Acidobacteriota; class Vicinamibacteria; order Vicinamibacterales; family JAKQTR01; genus JAKQTR01. The sequence continues at coordinate 8,262 of CAZBIP010000126.1, forward strand.
GGCCCTCCTCGACCGTCACCGCGACGCCGTGCAGGTCATGATCACGGCGACGAACGGGTTCGTGACGGCGCCCATCGCCGCGGCCCTCGGTGTCCCCACGCTCATCGCGACGGAACTGGAGCGCTCCGACGGCCGCTTCACCGGCCGCGCAATCGGCACGCCGAGCTTCCGCGAGGGCAAGGTCATCCGCCTGCACGAGTGGCTCGCGTCCAGGGGCGAGCGGCTCGAGGACTACGGAGAGAGCTGGTTCTACACCGACTCGATCAACGACGTGCCGCTCATGTCGGTGGTGACGAACCCGGTGGCCGTGCACCCCGACGAGCAGTTGCGGGCGCACGCCGTCGAGCGCGGCTGGCCAATCATCACGCTCGACTGACAGGATCTTCATATGCATTTCGCGATCCTCGGATCAGGCGCCGTTGGCGGCTTCTACGGGGCGCTGCTCGCGCGCGCGGGCCAGCGCGTCAGCTTCGTGGCGCGGGGCGCCCACCTGCGGGCGATTCGCGAACGGGGACTGGCGGTCTGGAGCCCGCTCGGAGACTTCGTCGCGCGGGCGCAGGCGGAGGACGACCCCGCGCGGATCGGGCCGGCCGACGTCGTGCTGCTGGCCGTGAAGACCTACGACAACGCCACCGCGCTCCCGATGCTGCCGGCGCTCGTCGGCCCCTCGACCGTGGTCATCACGCTCCAGAACGGTGTGGACAGCGTGGACCAGGTGGCGGCTGTCGTCGGGGAGGAGCGCGTCCTCGGCGGGCCGACCTACATCGCGGCGGCGCTCTCGCTCCCGGGCCTCATCGAGCAGACGGGCACGCACCGGCGGATCGTGTTCGGCGAGGCGTTCGGCGCGCGGACGCAGGTGTCGGACCGCGTGCGCGAGATCGCCGGCGTGCTGACGGCGGCGAACATCCAGGCCGAGGCCGTGGCGGACGCGCGGGTACCCCTCTGGGAGAAATTCATCTACCTCGCGCCGTTCGCTGCCTTCACGGGCGCGGCGCGCCTGCCCATCGGGCCCCTGTGGTCGGACGCCGCCGTCAAGGCGGAGTTCATGGCGGCGGTGACGGAGGTGGAATCCGTCGCGCGGGCCGAAGGCGTTCCCGTGCGCGACACGGCAAGCCTGCAGGAGTACGTGAAGCAGTACGTGGACGCCCTGCCGCCGGGCACGCGGTCGTCGCTCCTGATCGATCTGCAGCAGGGCAAGCGGACGGAAGTCGAGTCGCTGGCGGGGTCGGTCGTGAGGCGCGGGATCGC
>CAZBIP010000127.1:0-7209 GCA_964491885.1 uncultured Vicinamibacterales bacterium
TCATGCACAAGGGACGCCTCGGCCCGCTGAAGCCGTCCGCCGGTCTCACCGAGCACGGGCTGCTCATGGAGGCCATGGGAGAGGCGGTTGGGTAGATGAGCACCATCGTCATCCGGAATCCGGAAGAGCGGAGGCTGAACCAGCGGGCCATGTTCCTGTCGCTCGCCGTGGGCGTCGCGATGCTCGCGGGCAAGGGCGCCGCGTACTTCCTGACCGGGTCGGCCGCGATCATGTCCGACGCCCTCGAGTCGGTCATCCACGTGCTGGCCGTCGCGTTCGCGGCGTTCAGCCTGCACCTCAGCGTCAAGCCGGCCGACTCGCGCTTTCCCTACGGGTACGAACGGATCGCGTTCTTCTCGGCCGGCTTCGAGGGCGCCCTGATCATCCTCGCGGCCGTCTCGATCATCTGGACCGCCGTCTACAAGTGGGTGCACGGGCTGCAGATCGAACGGCTCGGCACGGGCACGCTCCTCCTCGTCGCGGCGGCCATCATCAACGGCGCGCTGGGATGGTACCTCGTCCGGACCGGACGCCGGTCGAAGTCGATCATCCTCGAGGCCAACGGCCGCCACGTGCTCACCGATTCCTGGACGAGCCTCGGGGTGGTCGCCGGCCTCGGCCTCGTCTTGATCACGGGCTGGCTGCCGTTCGACCCCATCCTCGCCATCGCGGTCGCCGTGAACATTCTCTGGTCCGGCGCGCACCTCGTGATGCGGTCGGTCAGCGGGCTGATGGACTACGCCGACCCGGAGCGGACCGGCCGGGTGGCCGCCGCCATCGAGCCGCTCTGCCGCGACCTGAGGTTCGAGCACCACGGGCTCCGCGTCAGGCATACGGGCTACCGGACGCTGGTCGAAGTACATCTGCTCTTCCCGTTCACGCTGACGATTGGCGACGCCCACCGGCGCGCCACCGTGCTGGAGGAGCACATCGCCAGCGCGCTCGGCGAGGAAGTCGAGGTCGTGACGCACCTCGAGTCGCGCGAGGACCACGCCGCCGTGCACGGGGTCGGACACTGATTGCCGGTCGGCTACTCCGGGCCCGCCCGCTCCAACCGATCCGCCGAGTGCCGGTTTTCGTCGCCTGATTGACGGGCGGTGTCAGATTGCGTCACCACGGCCGTGCGCGCCGTTCCGGCCGCCGCATGCAAATCCAGCCGCAGCAACGAGTTGGGTTGACCGGGACGGCCCGGGCTGGCTGGCAGACGCCTTGCAGTCTCCACGGGTGCAAGGAGCGCGCAAGCACTCCAGACCGATGCCCGCGGCGTGGTGGCCTCCGCGCCGCCGGCTCACGGGAAGGCGGGTCTGACCCGCCCGCCGTTCCCACGCCAGTCTCCTCTCCAACCAGAGTAGCCGGGGGGCGAGTGCTCCCCGGCTACGCCTCTGTACCCGCGGCTCTCGACGGGATCGACGGGGCCGGATCCACAGCCCTGCGGCGTCGGATCCGCAGATCTGCGGATCAGAACCCGGTCTCCGCGCCCCGGCGTTCACTCGTAGCGCAAGGATTCGATCGGGTCGAGGCGCGAGGCTCGCAGGGCGGGCCAGAGGCCGCTGAGGATCCCGGTGATCATCAGGATCACCGTCGTCGAGATGAGCACGTCCGGCGTCAGCAGGAGGTGGATGTCCGTGTCGCCCGTCGGGTCGCCGATGAGGCGCGCCAGGAACGGCCGCGTGCCGGCCACGTTGACGAGGACGGCGGTCAGCACGATGCCCGCGGCCCCGCCGAGCGCGGTGATGACCAGCCCCTCGAGCAGGAACTGCATCAGGATGTGGCGCCGCCGCGCGCCGAGCGCCTTGCGCACGCCGATCTCCCGCGTGCGCTCGTTCACCGACACGAGCATGATGTTCATCACGCCGACGCCGCCGATCATCAGCGTCAGCGTGCCGACGAACGCGAGAACCAGTTTCAGGCCCAGCGTCATCCCGCCGAAGATCTCCCGCATCTCGGCGCTGTCGTGGATCGAGAGCGCTCGGGTGTCGCGGGCGTCGAACCGGTGACGCTCCGCCAGCACGGCCTTGACCTGCTTCATGCCCTGCTCGTGGAACGCCGGGGCGATCGTCTGCACGACGATGGTGTCGAGGTAGTCCTGGTGGAACAACTGGTCCGTCACCGAGTGCGGGATGAACACGCTCATCTTGTCGGGCCAGAAGTAGTTCGAGAGCTGCGCCTTGTCGGCGAGCACGCCCACGACGTCGAAGGACAGCCCCTTGATGCGGATTGTCTGCCCGACGGCGGGGCTGTTGCCGAAGAGGTTGCGCGCCACTTCGGTCCCCAGGAACGCCACGCGGCGCCGGCGCTCCACGTCCTCGGCGTTGATGAACCGCCCGTCGGAGGCTTCCTCGGTGCGCATCAGGCCGTATTCCGGGGCCACGCCGCGCACGCCGGCCGACGTGGAGCGGATGCCGAACGTGAGCGGCAGGGACTCGAAGATCTCGGGGCTGACGTACTTCACGAGGCCGAGCTGCTTCAGCGGCTCGACGTCGGCCTCCTTGAGCAACACGCGCCGCCCCGCGCGCTCTCCTCCCGCCTGCATGCTCGTCTGGCCGCCGTAGATCACCGCCACGCCGTTCGAGAACGCGTTGCTGAAGCCCTTGAACATCGCCCGGTGGAACCCGTTGCCGTACGCCATCATCGACGCCACGGTCAGGATCCCCCACGCGATGCCGAGCATCGTCAGCCCCGCCCGGAAGCGGTGGGCGACGATGGACGACCAGGCCTGCGCAACCGTCTCTTTGAACAGCACGTCAACTACCTCGGTCCGCGGAACTCGGTGGTGACACCGGTTTGCGTGACGACCATTCTGACTCCTGACTCCTGACTCCTGACTCCTGACTCCTGACTTCTTCCCTACGCCTCGAACCTCAACGCCTCGATTGGTGTCAGCGCGGCCGCGCGCCGAGCCGGATACGTGGACGCCGCCACGCCAATCGCGGTGAGCGCGGCGACGGCGAACAGGCTGCGCTCCCACGTGAAGACCATGCCCAGGAACCGCGTGGGCATCGGCGCGAGGTTGATGAGGGCGCACAGGCCCATGCCGATCGCGAAGCCGATGACGCCGCTGAGGCCCGTCAGCAGCAGGCCCTCGGCGAAGAACTGGCACAAGACGCGCCCCGACGTCGCGCCGACGGCCTTGCGCACGCCGATCTCGATGGTGCGCTCGCGGACGGCCACCAGCATGATGTTCATCACGCCGATGCCGCCGAGGAGCAGCGTGACGATGGCCACCGCCAGGAAGAACTCGTCCATGCCCTCGATCATCTTGTCGAACATGACCGCCTCGATGGCGGTGTTCCAGAAGCTCAACGCCTCGGGATCGCCCGGGTCGAAGTCGAGGCGCTTCGACAGGATCCGGCGGACCTCGGTTTCGACCGGCCCTGTGGCCTCGAGCGCCGCGAAGCTGATGAGGCCCTTTTCGCGGTCGATGGCCTCACGGATCCGGGTCGTCACCTCGGGAAACGGCGCCGCGATGATCGTCGACACGTGGTCCTGCGAATTCAGCAGGCCCGGCAGCGGGAAGTCCTTGCGCGCCGTCTCGTACGGGATGAACAGCCGCCCGTCGTCCTGGCCGGTGTAGTTGGAGTCCTGCTGCTTCTTGCGCACCCGGCCGATCACGGTGTACGGCAGGCCGTTCACCGTGATGGCGGCGCCCACGGGATCGCGGTCCGCGAAGAGCTGCTTCGACGCGTCGAACCCGAGCACGGCCACGCGACGCTCGCCCCGGCAGTCCTCCTCGCTGATCGGCCGCCCGCGGTCGACCTCGATCGTGCGCATGTACTGGTAGATGGGCCAGATCCCGCTCATCGACGTCGCGCTCGAGTTGTAGGGGCTCTTCACCCGAAGCCCGCCGCGAAGGATCTCGGGGCTGACGTGCTGCAGCAGCCTCGACTCGGTCTGCAGCGCCCGCACGTCGTCGAACGTGAGCCGGGTCGCCCGGCCGGCCCTGAGGCCGCCCGCCTGCAGCGACGTGCGGCCGTTCCGGATGATGACGATGTTCCTGCCGAGCTCCGCGAGGACCTTCTGGTTGCCCCTGGAGAAGCCCTCGCCCATCGCCGAGAGCAGGATGAACGAGATCACGCCCCACGCGATGCCGAACATCGTGAGGAACGAGCGGAGCTTGTTGGCCCGCAGGTTCGCCCACGTCTGCACGATGAGGTCCCTGATGAACAGCATCACGTGTCGCGTCCCTCGCCCCCGCGTCTTCGTCCCGTTGCTCACGCCGACGGCGATCGGGCGGCGCTCCCGCTGGTTCTCCGCGCCCGGCACGTAGACGTCCACCGACGCGTTCCGCTTCGTGTCGTACACGATCGCCGCCTCGGGCACCACGAGCGTCTGCTTGTGCTCCTCGAGGATGATCTCCGCGTTGGCGGTCATGTTGGCCAGCAGTTCGCCGGCGGCGTTGTCGATCGACACCTTGACCTCGAACGAGATGACGTTGTCCTTGTCCGTGCCCATCGGGGAGATCTGCGTGACCTTGCCCTCGAACTGCCGGTCGCGGAACGTCTCCACCTTGATGCGTGCGGGCTGATTCAGGCGCACCAGGCCGATGTCGGCCTCGTCCACGTTGCCCTTCACGTAGACGCGGCTGATGTCGCCGAGCACCAGGACGAGTGTCGCGTTGGCGCCGAGATTCGCGATCGAGGACACCGGGCTGCCGAGTTCGATCGGGCGGGCGAGGACCGTCCCGTCGATGGGCGACCTGATGGTCGCGTTCGCCAGTTCCTCTTCCGCGCGCTCGACCGACGCCTGCGCCGCGGCAACCGCCGCTCGTGCCTGTGCGGTCTTCGCCCGGGCGATCCCCAGCTGCGTCTGGGCGGCCTGCTGCCGGTTGACCGCTTGTTCCAGCGCGTTTCGCGCGTCATCCAGGAGTTGCTGAGGCAGCAGGCGGTCGGCGAAGAGCTTCTCGGCCCGCTCGAGGTTCCGCCGCGCGAACGGCACGTCCGGGCCCTCGGCCTCCACCTTGTTCTTCTCGAATTCCGCCTCCGACGCCGTCACCGCCGCCTGCGCGCCCGAGAGCGCCGCGCGGGTCTCGCGCAGCCTCGCCGCCAGGTTGTCCTTGTCCAGCTCGACCAGCACCTGGCCGACCTTGACGTGGTCGCCCACTTCGACGGCGATCTCCTTCACGATCCCGTTGGCCTTCGACTTGATCTCGACCTTCGCGATGGGCTCGATCCGGCCGGTGGCCACGACCGACTTGGCGACGTCGCCGCGCTCGACCACCGCGAGCCGGGCGGGGTCGATGTCGCCGGACGACCCGCCGAGAACGGCCCAGGCCGAACCGGCCACCAGCACCAGTCCGAACACCACGCCCGCCGAGAGGTACCGCTTCCTGGTCATGCGCATGCCGACGCTCCCATCTCTCAGTGGTTCATACGGACGCGCGCTGACGGCGGTTCCTTCCCCGCGCTCGGCGAGCCCCGGCGGCCGGCGCCAGGCGGCGCCGCGCCCGCGGCCGCGTGGGGCACGCGGGCCCCTCGTGGTATCATGGGGAATCCCCGTAATCGAGCCGGCCGGCCTCCGCGATCCGCGCGCAGGCCGGCGCCGCATCGACGGGGGGGAGTGACACAGAGAGATGGCCAAGACGACGAAGAGGACCGAAACGACGGGAGCGGCGAAGCCCGCAGCGCGACGCAAGATCACTCCGGCGGCAGCGGCCGGTGTCGAGAAGGTGACGACCCGCCGGCGCACGAAGACGAACTCAGAGGGCACCGAGTTCCTGGCGGTGGCCGACAGCCGGCCGTCGAAGGCCGAGCGGCCGGTGGCGGTGGCGCGGGTTCCGGAGCCGACGCACGACGAGATCGCGGTTCGCGCGTACTATCTCTCGCAGCGGCGGCGGGCGTGGGCGGGCGGTCCGGACGCGGACTGGCTGCAGGCGGTCAACGAACTGCGCCGCGAGCGGGGGATCGTCTAGCTAGGCGCTAGGGGCTAGGCGCTGGGCGCTAGTCAGGCCAGGAACCGAGGACGAGCCGCCTACCACCCCATCGACAGGCCGGCGTAGACGTTGCGGCCGGCCGCCGGGATGAAGAGCGGCACGCCTCCATCCACGTACCCGAACGTCGTATAGCGCTGGTCGAAGAGGTTGTGGACCCTCAGATCGAGACTCCACTGACCAGGCCCGAGTCTGCCCAGCACCCGTGCGGGCAGCGGCACCTTCGCCGCGGCATCCACGGTGGTCCACGCCGGGTTGACCCGGTTCGTGCTCTGCGTGTTGTCGAGGTAGAACCGACCGACGTGGCGGAGCGCCAGCGTCACGCGCCCCGCGCCCACGCCGGCGTGGGCCGCGACGGATCCCATGACGTCCGGGAAGCCGGCGACGCGGTTCCCGTCGTAGACCGCCGCGCCTCCCTCCCAATCGTGCTCGCGGTAGCGGAGGAAGGTGTTCCGGGCCAGCGAGAGCGCGGCGTCCACGCCAATGCCCCGCCGCAAGGTCGCGCCCGCGTCCACTTCCAGCCCCAGCCGGCGTGAGCGGGCGCCGTTGCCGTACACGGGCACGCCGTTGTCATCGAGCGCCCCGGCGTACACGATCTCGTTGCGGAAGTGCATCCAGTAGGCGTTCGCCCGGAGGCGCCAGCCGCCGCGCCGCCACGACGTCCCCGCCTCGACGTTCCACACGTCCTCCGGGTCGAGATCGGCCGGCCCCGTCGCGTAGTAGTCCTGCGGGTCGTAGACGTTTCTGAAAAACGGCTCGCGCATGCCCCGGGCCGCGTTCGCGTACGCGTCGCCGCCCTCGGAGAGCTTCACGACGACGCCCGCCCGAGGAAGCAGGAAGCCGTACGAGCGCGTGAACGCCACGCCCCTGAGGCGGTCGTCGTACATTTCGTAGGCGTGCCGCGACACCTGGAGGCCGGCGCTCAGCGCGACCCGGCGCGACGCCTCCACCCGGGCCGTCGCGGCGGCGGTTGCCGTGTTCTTGGCGACGCGGTAATCGTAGTACCGGTGATTGGGACCGGCACCGGCCGGGTAGAACTGGGCCCAGGTCACCTCGCCCACGTGGTGCGCGCGATGCGCGCGCCACTCCCCTGTGACGTCCAGGCCCAGGCGCCCGAACGTGTGCGAGAGCTTCGGCACCCATCCGAAGTCCCATTCATCGACGTTCCGCCGCCGGACGAGGTCGCTTCGCTGAACGGGCGTCCCGTCGGAAGACGTGGCGTCCGGCAAGTCGTACTCGAACAGCCAGCGCCGCGCGCGGAACTGGTCGTAGTAGCCCGAGCC
>CAZBIP010000127.1:7309-9494 GCA_964491885.1 uncultured Vicinamibacterales bacterium
ACGCCGCGCTGCACCTGCACGTCGCCCGCCGTCGACATGAAGTCGGCCAGGTCGACGAAGAACAGCTCGCCCGACTCGGCGTCGTTGACGGGCGCGCCGTTCAGCATCACCCGGGTGCGGGCCTGGCCGAAGCCCCGGATCGAAAAGTACGAATAGCCGATGCCGTTCCCGCTGTCGTTGGTGGCATACACCCCTGGCACGACCTGCGCGAGCAGCATGGCGGGATCCTGGCCCCAGTGCGCGTCGGCGATGACCTGCCGCGGCACGTTGCTGAACGTGGCCGGGTCGGCGCCCTCCCGCGCGCGGCCCGCCGTCACCTCGACGCGGTCGCTCACGGTGACGATGGGCACGAGGCGGACGTCGAGCGGCGCGCGGGACCGGACGACCGTCCGCTGCACGTAGTAGCCGGGGCTCGACACCACCACGGTGGCGCTTTCCACCGGCCCGGCGTCGAGCGCGAAGCGGCCGTCCGCATCCGCGGTCACCGCGAGGTGGCGGTCCGGCACCTCGACGCGCGCGGCCACGGGGACGCCGGACTCGGCGTTGACGATGCGGCCGGTGACGGTCAGGGATTGGGCCTCGGCCAGAGACGAATGGACGAGGATGGCGAGCGCGATCAGGAGGAGTGTTCTTTTCATCGTTCCCTACGCCGGTGTGACCCGGATCAGGTTCAAAGGGTGTGATCTCAGCCCCGCGGCTCGCGGGACACCCCTACGACGGTTGCTGGAAGTACTGTGACGCAGTCAGAGCCCCCGGTCAAGGGACGGCGGCAAGCTCAGCGTCGAGACTGGAGCAGCAGGACCGGGACTGTGAGCAGGTGGCGCACCTTGTCGACCGTGGCGCCCAGGATGATGTCCTTGATGAGCCGGTGGCCGTGGGTGGCCATGGCGACGAGATCGACCCGTTCGGCGTCTGCCGCCCGGACGATCTCGTCCGGCGGATCGCCCCTGGCGAGGCGCGCCTCCACCTGGAAGCCCTCGGCCGCGAGGCCCGCGCGCAGTTCCTCGAGGTACTCGCGGTCCTCGCGGATCTCCTTCGATTCGCGCAACTCGAGCTCGTCGTAGGCCCGCGCGGCCCACCCGTCCGCCACGTGCAGCAGCACCAGCGTGGCGCCGCACATCTTCGCCAGCGGCTTCACGTGGTCGATGATCGTGCGGTCGGCGTCCGAGTGCTCCACCGTGACCAGGATCCGCTTGTACATGCCCGACCTCTACAGGATCACCTGCGCCAGGAGCCACACGTTCAGCCCGGCGATCACGACCGCCACCGGCCACGCCAGCCCGCGAATCCAGCGCGGCGCAACGGCCGGCCCCATCTTCCGCCGGTCGCTGGTGAACGACACGAGCGGGAACACCGCGAACGGCAGCTGCAGGCTGAGGATGACCTGGCTCAAGATGAGCAGTCTGCCGATGCCCGCGTCGCCGTAGAGCGCGATCGTCACGAGCGCCGGCACGATGGCGATCGCGCGCGTGACGAGGCGCCGCAGCCACGGCCGCAGGCGGATGTCGAGGAAGCCCTCCATCACGATCTGGCCCGCCAGCGTGCCCGTCAGCGTCGAGTTCTGGCCCGAGAACAGCAGCGTCACGGCGAACAGCGTGCTCGCGAGCGTCGTGCCCAGGATCGGGGCCAGCAGCTTGTGGGCGTCGGTGATGTCCGCCACCCATTCGTACTCGGTGCCGTGGAACGTCGCGGCCGCGACGACCAGGATGGCCGCGTTGATGAAGAGCGCCGACATCAAGGCCACCGTCGAATCGATCGTGGCGAAACGGATCGCCTCGCGCCGCCCTTCGTCGGTATCGGCGTACTTGCGCGTCTGCACGACCGACGAGTGGAGGTAGAGGTTGTGCGGCATCACCGTCGCGCCGAGGATCCCGACCGCGATGTAGAGCATCTCGGGATTGCGCAGGATCTCCGGGTCCGGCACGAAGCCGCGCAGCACGCCGCCGAGTTCCGGCTTCGACAGGAAGAGCTCGATGGCGAACCCGCCGGCGATCCCGAGGATGAGCGTGAGCACGATGCCCTCGAGGATGCGGAACCGGTGCTGCTGCAGGTAGAGCACGACGAGGACGTCGAAGGCGGTCAGCAGCACGCCCAGGAAGAGCGGCAGGCCGAAGAGCAGCTTGAGCGCGACCGCCGACCCGATCACCTCCGCAAGGTCGCACGCGGCGATGGCCACCTCCGCGAG